>JBBQFO010000159.1:0-11088 GCA_038322035.1 Candidatus Obscuribacterales bacterium
GTACTCTTACGGATCGTCACACTCTTGAAGACGCGAAAATGGAGCGCCTCGTCCCAAGTGCCTGTGTCCGCAATTTCTACAATTGAGTGCCGTCGCCGCGTAGCACCAGGCAGTCAACAACTGCTATTCCGGAGCCGAGCATATTCAGGCGCTTTGCTGCGCCTTTCGACAAGTCGATCACTCTGTCCCCGACGAACGGTCCGCGGTCGTTAACTTGCACTACGCAGGAATCGCCGGTTCGGCGGTTCATAACCAGCAACTTCGTGCCAAACGGCAAACTTCTATGTGCGGCCGTCAAACCATCTTGGTCGAAAGTGCTGCCGTCAGACGTTCTGCGTCCATGGAACTTGCCACCATACCAGGAGGCATGACCACTAAACTTACTGCCAATCGCCTTGGCGAATGCGCCCAGGTCCATCTTTCCAGACGGTGCTTGAGTTGGAGTGACTGCAGCCGTGGTCGGTGCAGGTGCCATCACAGGCATTTCACCAGTCTTCAAGAATGAGGCTGGAATTGAAGGGGCACCCATTGCCAACCGAATCACGTTGACCATTCTCAAACTCTGTTCGAGTGCCGAACCAGCATTTTGCTTGTTAGCATCGACAGTATCGGAAATGTCGAACTTCAAAACAGTTGCGCCATCCAATTTCAGAACTGCTACATCGCCTTCTTTGGCTGGCAACAGTTTGTTGGCATCGAACTTGTCTTCATTCATCAAATCTTTGAGCTTGTCGGCCAGG
Organism: Candidatus Obscuribacterales bacterium; assembly: GCA_038322035.1. Classification (GTDB taxonomy): domain Bacteria; phylum Cyanobacteriota; class Vampirovibrionia; order Obscuribacterales; family Obscuribacteraceae; genus PALSA-1081. The sequence goes on from JBBQFO010000159.1 coordinate 741, forward strand.
TCCTCTGCCTTTTCTTCGGCGACGTGGTTATCCACATTCGCTTTGTATGTAAGGAGGTCTTTACCGTTGAGAGAAACCGACGCGTATTCAGCGTTGTTTTCCTCCCAGACGTTCGAAATTACTTCTGGTTGTATATCGCTAGGCTGGAATGCATTTGCGGGCTGAGTAAAGCCGAAGCCCACGCTCAACGCAACAGTCGCAACCGACAGACGAACCTTGTTTCCAGTATTCACAGATTTCACCCGAATTTCTCTGGATCGACGATCGGCTTATATCCACCTGGTACGGTGATACAGGAGCTGACCGGCTTCCTTACGCCAAACTTTCAAGTCGGGCTCCGAAGCAGGCGAAGGTTACCAGACGACCTCGTTGCGAGTCAAAGATCCCCTGACAAATTGAGTTTTGCTGAGTCTGTGATTATTAGCCGCTTTATGGCAAATCTCTAAACGTTCTGGGGTTGACAGCGCTTCGAAACCAGCTTGGCGACTATGTGTTCGATATACCGGGAAAGCTGGACAGTGTCTAGCGGGATGAACTGGCTCTCATTTGAATGGCAAGAATCAGATGTCATGCGGCAAAGGTAACGCAGTGTAAAAAGATCTCTTAACTGCACCTAACTCGATGCACAATTGCACAACAACGTGAGCGTTAATCGGTGTAATCCGTATATCCACACAGATCCGGGGAGATCTGGTTGATGCCAAGCGGGGCTAGAAAACGAGTAACGTTTCTTTGCATATACTTGAGCTTATTGGAACACCGTGCGATGCGCTTAAATAGCCATTTTCAGCTAATCGCTTCCGTCAACCACTTTTCGTTCATATCAAAATTGGCGTAAACGTTTTGTACGTCATCATGATTTTCGAGTATGTCGAGCAGCCTGAGAAGCTGTTTTGCAACATCTGGGCTGGTTACTTCGACTGTCGAATTTGGTGCCATCGAAACTTGTGATGAGTCGATTTTGTATCCGGCTTTTTCCAAAGCGGTGCGCACTGGCTCCAACTTGAATGGCTCGCAGACCACTACTATGTAGTCGTCTCCATCGGTCTCCAGATCTTCCGCGCCCGCATCGACAGCGGCTGCCAGCAATTTGTCTTCATCCAGCGTCGCTGATTTAGCCACTTGAACTTCGCCGCGCTCGACGAAATTCCAGCCAACACTGCCTGTGGAACCCAAGTTGCCGCCGAACTTGGTGAAGTAGCTGCGAATATCACCTGCGGTGCGGTTGCGATTGTCTGTTGTGCAGCGCACCATCACAGCCACTCCGCCCGGACCATAACCCTCATAAGTGAGTTCTTCGAAAGTGTCGGCGGTGCCGGCGCCAGTGCCTTTTTCGACGGCACGTTGAATGTTGTCATTGGGAACGCCAGCTGCTTTAGCACGCTCAATCGCTTGCCTGAGTCGAAAATTGGCCGTCGGATCGCCGCCGCCAAATTTCGCTGAAACGATTATTTCCCGCCCCATGCGCGCATAGACAGCACCTTTTTTGACGTCGGTGACGGCTTTTTCGCGTTTGATTGTTGCCCACTTTGAATGACCCGACACGATTCAACCTCATATAAATGATTGCATTCAACAATTATATGACTAAGATTCGCTCCTACAAGGTGTGCGGATCGCCGTCCCGAGCACACTCGTCAGTTCTGAAAGCTGATTGAAAGAATTATCCTAGGATAACCTATGCGGCAAGCCGCCCGATTTATCCCAGGATAATCTATGCGGCAAGCCGCCCGATTTATCTGACGGATTGGAGGTGCTGAGATACATCTATATAAGTAGGCAAAAATCAAATTCACGATCCAAAAACGTCTTCCTTATAAGGAATGTTCGATCGGCATGTCGTAAGCTTTGTGACTCGCACTGGTCAAGGTCTAGCGGATACTTGAGGAGAACGATATCCTGGCTTACTGGTAAAACTATATGATGTGCTGTGTTGTGGTCAGATGTCAGTTGAGTCGTGGGAGATTTTATGCAGTCTAGAACTTCATTTCTAAAGTTGGGTCTTGTCCTCGCGTGTACCATCGGATTGGTGCAAGCGGTGCAGCCGGGAGTTGCTTTTAGAAATACCAACGACGGTCACATCTTGATCGCAAAGAAATTGCTCAAGATCAAAATTGATCGTGAAGTGGTTATGGCTGACGATTTGATGTTGAAAGGAAAGTACGCTGACGCAGCAGATCTCTACAGAGCAGTGGTCGGGAAGAACGCGAAAAGTGTGCCGGCGCTGGTTGGACTCGGTATGGCTTACGCTAAGCAATTTAAGCTCGATGCAGCATCAGATCAATTTGACAAAGCCCTGTCCATGGACCCTAGAAATGCCATGGCGCATAGCGGAAAAGCGATGGTGCAATTCAATCGTCTGCAGTCATCATCAAACACGGTGATCAAAAACAAAGAAGCATTGCTGAAGAGCGCTGAAGCGGAGTGCAAAGACGGTCTCGCTATCGATCCAGGTATGCCGGAAGCTCACTACACTCTCGGCATGATTTATAAGGAGCAGGGTCGCCTCGATGACTCGGTCAACGAGTTCAAGCAGGCAACTCAAATTGACCCCCAGTACTCAGAAGCTTTCGCTGGGCTTGGTGTTGTGAAATTGCAGCAGGGCAATACCGCCGATGCTCTGACCGCGTTCAAGCAAGCAATCGCTTTGAATTCGGGAAACTCGACGGCTCACTACGGACTTGGTACTACATATTTACGTCAGGGGCAGTTGGATGATGCGATTAAAGAGCTAAACACTTCGCTTTATCAAAATCCAAATAGTGCTCCAGCCAGACTGTCGATGGGACAAGCTTATTCACAGCAGGGTAACACCGTCGCTGGTATCAAAGAATTTCAAGAATCAATTCGCATCAAGCCTGAAAACCCTGACGCTTATCTGGGCATTGCAGATATTCGTGAACAACGCGGCGATTTGGAACACGCAATCGCCGACTTGCGATCTGGTTTAGAAATGTCGCCCAATAGTGCCACACTTCATTCTCGCATCGCCGACAACAGCCTCAAGCTGGAAAAATTGGATGATGCGATTAAAGAATATAGAACGGTTCTGGATCAGGATCCAAACAATTCAGTCGCGGCAAAGGGTCTGACCCGCGGTTATTATCTTAAGGCTAATAAAGAAGCGACTGGTGCTTTCTTCGTATCGAACGAATACGAATCCGCCAAGAAGATGATCGAGCAAGCGGTGAAAATGAATCCAAACGACATGGAATTGCGCCTCGCTCAAGCCAAGCTTCGTTCGATGTCTGGTGAAAAGGTCGACCTGGCAACGATCGGCACACCAACCAACAATGGTGAGCGAATCGCCTACGCTGAAGCGCTTCTTGCTCAGAATAAATTTAAAGAGGAGGATGACCAGATCGCCCAAGTACTCGGCAGCGCAGCCGATGCAAAACAGACATTCGCTATTGCCGACCTGGCCTTGATGATTAAGGACATACCTAACGCCGAAGCTGCTTACAAAAAAGCCAGCACCATGGCTGGTGGCGAGGAACGGGCCAAACGTGGTTTGGACAGTGTTGCTAAAGCACAAGATTCATCTAAGCAAGACCTGACTCTGGCAGATGACTTGTCTCGTAAAAAACAGCTAGCCAGTGCTATCGATAAGTATCATTCATCCATTTATGGCAATCCAAAAATTGCTGCTTCCAGACTGGGCATCGGGCAGACCCTGGAGAAGCTGTCGCCCGCTTCGTCGAAAGACCTGCGTGAGGCAGTTGTGCAATATCGCGCATATATCGCACTCTCGCCTAATCTGCCGCCGAAAGAGTTGGAGAAGCTGAACAAGAAGATCACGGCTCTGGAGAGTAAAGCTTACAAGCTCGAACTGAAAGAGAAGCAAGGCAAGTAAAATTGAAAGCGTCGGCCAGTCCGGCGCTTTTCATTTTTTAGCACGGAGCTGGAGTCAGTGTTTTGAGCATCAGATTGTCAATTTGGCATAAGCTGCTCTTACTCGTCTTGATTCCGCTCGTCTTTGAAATTTCGTTCGTTCTATTGCTGGCAAGTCTTTTACAATCCGCTCAGCAAGCCACCGACCGATACGAGCGCTCCAAAGACGTCCTTTTGGAGTTTAACCAGGCCGAAGGTGCCATTGTGCACACGATGAGCAAACTCGTTGTTGGCGGTAGCAGTGATCGAGACCGATTTGCCGGTGTTGATAAGGCTACGGCAACCGTGCGCAAATCTGCCATCGCAATGCAGCATTCTGTACAGATGGTACCGGAGTTGAAGGATGTAATCGCTCCCGCTTCGGATCTTTTTGAATCAGCTATTAGCGCAGTGCAAAAAGCGAGGCGAGATTTCCTCAAGGGGGATCCATCAAATTCGCAGATTTTGTATATGCGCAAAGCCGGCTTGCCTCTTATCCTTGACTTCGATCAACTTTCAAAAAATCTCCTTAGCGTCGAAAAACGTTTGAACACTGTTGGTGCGCCCGAGTTGGAGAGAAAGAGAAACTCAGTCGTGCTGTTCATGGTCATAGGCACACTGATCAGCATCATCATTTCTATCGGAGCGGCATGGTTTTTCGTCAACGATATTTTGAAGAGACTGCGCATTGTTGAGGAAAATGCACGCTTGCTGGCGATGCGTTCGACTCTGAAAATTCACCCGATGGGAGATGATGAATTGGCTCGGTTGGATCAGAGCTTACATCGTGCCAGTCAGGTGATTGAGGGCTCAAGGCGAAAAGAGCTAGCGATTTTGGATGTCGCTAGAGATGTGATCTGCTCTGCCGATAGACGATTCAGGATCACCGCCGCTGGTGCTGCTTCATTGCATGCCTGGGGGTATCCTGCGGACGACCTGCTCGGCCGTTCGATTCTTTCTTTGCAATCCAGAGAGAGTGAAGCGGCTTTTCGGAATGCTCTTGAAGAGATCGCTACCTCGCAGCATGGTGCTGATTTAGAGTCGCAACTGATTTGTAGCGATCAAACATTGAAAGACTTTCTCTGGAAAATAAACTGGTCGCACGAAAATCAGTCGTTCTACTGTGTTGCCCATGATATCAGTGAGCGGCGCGCGGCAGATCGTATGAAACAACGCTTTATAGCCATAGTAAGCCACGATCTTGGCACCCCGCTGTCATCGATTTCTGCTACTTTGTCGGTGCTTCTTGCCAGTCCAGGAGCACTCTCAGATGCTGCAAAAAATGTTTTGCAAAAAGCTGAAGCCAGCCTTGAAAGGTTGATGGATTTGATCCGCGACTTGTTAGACTTGGAAAAATTGGAAGCAGGCAGAGTGGTGCTAGATTTGGGCGCAGTCAGCTCATTGGACGTGTGTGCAGCGGCCTGCGACTCGGTTGAATTTTTAGCTCGATCGCTGTCGATTAAACTCGTCCGAACTAGTAAGGATACTGTTTTACTTGGTGATCAGCGCAGACTGGTTCGAGTGCTGATCAATTTAATTTCAAATGCAATCAAATTTTCTCCCCGTGGTTCCACCGTCACTTTGGCGGTGACAGATCTCGGCTCGGCAACTGAAATAAGTGTCACAGATCAGGGCCCCGGAATTCCTTACCAAGATCAAGAGTTGATATTTGAGAAATTTAGACAATCAACTACTCAATCAACCGTGAAAGGCACGGGTTTGGGGCTCGCTATTGCGAAGCTGATCGTGGAGGGGCACGACGGTTTCATCGGTGTAAAAAGCGTTTTGAACCAAGGTAGTACGTTCTACATCCGCATTCCCAATTTTGAATTGGGGGAATCTGAATGAGACTCGCTACCAAAGGTATTTTGCTAGTCGCAGTACCGGTCTTAATGCAAGTGTTCTTAATCATCACAATGTCTGTTCTGCTATGGCAAGCACACAGCCTGGCTGTCGCGGAAGCTAGCGCGAAAGACGTAATCGCCAGCTGCAATCAGCTTATTCATAACACTGGAGACATTATCAAACGCATGTACGGACTGGAGGGAGAGTCGACGCATTTGACGGCTGAGGATGTTGCCACTGTAAAGCAGAGTATCGACTTATTGAGAGATAAGTTAGGCGCCGAGAAGCAGCAACTGCCCCAGTTTAAGCGATTGAGTGAAATTGCTGACCAGTTTGTTCCTTTGCTGAACGCCGTCAAGGATCATAAATTCGAAGCCGGGGGCAGCAGATTTAGGTCGGAGCGAATCATGTTTGGGAAACTGGATGAAGTTTATGATTGCGTCAACGCCATCATAAACTCAGTCAACACTGGGCACGGTGCGGCGCCGGAACAGAGAGCCCGGGCTGCTGAAGCAATCAAGTATGCGTTGATCGCTTTTGTTGTCGTGAGCGTGTTTCTGAGTTTGGCCCTGGCTCATTTCGCTTCCATAAGTATCGGCAGACCGCTTCAGTTGATGGCAAAGAACGCAGATAGGATTGCTCAGGGAGTGCCGCTGGAAGATCCTATTGGTGGGCGTGACGAGCTTGCCAGTCTCGACGATTTACTTCATCAGGTCGAATATTCGATCGGCGAAGCTCTAACGAGCGAGCGCAATTTGATTGCGTATGCAGGTGATCTGGTATGTTCAGTCAATCAACATGGAATTTTTACTAGTGCCAATCCTTACGCCTCTACGCTGTTGGGCTGCAGTCCTGAGCGTCTGATTTCATCATCTGTGTTGGATTTTATTGTCTCCGACGACTGCGACATGGTCGATCGATTGATTGGCTCGAGCACTGATTCTGGTGCTACTAAAACTCTTGAAGTGCGCATGCGAACAGCTGTGAATAGCATCATCGATACCTCATGGTCCGCCATTTGGTCAGAGCGAGATCAAAGTTTGTTTTGTGTAATTCATGACATAAGTGAGCGTAAAAATCTCGAGCGTTTGAAGCAGGATTTCATCGCTATGATTTCGCACGACCTGCGCACTCCGCTCATGTCTGTGCACAGTTCGTTGGATTTGGTGCAGAGCGGCGCCACCGGTGAACTCGCAACGCAGGCGCAGGCAAAATTGGGCAGTGCCAGTCGCAGCACCGAACACCTGATTGAACTCGTCAATGACTTGCTTGATTTCGAAAAATTGGAAGCGGGCAGAATGGATTTCTCTCCCGAAGTTTTGTCGCTTGCAGAAGTTTTCGAAGAGACATGTCAGCATGTTAAAGCTCTGAGCGACAAGATGCAAGTTCAAATCCGGCTTCCTGAAGGCACCATGTCTGTTCATTGCGATCGACGCAAGCTCGTTCAGGTGCTCGTCAACTTGGTTTCCAACGCTCTTAAACATTCACCTCTCGGAGGAATCATTCGCCTTGAAAACAAGCGTATGGATAGCATGGTTGAAATCTCTGTGCATGATCAAGGTCCTGGCGTGCCCGAAGAATATCAGCAATCAATTTTTGCGCCCTTCGAGCAAATCTCCAGCCGTGCCACCGCTGCGCTTGGTACCGGTCTTGGTCTGGCTATATGTAAGTTAATAGTGGAAGGACAGGGTGGGAAAATCGGAGTCAGATCGTCCGAGGTCTTGCAAGGCAGCGGCTTTTGGATCACTGTTTCAGCCGACTGCTAGGCTTCAGTTTTAAGAATACGCTCCACGCTTCCAAGAGTCCGCTAGCCTAACTGCTGCGGTAGAATGAACCATCATTTAGAGTTACCGTCGAACCCGGAGACTAGCCGCTTTGCGTCTTAAATTATCCGTTTGGCATAAACTGCTTTTACTTGTCTTGGTTCCGCTCGTCTTTGAATTTGTTTTCGTTGCCAGTTTAGCTGTGTTGCTAAGCTACTCCGAAGATCGATCCGACAAATACGAAAGATCGAAAGACGTGTCGTTTCGTTTTTACACGGCAGTTAGCAAACTTACTGTAGATGTGAGCAAGCTGGTTACGAACTTTGTCACGGGTTCTGGGGACCACGTCCAAGACCTGAATAAAACAGTTGCGTCAGCACGTGAGAGCCGTAATATAGTTGCCGGTAGCATCCCAATCAGACCCGACATTGCTGATGTACTCTCGCCGCTGCCGATTTTGCTCGACAAGTTGGTTTTGGCGGTTGAGAGTTTACGAGCAGTAACCGAAAATCCTGATATCCCATACCGAAAGCAAACCAAGTTCGTTCGCCACGCCGTTATTCCTCTGCTGATCGAATTTCGAAACGCCAGCGAAAGGGTAATGCAGCGAGAAGATAACTTGATTGCCCAGGAGCCGAACGAATTGGCGAGAATCAGGCTGACCGTGTTTGCAATTATGGTCTTCGGTACCTTATCGAGCGTAGTCCTTTCGATCTTTGCTGCGTCAGTCTTTTCCAAACACATATTAAAGCGATTGATCGCGATTGAAGAGAACGCGCAGCTTCTTGCAATTCGTGCACCCTTCAAATTGAGCTCGGGTGGCTACGATGAAATCGCTGAATGAGAGGGCGCCTTGGAGGAAGCCAATAGCGTTTTGACCGATACCCGTCGAAAAGAATTGGCGGTTTTGGATGTTGCCACAGACGTGATCTGTTCGCTTGATAAACGATATCGATTCACCGCTATTGGTGCTGCAGCATTTCCAGCCTGGGGCATTGAACCTGATGATCTTCTAGGGCATTCGTTAATCTCCTTGCATACGAAAGAGTGCGAACCGAATATTCGTTCGACTTTTGAATCAATCGCGCAAGTGGAAACCGACATTCAGTTTGATAGTCAATTAGTTTGTCGAGACGGAAGCATCAAAGATATTCTTTGGAAAGTAAGTTGGGTGAATGCAACCCAGTCCTACTATTGTGTTGCTCACGACATCAGCGAGCGTAGAGCGGCTGAGCGCATGAAACAGCGCTTTATCTCGATTGCGAGCCATGATTTGCGCACTCCGCTTTCATCCATTTCTGCAATTCTGACGATTCTAACGTCTGGCGGCAAAGGGCAGCTGCCTGAGCGCGCCGGGCAAGTTCTAACCAAAGCAGATGCAAGTCTCGAACGATTGATGGACTTGATCCGAGATTTGCTTGATTTGGAAAAACTTGAAGCCGGTAAAGTCGTTATGAGCATGGGCGTTGTCAGCGCAATGGACGTTTGTTCATATTCCTGCGATGCCATTGAGTTTCTTGCCAAATCACTCGACGTCAAAATTGTACGACCGTTCAACGACGCCGCTCTCTGTGCAGACGAGCGCAGTTTGATGCGCGTGCTCATTAACCTGCTGTCTAATGCGATCAAGTTTTCTCCGCGCGGATCCACTGTCACTCTTGCGCTTAATGATCTAGGCGAAATGACTGAAATTAGTGTCCTGGATCAAGGAACAGGAATTGCCGCTGAAGATCAAGAAATGATTTTCGAAAAATTCAGTCAGACAAAATCGAGTCAAGCATCGACTACGGTGAAGGGAACGGGGCTTGGTCTGGCAATTTCTAAGCTGATCGCCGAGGCGCATGGTGGCTCGATTGGCGTTGAGACCGAATTAGGTAAGGGCAGTAGATTTTTCATTCGAATTCCAAATTTCAAAGACGATGATCAAATGGAGGAAAAATGAAGCTGGCAACAAAAGGATTGCTCGTTGTCAGCGTTCCTCTCATTTTTCAGTTGATTATTGTTTGTGTTTTGGCGGTATTGCTATGGCGTGCTCAAGAGCTAGCCGCGACAGAAGCCCGTGCCAAAGACGTAATTTATGCGTGTAATCACACGACTGTTGATATCGCCAAAACGATGCAGTCATCATTCAAATCCGACAGAGCTGCAGGAATTATGCCGCGTGCTCTGGAGCAGCAAGACATAGACAAAGTACTGAACAGCGTTGCCAGTCTGGAGGCACTAATTAGCCAACTACCCGAACAATCAAGAAACGTAGAACGTCTTTCACAGTTCGCCGAGAAATTCTTAGCTCAGTTGAAAGAGGCAAAGGCTGCTAGGTCTTCGCAGGATTACGAGGTGCTGAACACAAGCGAGATGCTCGAACTGAGAATGGTACGAACCAGTCTTAAGCTGATGGATATTTTTGGAGATATCATCGCGCTTGAAGACAAGACCAATCCAGAGAGCCCTGGGCAAAGGAAAGAGGCCAGGTTAATGATTCGAGTTTGGTTGATCGGGGCCTGCGTCATAACTGCTCTGGTTGGAGTTGCCCTAGCTTATTTCTCGTCTAGCACAATTCGTAAGCCGTTAGAACGCATGGTCAAAAATGCTGTTCGCATGTCCACACGTCAACCACTCGAGACCGAACTTGAAGGCAACGATGAATTAGCAAAACTGGACCGCGTACTTCATTCGGTAAATGCCGCTATTGAAGAAGCTCTAACCAGCGAACGAAACTTGATCACTTATGCCGCTGATTTGGTTTTCTCGATTGATCGACAGGGCACGTTTCTGAGTGTGAACCCATTCTCTAAAGCAATGCTCGGATACGCTTCTGAAGAGCTTATCGGAACATCAGTGCTCAAACTAATTCCTCCAGAAAATACCGA
>JBBQFO010000160.1:0-10993 GCA_038322035.1 Candidatus Obscuribacterales bacterium
GCATATTCGTTCTGCTCAAGCAATCGAAAAGGCGTTCCTCGAGTCGGGTACTGCGCGCGAGGTACGCCACGTCGATTCGCTTGAGTATACGAGTTATGTCGTGCGCAATCTCTACTCCAAGACCTATATTGATATGGTCAACAAGGCACCGGACCTGTTGGGATGGCTGTATGACGCTTCCGACAAACCGTGGAAAAACGAGCGCCGTCGCCTCGCCTTCGATCGATTGAATACCCGTCCTCTAGTGCGCATGATCAACGACTATAAGCCTGAAATCGTCATCTGTACGCATTTCTTGCCGGCCGAAATTATTTCGTGGCTGCTTTGTCGCAAGAAGATCCACACGAAGCACGTCATCGTCGTCACCGACTTCGATGTTCATGCATCTTGGCTGTGCCGACATTACGATCAATATTTCACAGCTTTGGAAGAGACCAAAGAGCATTTGGTCAGCATGGGTGTAACGCGAGACAAAGTCAGTGTCTCTGGCATTCCAATCGATCCGATTTTCGCTGAACCAAAAAACAAAATAGAAATGAGAAAGAAGTATGGTTTGCATCTCGAGCGACCAACAATTTTGGTTTCGGCGGGAGGATTCGGTGTTGGTCCGATGGAAGAGTTGCTGGACTCACTTCGCCAACTCAAGCATCCTGCCCAGGTTATAGCCATGTGTGGTCGCAACAAAAATTTAAAAGAGAAGTTGGACAAGCAAGCCGAAACGGAAACCGGAAATTTGATCGTCAAAGCAGTTGCCCATACTTCTGATATGGATGAATACATGGCGGCAGCGGATATGGTGCTCGGTAAGCCGGGTGGACTGACCACCGCAGAGGCGCTCTCCAAGGGACTTGTCTTTGTTATAGTCAATCCAATTCCGGGGCAAGAAGAGCGAAACTCGGATCATCTGCTCGAAGAAGGCGTCGCCATAAGATGCAACAACTTGCCTGCCCTCGCCTACAAAATCGACAAGTTGCTAGACGATCCTGAACGCATGAAAAAAATGCACGAAGCTGCTCTTCATCTAGCCAGACCGCGTGCAGCAGAAGCTCTTGTATACAGGCTGCTGGCCTTGCAGGCCGGCTCAAATTTCCCAGCTCAAGATCGAAACGATCCCAAGCACGCCTGCAAATCTCCAAAACTAGGTAAAATCTGGAAAACCGGCGGCGCCCTAGTCCTAGACGGCCGATTAAAATTCGCAAGAAGACTGCTACGAGGATCTTAATCCCCAACATTGAAGAAGCGCAGGTTAGGTCTGATCTTATTAAGGCGATTCAGTCCGACGATTCAAAAAGGACATCTGACTACTAATAGAATCAGCAGTTTTTAAAACACTACGCTTATACTTGCCATCGCTCATCATGTATCTGGCTTTCACCGAGTCATTCAAATAGATGTGCAAAATATCTTCTCTGATATGCCGAGCCAGTCTAGGATCCTCAACGGGGAAGAGCACTTCAACGCGTCTGTCCAAGTTGCGCGGCATCAGATCAGCGCTGCCAAGGTAAATTTGCTCAGCGCCACCATTGCGGAAGTAGAAAATACGACTGTGTTCAAGGAACCGTCCAACAACACTAGTGACGTTGATGTTTTCGCTGATGCCCGGAATTTTCGGCCGCAAACAGCAAACTCCGCGAACGATCAAATCGATGATCACCCCGGCCTGCGATGCTTCGTACATCAGCTTGATCAGCGCATCATCGACGAGGGCGTTGAATTTGAAGACCAAGTGACCTTGTTCCCCGTTCTTCTGATGTTCGATTTCCCTTTTGATCAATGCCACCAGGCGTTCACGCAAGTTGATCGGTGCCACCAAAAGTTTCCGGTAGTCACGTTTGGCAGAATAACCGGTTAGATAGTTGAACAAATCTGTAACGTCAGAGCCAATCTCGTCGTCACAGGTCAACAAGCCAAGATCTGTGTAGAGGTGGGCAGTAACTGGATTGTAGTTACCAGTGCCAAGGTGAACGTAGCGACGAATTGCCTCACCCTCTTTGCGCACCACCAGTGCGACTTTCGAGTGAATCTTCAGTCCTTGCAATCCGTAGACGATATGAACGCCTTCACGCTCTAAGGCCTTTGCCCATTCAATATTACTTTCTTCGTCAAATCGCGCTTTCAGTTCAACCAGCACAGCTACTTGCTTTCCGTTAGCCATCGCTTCCAGCAAGGCTTCGACAACGGGAGAGTTTTTACCCACCCGATAAAGAGTCATTTTAATGGCGAGCACTGATGGATCTTTGGCCGCTACACTCAAAAAGTTGGTGACCGGCTGGAAAGAATCAAACGGGTGATGCAGAAGAATGTCTCTGCGTCTGATTGCCGAGAACGTGTCTTCTTCTTGCAAGTCTGGGTTCAGAACTGCTGGAATATTTGGCAGAAATGGAACGTCTTTTAAATCTGGTCGATCGAGCGACGAAATGAATTTCAAACTACTGAGTGGAAAACGACCTTGAATTTGATAGACGTCAGTGACATCAATTTCCAAGTTGCTCATCAAGATTTCGAGAATGCGATCTGGTGTGGCCTCATCAACTGTCAGTTTGACGACGTCACCAAAACGGCGCTGGCGAATTCCTTCTTCAGTTGTTTCGAGAAGATCTTCAGCTTCCCACTCTTGAATTTCAACTTCAGCATCGCGAGTTACGTGGAATGGATGAAACTCCAATACTTGCATGCCGGGGAAAAGTGCTTGCAGGTGCGCACTGATCAATTCGTCCAACCACATGTATGACTGCGGTTTGACGGTCGAGGGGATTCGATGTGCCAACAGTGAAGGGCGATCGATTGAAATCAGTTGCGGCAAACTATCTGGAATTTTGACGCGGGCAAATCTCTCTTCGCTCTTGGTGTCACGAATCAAAACTGCGAGATTAAGACTCAAGTTGGAGATGTGCGGGAACGGATGACCTGGGTCGAAGGCCAGTGGTGTCAACACTGGAAAAATATTTTGCATGAAGTACGTCTGCATGGCGACGCGCTGTTCGTCTGTCAAATCAGGATATTCGAGAATGTGAACGTCCGCATTTTCCAACTCCGTCATCAATGATTCGCGCAAATAGTGGTGCGCTTCGTTCATCAACTTGGTGACTTCAGTCTTTACGGCTTTGAGCTGATCCGATGGAAGCAGACCGTCCGGTCCAGCGCTGACTGTTCCGGATTCAATTTGGCGCTTCAAGCCGGCGACGCGCACCATGAAAAACTCGTCCATGTTCGAGCCCACAATCGACAGAAACTTAAATCGTTCCAGTAAGGGATTGCTCGCGTCCTGTGCTTCTTCCAGCACACGCCATTGAAACTCGAGTAGAGCAAGCTCTCGATTTTGGTAGAGGCTAGAGTCGTCTAAAGAGCGCAAAACAACGTCTTCAGCCTCCAAAGGGGCTTGATTCGAGGGATTTGTTGTCAGCAGCGAGACTTCGTTCTCAGCAGTCTTGGAAGTGTGTTGCGAAACCATAGACTTGATTGTCTCCCCGATTGGGCTCAATTGGCAAGCCCTTGGAATATAACTTAAATGCCACGGTGTCTGCCAGAATCAACCAAGCTCAGCTGCTGAGCCTCGTCAACTGGGTTTTCCACAGCTTCTAAATCGCTCTCGGATTGCACTTGACCACTGGCTCTAATGTGCAGCAATTCCAGCTCTTCGTGCTCTAAAAGACCAACCGAGTACAAGCGATTCAATAAGGCGTCTTCGCTCATGGCTAATTAAGTTAACATATGCTAGGGGAGCCACGCACCCGAGCCAGGTGCTTTACGATGGACGAAGGCAGGTTTCAAACAGTGCGGAACGTTCGATGAGTTATACGGACCTGTTGACCATTGCTAGCAATTTGTTGTCGTTTGATGGCTGGTTCCTGGCTGTGTATATGTTTTTGGCTGGTATTGTCGCTGCCATTCTGCAATTGAGATCTGCACAAGGGCAGTTCTTCTTCTTGTGGTTCCTGGGGCTGTTAGCGGCTTTCTGTGCGCCCTGGTATTCCGATGTGATCATCGATGCGCGCTTCCCTTACGTCTTCTTATTTTGTTTTGGAATTGTCGGCGTCGGTCTCGCTCTGGCTGGGTTTGTGGCGATTTGTATGTCACCGTCGATTTTCGCTTTTATCTCCAAAATCAAAGGACGATGGTGGATGCTCACGGCTAACATCGCAATGGTGTTCCCGTTTGGACCAGTCATACTTTTTATTTTTGTCTTGAGAGAGTACAAAAAATCACTTGCCACTATGGCTGGTGACCTCGTGCAATCACCCTGATGGAGACGGCAAGTGCAGATAATCTATTTCTTGTTGGCGATTGTAGCTGGATTCACGTCAACGCTTCAGTTCGGCATAAACTCTCAGCTTAAGCTTCTCATCGGTCCGATCTGGACAGTCTGCGTTTCCTTGACGGTGAGCGTCATTGGAACCGCTTTCGTTTTGCTGATTGCGCGACAGCCGTTCCCTGACCGAGCTGTCCTCGCGGCTGCGCCACCTTGGATTTGGACTGGTGGCATATGCGGTATCTTGTTTGTTCTCGCTGGCGCTGTCCTTGCCCCCAAACTCGGTGCCAGTACCTACACTGCGGCACTTATCGCCGGGCAGATTTTCTTCTCTGTCTTGCTCGATCATTTCGGAATACTCGGCTTTCCCAAGCATTCGCTCAATTTGGAGAGATTGTTGGGCATAATGTTATTGACGGCCGGAGTTTTGCTTGTCCGAAGATCTTAAACAGCCAACTGTTGAGCGTTCCCGGCTTTCTTTTGACATCTGCGTCTATGTATGACATAATCTCAAAGATTGTTCGTTGACGCCGATCCATGGGCGACCAATTGGACGACCTGCGATACCCAATGCTGTGAGCCGGGTAGCCAGAGTGCAGGGGGCTTCTGATCAGAGCCACAATCTACAGAGAAGAATCGGCTATTGAGCCTGTTGAACCAAGGATTAACCATTGACAAACTTTATCGAGCTTGGATTATCCAAGCCATGTGTGCTTGCGCTCGCGCTGGCCGGAATTACTGAACCCACCGAAATTCAAGAAAAATCTATCCCACTTATTTTCGCAGGCCGCGATGTTATGGCCTCCGCCCAAACCGGGTCGGGCAAAACAGCCGCTTACGCGTTGCCAGTGATCGAATGTCTGGAACAGCCAGAAGTTAAACCGAGAGCACTTGTTCTGGTTCCGACTCGTGAGTTGGCACTGCAAGTGATGGACCAGTTTACGAGATTCAGCAAACACTGTTCTCTCAGAGCCGTCACCTTATATGGTGGCACCGGTTACGAGACTCAGACAAGAGCGCTGAAGCGAGGCGTAGATGTAATCGTAGCTACGCCAGGTCGGCTGTACGATCACATCGAACGCAAGAACTGCGATCTGTCCCAAATCGAGATTTTTGTTTTAGACGAAGCAGATCGCTTACTCGACATGGGTTTCATGCCGCAAGTAAGAAAGATCATCGCAAAGGTGAGCAAAGACCGTCAAACTTTGATGTTCTCCGCCACCATTGATGCTCGCATAGAGCGCATTGCAGGCGACTTCATGGACGATCCGATTACTGTTCGGGTCAATCCAACGCAAGTTGAGCCGAAAGAAATTGCCCAAGAAGTAATGTTCGTAACCGAGTTTTCGAAAGATGCATTGCTCGCCAAATTGATCGTGGAACACAATATGAATTCGGCAATCGTGTTCACGAGAACGCGTCGCCGGGCGAGTTGGGTAACCGACAGATTGAAAGAGGCAGGCATCAAAGCCGAAGAAATTCACAGCGACATCAGTCAAAGCCAGAGAGAACGCACGTTGGATAATTTCCGCGAAGCGAGATTCCCAATTCTCGTTGCCACCGACGTTGCAGCTCGTGGATTAGACATTCCAGCCATCAGTCACGTCATCAACTATGATTTGCCTGACTCACCAGACTACTACGTTCATCACATCGGAAGAACAGGACGCGCCGGCAGAACCGGAGTTGCATTCTCGTTCGTCAGCGACGAACAACGTCACATGGTTCGTGATATCGAAAAGCGAATCGGAAAATCACTGGACCCAACTGCAGAAGCAAAGAAGCCAGTTTCTTCCACACCACGTCTACTCAAACCGAGACGCCGCCGCGTAATGTAGGTGGAACCAGATCACCTGTAACTATCCATAGATCTTTGGTTACGCTTTGCCATACCACTGTATTATTGCGTTGGATCATCGTTGGATAGTTCAAGAGCTAGGTTTTATACATGTGTGACAGAGACATTCGTTTTGCCGTTGCCATAATTGCGAGCAGCTATATTTCTATATCGCCACCAAGCTTCGGCCAGGGGCTGAAAGGCGCTTATAGTGCGCCAGAAATACAAGGGCGTCTGACTTATGTCAAAGGCGAAAATGATCAAGACCGTTGGAAGAATTTTGTATCGGTTCAACCGAAGCTAATTGGTAAAAGCCTTGCTGAAGTTGATCAGGCTCTGTGCGGTCAACTTAAGCACAAAGCCATGTCGGAAGTTGAATACGGCTTAACGCAAGAACCTGTAAATATAGGCAAGAACAAATTTTTTCTACATATAAAAGTTGTTTTTCGTAACGGTCTAGCTTGCAAATATAGTGTTGAATCGACTAATTAAATGTCTTCGGCTTTGTGACCAATGTTGACCCATTGTTTGATCATCTTGAGAGCATCAGGTCCATTTTGGGTGAAGTTTTCTGCATAGTCCTGGTAGTAATCTTGATAGTGAATTCCATATGGTTTTTGATTGAGACGCGCCGGTTGCGCTGTCTTTAGAAAGTCAAACAACTTCTTGATTCCCCCAGGTTCATTTAGATAATCGTTGATCACAATGTGGTCTTCCGTACCGTCAGCTTTTCTGAAGTAGAAGGTTGGCTTATCCGTCGCCAATTTTAATTCATCCTGTATTTTTGCCTCAGCTATCATCGAGCCAACTTCGCCCCATAGGAGAGTATTCGTGAACGTGTCTTTGTCCAAAAGAATGCCGCCGTACATCTTGTTTAAAAACTGATGGGTCGAATGGTAAGCCTCATGAGCAAACAATTCTATTTGTGCTTCTATTGAATCTTTGGGATTGATCGTTATTGTATTGTGAACGGGGTCGTATTCTGGATTCAGCGCTTTGCTGTCGAATTTGACGTGAATCTTGTCTGCCCAAGGACAATCCTTAAGCCGATCGACGATTTCTTCAAGAGTCTTGGATTTGCCAGGCTCACCATCCTTAGATTTTTTCGAACGTTCATAAGCATCGATAAACGGAGTCTTGCAGTCGTTTAAAATCTGGTGCAATGATGGATTGTCGCCATCATGAGGGGTCCATTTTAGAAGATCAGTCCAATTAAACTCATCTTTTTTGTATGCAATGACAGAATCAGAGGAAGCGTAAATGTCTCTTCCGGCAGTGAAGTCTAGCCCGAGTGGCAACTGTTCATTACGACTGAAGCTTGAATTCGGTTGAAATAAGTCTTGAGCAGATCGACTCAGATCAACACTAGTCTGCGCTCCTCTTGCAAAAGTGTGTTGCTCCGAACTTCGCGACTCGAACTGTGCCATTTGCGTTAACCCTTCCTCTTACTGTCCATCAATCTAAGCCAAAGTTTTGGCTAGATTATGGCAAGCAATTGTTTGGTTTGATTCCAGGGTATAAACCAGTGCTTGTCGATTATGATGAGATTATGCTGGCTACCATGGCGTGAGTGAGGTAATACATATGAATCCAGATCGCCGGAAATTTCTTCAGCAGATGGCTGCAGTGTGCGCAGGTGGTGTTGCTAGAACTCTTGGAATTGGATGCACATCGGCTGTGGTCGCCAATGTTGGCGTTGCAACGGTGGCTACAACTGCGGTAGCCGCTACAGGCGCCTATGGCATGGGAATTCGCAGTCAGGTATTCGAGGTTATTGTTCGACAGGCTATGGCAGGAGCGCCCTGGAAAGAAATTTGCCTGGGACCAATGCAGGTGAACCAAATCACGGAATCTCAGATTCAGGCCGAGGTTGAGAGGCGGTCTCGTATTAGGCATGTCGATTCGGGAAAGTGCTATTGTTCGCCGTGCGTTTTGCACAGGCACTATGTCTTACGGAAAATTCCGCACTCGGAAAAAGCACCATGCGCTTGCTCTGATTGCCTCAAAGCAATCCAAAGTATTATTGTTGAGAATTTGAATAAGCCGAGAACGCCTGAAGGACTGGCATAGCCCAATTCAAAATGGGTTATTCGGATCGATTTGTTGAACAGGGCGCTGAATGGGACTTTGTTGAATGGAACGACTGTTGAAAGTCGGATTCGAAGGCGCATTACCATTCACATTGGGATTGCTATTTCCACCAGAAAACCCGGCAGATACGCCATTACCATACGAATTGCCAATGCCACTTGGATTGCCACTCGGATTGACGGCGCTAACTTGTTTAGCCAGTCCAGCCATATTGTGTGATCTTAGATATTGATTCAGTGAAGCAGCTAAATCAATTCCCTGCTTCGTTGGCAGCGGTTCAAAATTGGTAGCCTTTGTGTAGTGGCTGACCAGTTTCCCGTCGCGTTTAGGCTGACCTTGATACGAAAAGACCCGATTCGAGCTGATTGCGTCCATTCGTTCGTTGCTACCAACCAGCTGATAGTGAGTGAGCGATTCTTGTTGAAAAACATCGGCGACTTGTCGACCCATCGATTCTTTAACAATATAGTGTGTTCTCGTCGCTAAATTTTGCGGCGTCGCTTCCAAAATTTTCAAATTGACGATCAAAAAGGAGACGGTCTTGCCCTGGGACTCCCCAATACGTTCGGACGGCACTAGATTGGCATGCCAGACGTTTCCTCGACTGTCGGTCTGGTAACCCCAGGTGACCGTCATGTAGTCTTCGATGAATTCATTCATTGGTGTTGTGATGCCGGTTCGCAAGTCGGTGACGCTTTCAGTGACGTCGCCTTTTTTGCTCCATTTACCAGCCATCCAATTTGGAATAGGGAACCACTCGATCGCTGGATTGTCGACTGTCGCGGAGGGGGATACGGAGGCCCCGAATGTAGGATCAACAGACTGTGGTGTGGATTGTTGTGGTACGAGAGTTTGTTGTGCCACTGGCTTGACGGGATCGACCGGCGCTAAAAAATCTGAGTGGTTGACGCCACCATATAAGGTTGCACTCATCGTACTCAACCCGTTCAAAAAGACAATAGATGTTGCAGCAAAGCAGGACGCAATTTTGAGGTTGTGTGATCTCATTTTTTACCCTTTTTGTCGTTCTTTTCTTTCTCTTTTGCGCGTTTGGCTGCCTCTTTAGCCGCTTTGTCCGCTGCAACTTTGGCCGCATCAGCCTTCTCTTTTTCGGCCGCAATTCGATCGAGGTAGTACTCGTAGTTGCCGTGATAAACAACGAAGTGGTTGTTTCGAACTTCCACTATTTTTGTGGCAACTTGAGAGATGAAATATCGGTCGTGAGAGACGATGATGGCAGTGCCATCGAACTCGCGAAGCGCCTCTTCAAGCGTTTCTTTGGCTGGAATATCAAGGTGGTTTGTAGGTTCATCCAGCAGCAAAAAATTGTTGGCACCAAGTAACATTTGTGCCATTGCCAAACGCGCCTTCTCTCCACCACTTAACGATTCGACTCTCTTATAAACAGAATCGCCAGAGAACAAAAACTTACCTAATAGTCCTCGAATCTCAGTGGTTTTCCAATCCGGCACCTGCTCTGCAATGGTCTCTAGAGCTGTTTTCTTCAGATCCAGCGCTTCCGCTTGATTCTGTTCGAAATACGCCATATTGATGTTGTGATCGCCAAGCGTAACAAATCCGTCTGATGGTTTCTCGCGACCTGCCACCAGGCGCAGAAATGTGGATTTGCCGCAGCCGTTCGGACCGAGAATCGCGATCTTGTCGCCGCGCTCTACGTGCAGGTTTGCGTCCATGAAAATGATGTTGTCGTCATAAACGTGCATCAGGTTTTTTATGCTTGCAACGTTCCGTCCACTACGAGTTCCGGCGGGAAAGCGAAAGTGTAATGTCTTCTCGTCGCTGTCGGGCTCGTCCACGAGTTCGACTTTGTCGAGTTGTTTTTCTCTACTTTTGGCTTGGGTACTACGTGTTGCACTGGCGCGGAATCGATCGACAAATTGTTGTTGCCGTTCCATTTCTTTCTGTTGACGTTCGAAAGTCGCCAATTGCGCTTCTCGATTGAATGCTCGTTGCTCGAGATACGATGTGTAGTTGCCCAGATAGACACTCGCTTCGCCGCGCTCCATCTCGATAATGCTTGTGCAGAGTCGGTCCAGAAAGTATCGGTCATGTGACACGATTACCATTGGAGTTGACTGTTCGCGCAAATATTTTTCGAGCCACTCAATTGTTTCTAAATCGATATGGTTTGTGGGTTCGTCGAGCAACAGGATGTCTGGCTTAGTGAGCAGCACTCGGCCCAAGTTCATACGCATCTGCCAGCCGCCGCTGAATTCGCTGACCTGGCGATCGCCGTCGCCTTGATTGAATTCCATGTCGGCAATCATTTTTTCGACTTGCGAGTCCATTGCGTAGCCGTTTTTTGCCTCGAAGCTGCGCTGTAGATCGTCCATTTTTTTCAGCAGTTTATCGAGTTCATCGCCCTGCGCTGTTTCCATTTTGTGGTGAACAACGGCAAGTTTGGCCAGGATGTCGTTCAATTCAACGAAAGCGCTGGCAAATGCATCGCGAACAAGCGATGTCTGCGGAATCTCGAATTCCTGTGTCAGATAGCCGATGCGGAGTTTGTCGGACTTGATCACGCGTCCGGATGTGGGTTCAATTTCACCCATGATGATTTTCAGCTGCGTCGATTTTCCGCCACCGTTTGGACCGACGAGACCGGCTCTATCACCGGGTTTCAGTTCCCATGTGACATCCTTCAACACTTCGCCATGAGGGAAGATTTTGCAAATACGTTCTAAACGAAGCATAAGGTTTCCTAATTGAGGTCTGGCGCAAGTTCTTGCGGCTCATCATTTTAGCGGTTTTTGACTGATTCGCGCTTGGTGGATGAGCTTAGGTAAAGCCTGGTT
>JBBQFO010000161.1:0-10936 GCA_038322035.1 Candidatus Obscuribacterales bacterium
TGCTCATTATGGTGCTGTCGAGGGAGAAGATGCCGCCAGATATGGTGCTGCAGCCGGTGTAGGCGCTGCTCATTATGGCGCTGCCGAAGGACAACAGGCCGCCAGATACGGTGCCGCTGCGGGAGCAGGAGCTGCTCATTATGGAGCCGCCGAAGGACAACAAGCCGCCAGATTTGGTGCCGCCGAGGGAGCAGGAGCTGCTCATTATGGCGCCGCCGAAGGACAACAAGCCGCCAGATTTGGTGCCGCTGAGGGAGCTGCACATGGCGCGGGAGATGGTCGATTCGGCGGCGCTGGCGGTCGGTTCGGCGGCGCAGGCGATCGATTTGGCGGTCATCGCCGATAAATCGAGTTCAAAATCACTCTGGAAGATAAATCCTGTAGAAATGCTCTGCTCGATGTCCAAAACGGTCGTCCAAATCTTGTCACCTGCGGAATAATTGCTGCCTATCGGTTCAGGCACTATACTGAGCACGCTAGAAAACTTTGGATTCTAAACCGATGATCGACTTGCATACTCACCTCCATCAGCCTCGATTGTTTGCGGCAATTCGCCGTTGGTTTGCCGAAAAGTCGACATGGAACTTGACACAACCTACGGAACCACAACTGGTGGCACGCGCTTTAAAGTCGGCCGGAGTTGAACGATTTGTATTTTGCAGCTATGCCCATAAGCCGGGAATGGCTCGCACAATCTACGAGTGGTTGATAAAACCTGCCGTTGAACTGGGATGGATTGGACTGCCGTTAGCGACTCAGAAGTGTTCTGGATCAGCATCCGCCGCTTACTGGCGCCGCACCTGACACGACTTTGAAACACAAGCTGCCAGACGAGAATATTGTTTAGGTGAAAATCCCCTACGCTTTGAAAGAATCACAAATTAAAAGGAACGAAATCGATCGGTGAAATTGACGCTGCTACACAAGGGCCTGATTCTGGTTTGCATTCCTCTATGCTTCGAGATTTTGGTGTTCTCATATTTGATCAATGTTCAAAATCAAGTCGAACTAGAAGCGCAGAAAATCAATCGCAATAAGAAAATCAACGACAAAGTAAATCTAATCTTTTCAGACATATTCAGCGTTGTTAATCTGGTTAGACCGACAAGTTCCGACGCACTCGCGACATCCTTCATTCCTAAACGCGTTTTCGCCTCCGTTGCAGATCTGAGCAAACGATTTGACGAACTGGAAGTGCTGGCGCAAGACGAGCCGGAAATGCTGCACAACATTAGGGAAGGCAAAGCGGAAATCAATCTTACTTTCGAAGTACTCAAAAAGATGAAGTCGCAGCTGCTCAAAGATGACCCATCAGACATTTCACAAACTTTGCATGATTCCACACTGAATGCGGAACTGCATCTGCAGCGATTGATGAATGTGGGCATCTTTGATTGGGCGACAAAAAATCAAACTGAAAGAGAACTTCTTCGCAAGGACCTGTGGGAGCAAATAAGAATCATCTTGGAGTGCGGCTTGGCGTTGAGTCTATTATTCGGCATTGCAGGCTCCTTCCTTCTTAGCAAACAACTTATGCGACGAGCCTCACATTTGACCGAAAATGCGGTTCTGATGGGACAGGGGAAACCGTTGCTGCCGGTTCTCGTTGGTACCGATGAACTAGCTCAACTTGATCGCAACTTTCATCAGGCGGCGAGCCTGCTGGAAGCAGCCAAGCGAATGAGACAAGAAGTTACGGCAATGATCACGCATGATCTGAGAATGCCACTACAAACGGTGCTTGGTTTCCTGGAGAAGCTTGGACCAGGAAGATTTGGTGAATTGAACGCATTAGGGCGGCGTTTTTTGCCAATCACATTGAACTCGTGCAATCACATGTCGAATTTGATTGACAATGTTCTTCAGTTGGAAAGATTGAGGTCCGGCAGTATTAGGCTGACGACTTCACAAGTCGACTTAACTGCATTTTTGGAAAAATGCATCTCATCTGTGCAATTACTGGCTGAAGAGAAGAACATCTCAGTCACTCTGAATCGGAACAGTGAAAATCCACCATTGATAAAGATCGATCCATTTTGGATGGAGCAAGTCGTGGTCAACATTCTGTCAAACGCTGTGAAGTTCAGCCCAAAAGGCAGTTCAATATTAATAGATACGAGCGATGAGGTGCGCAATTCGATTATTCGAATTGCAGATCAAGGACCAGGAATTCCGGCTGACGAACAAAAGCTCATTTTCGACCGTTTATACAGAATGCAATCCACTGCCTCGGCGCCGGGAACGGGGCTCGGTCTAGCAATCGCCAAAGAACTAGTCGAACTTCATGGTGGCTCAATTGGTGTCGAGAGCATAGAAGGACAAGGCGCTACATTTTTGCTGAAACTACCGCGTAGCAACAGCTCTTCGAAAGCAGCATCAGAGCCTGCCGCGCGTCCGAACAAGAAACCTGCACTGAAGCTGCTGCACAAAGGATTTATTCTGATAAGCATTCCTCTATGCTTTGAAATCACAATATTTAGTTTGCTCCTTAACTTACAAAACCAGGTTGAGCAGGAAGCAAATCGAATTGATCACAATCGCCAGGTGAATGACTCAGCCAATCTCATATTGCGAGATTTGGTGCATGTAGGGCTTGGACTTCGTAGACTCAAGCGAAAAAATGATGAGAATCAATTTTCGGAAAATCAATTTCGAAGCTTGTTTACAGAAATCCTGCGCAATTTGCAGAAGCTCGAAAAACTTGTTGAAAATGAGGATCTCGAAAATCAGGTCAAACGGGGTGAGCATGGTGTTCAAATGCTCGCCGAAAAGCTCGCTTCGCAATCGAGAGAAGTAGCAGTTCGGGAACAACTGATCACGGATCTGCTCTCGATGATGAGCTACATTGCTAAACGAAGTATCGATTCGGAGCACGATTTGCACGGCAGCGAACTGCGAGCTCAGTCTCGGATGCTTCTCGAAATAGCAATCTCCATAAGCGTTATGTTCTCCTTTCTCGGCGCGGTTTGGTACAGCAGACAAATTGTTAGCCGCCTGAACAAGCTCAGCGAGAATGCCAAACTTATGGCGGAGGATAAACCGTTATTAGCACCGGTTCAAGGCTCGGATGAGATCGCTGAACTTGATAAAAGTTTTCACGAAGCAGCAGACAAGATTGAGACTGCAAAGAAAATCAGACAAGAGGCGACGGTGATGATCACTCACGATTTGAAAACGCCACTGCAATCGCTGCGAAGTTTTATGGAGATGCTGGAGGATGGAAGCTTCGGTGAGATCGATGAAGACGGAACAAAACTCCGACTTTCATGTAGAAGTTCCATTCAACGCATGGAAGATCTGATCAACAGCGTACTCCAAATGGAGAAATTGCGCTCTGAGGCTGAACAAGTTAGCTTGAATCAAATGTAGACATTGTGACTAAATCCTCCGGCTTTCAGCAGAGATGCCGATTAATGATCGAAGTGAGCGGTTGTTTGGTAAATAAGTGGATAATGGTGCAGCCGCACTGCCATCAACATTCCAGTCAGAGATCAATGTGAGAGATCAATGTGCATTTCGGGCAATATAGTCTCACCGTATCGGTCTACGAGAGCTCGCACTCTCAATTGTTCCTGCCTTGCGTTATGAGTGCCATGATGTCTTCTTTCTTCATCGGCTCTAACGATTGAGGAAAGATTGTCTCCACGTCTTACAACATAGTCAGTTCCAGGTCTGGCATTATCAGTGCTTCGCGGATGATCGGAATGAGTAGATGGCTGGCGGCCAGCGTCACGGCGCGAATGATGCGAGTCATGATGCTGAGTTGGTGTAGCATCATGGTGACCGGCATGGGCATTAGCTTCGTGGGGCTGTCCAGCTCGAGGTGCAGCATGATGAGGTGCCGACGCATCATGCTGTGGTGTCGCCGCATCATGCTGCGTTGTCGGCACCGCTGGGTTTCGTTGCGCGGCACGAGGATGATTGGTATTTTCAGGATAGAGCACTCTCTCTCTTGCTTCCAGAGTGCGCTGGTATTCAAGATTCCTCGCTTCCTGAGCGCGCTGGCGTTCAAGGTGGATTCGCTCGTCGTCGGCCTGCCATTGGCGCACTGCGTGATTAAGACGCACTTGAGCATCAGGCAGAATGTGATCGAATTGGACCCCTCGATCGTTAAACCACTCTCCAGCCTGAGCATCGCTCTGCCTGACTCTGTGTTGAGCCGCGAGCGAAGCGCTTCGTTCAGCGGCCTGAGACTCTCGCTGCATGATTTGACTGGCAGCCTCTCGGGCTGCTTCATGCTGCCTGGTGATCGATTCCTGGCGACCGGCTTCTTGACCTTCTCTTTGTGACTGACGAATATCTGGCATAGTAAGCTCTCCTTATAGAGATAAAAACGATTTGTAGGGGACAAATCCGGAGTCCTTTTGTTTAGGAGTTCCTTTCGATGCGTTAATAATGCAGCCAGTGGTGTTGCACGGATGTCACATGGAAATTTGAATGTTGTGAATTGTTTGGGAGACTGGTAAAATCTGGGCTGGGACTTGAATTTCAGGTATAACTCCAATTTTTTATGGCAAAAGTTCTCCTTGTTGAAGACGATATTGCGACTGCCGAGTTTGTTTCGGCATATCTAAACAACGACCACCACCTGGTCGAGCACGTTACCGACGGGCGCGATGGTCTGGAATATGCACTTCAAAGTGACTATGACTTGATCCTGCTGGACTGGGATTTGCCCGGTCTAGACGGTGACAAACTGCTCAAAGAATTGCGCGCTAAAGGGAAGAAGACTCCTGTAATAATGTTGACTTGTAAAACTCACGTCGACAGAAAAACCGACGCACTGGACGGCGGCGCCGATGATTATCTGACGAAGCCTTTCGACTTGAAAGAATTGGCAGCGCGCATCCGCGTGCAACTGCGGAAATCAGCCGATCAAATAAGCAACGTAATAGCGCTAAGGAACATAACGATGCAGCCTGAAAAACTCAAAGCCACTATGGATGGTGCCGACCTAGATCTGCTACCGAAAGAGTTTGCGCTTCTAGAATTTTTCATGAGAAATCCTGACAAGGTTTATAACGTCGAAGCGATAATGCATCGAGTCTGGGCAACAGATACTGAGAGCACCCCTGGCGCGTTTCGCACAGTCTTAGCTCGTTTAAGGAAAAAGCTTGAAATGCCCGAAGGCGAAAAGCCTTTAATCGAGACCGTACACAGCGCAGGCTATCGATTCAACTCTTAATCTCCTTTTGTTTCCTCAATAACCTCCTGGTCTGCTTGCGACACGTTCAACTCCTGAAGTCCCATGACCGCCATAGCGAGCTTCCGCATAACGGATACCGGCTACAAGATTCGAGAGCGGGTCATGAATATTGTTGTTCATTCCGGACAATGCAAACTGTCTGAAAGTTGATGGAATGGTCTGCATCAAGCCGGTAGACGGATGTCCGGCCCGCGCGTTAGAATCCCAGTTATTTGTGATGTTAGGATTCCAACCACTTTCGCGCGAGACTATGGTGTTCACAGCTGAGATGCTGTGCTCGGTTATGGGCACCCCGGCTAAACGCAGCGCTTCCTCAATCAACTCTCGGCGAGCTCCCGGTGGAACATGTCCACCGACGGCCTCAGTATCGGTACCACCATGGGCGCCACCACCTCCTTCAGCAGACTGGTGCCAGCCATTATAGTGGTGGCGCCCATGGTGTCCCTGATGCCCACGGTGTCCTTCTTGCCCTCCGTGTCCCTGTTGTCCTTCGTCATCCTGGTGCACATTCGCGTAGTGCCGGCGCAGTTGATCGGATTCTTGAGGAGCATGGCTAGTACTCACCATTGTTCCGTCTCGGTGCCCTTCTCTCTCCTTGTTCTGTTTGTCCTCAGCAACGACTCCCCAACCGTGCCCTTCGCCTCGATCGTCGCGAATAATCTCCTGCCCATTCAGCAGTCCTCGACTATGCATCGTGTTGTTAATGTGCTGAAGATCTCTTTCAATGTTGGCACTATCCCTGTTACGCAAATGGTTTAACTCACCAAAGACAGGCGCAAAGTTGTGATCGTTGTGTCGAAGATGACGTTCTACATTTGCTTCCGTCGCAGCCAGTTGCCGATCATGCGCGGCGTCTTCCCTTCGCGTATGCTCCATGTGTCCAGCTGCGCGCTGGTCGGCATGCTCATATGGACTAGTAAAATGAAGTGATTGATGCTCGTCATCAGTCGAGCGCACATGACGGTACGCACAAGCCTCTGGTAAAGATCCTAATAGCTCCCTCCTGTTGAAGTCCGGATTGTGGTGCCCTCTGTGCTCCCCCTCTCGCTGAGTATCGCGAGTGTGAGAGCCTGTTGAAAATTCGCGATGTTCTGCTGTAGTCATATGAAATCCTCGGGGGTTTAACCAGCGTAGTAAGTCAGAACTAGTTGTTCGAATCTTATTCTCGCGGCTGTCATAATTTTGTTACACGCAACGAATTGTTGATCACAATTCAAACAGCTTCGACATCGTCAACTCTAAAAACAATTGCGCCCGTCCTGTAGCCCAACCATGGCACTAAAGGTGGTGGCTGCGGAGCGTGGTACCCGTGCTGTGGTAAAATCTCTCAAGTCTGTCCCCATATGACCTGCTAAGCTCCACTATGTCGTTGACCAAGCAAGACAAAGCCGCTCTCCGCGCCACGATATTCCGCCATCTGGACGGTATTGCGACGGCCCCAACTGCCTATACTCTGCTTGAAAAGGGCGTTTTAGAACACTTGCTCCAGCACAAAGAGGCTGATGTCACAGAATTGGCGTCGCTCTTCCGAGCGAATGAGGGCTACCTCAACGTTGCACTGCGCATCGTCTCTTCTCAGGGCTGGCTCGACGCCGAAGTAGACAATGTCAACAACCGCGTCAAATACCGTGTCAATGCAAAGAGTGGGGTCGCCTTCGAACATTGTCGGCTGTACAAAGACGTAGTCACGCTGTTGCGCCTTTCCGGTCAGTTTCATAGACGCAAATTCGAAAGAGCTCCTTTCACTGTGCTCGAGAGTATTTTCAAGAAATCCCGTGAGAATTTCGGCATCGAATTTTCAAGCGATCCTGACACCAGATCAATCCAACAGCAAGTATTGACGCACATTGAAGGCATTGCTATCGGACCCACCGTTGTCTCGCTTGGCATGGGTGGAATGTTCCACAAGTACTTCATGGAAGCGTCGTTCAAACCGGAAGAGTTTCATGAAGACGCCGAGAGTTTCGGCAAAATCCTCGATTTTTTTGCTTTCCTCGGCTGGTTCGAAAAGAAAGGCCAGACATACCGCTTTACCGAAAAAGGATTATTTTTTGCTCGCCGGGCCAGTGCTTACGGAGTCACCGTGTCGTACATTCCGACCTTCCGAAACCTGGAAGAACTGATTTTCGGCAACCCCGAAATTTTGACGAACATCAAACCAGAAATGCCCGAACTCCACGTCGACCGCGAGATGAATGTGTGGGGTAGCGGCGGCGCGCATATGAGTTACTTTAAAAAAATCGACGAAGTAATCATCGAGTTGTTCAACAGTCCTCTGGACGAGCAGCCCAAAGGCATTGTGGACATGGGCTGCGGCAACGGCGCATTTTTGCAGCACATATTTGAAGTTATCTCGCAGCGCACTCTGCGCGGAGAGATGCTGGAAGATTATCCCTTGCTATTAGTCGGTGCCGACTTCAATGAAGTGGCTCTTCGAGTCACCCGTGCCAACCTAACAAAGGCAGACATCTGGGCTAAGGTCACCTGGGGCAACATCGGGCGGCCGGATTTACTCGCCCGCGACCTTAACGAAAACTACGGAATAGCTTTAGAAGACCTGCTAAACGTGCGGACTTTCCTTGACCACAATCGTCAGTGGGAAGAGCCGTCTCTGCCGATGGAAGGTCGTGTGAGCCAATCGTCCGGTTCCTACAGTTTTCGAGGCAAGCGCTTAAACAACAATGAAGTAGAAGCCGGACTGCTAGAACACTTCCGGCGCTGGGAGCCATTCGTGCGCCGCTTTGGGCTTTTGGTAATTGAACTGCACACCATTTCGCCACGACTTGCTTCCGCAAATGTCGGACTTACATCCGCCACCGCATATGATGCCACCCACGGCTACTCGGATCAGTACATCGTCGAAGTAGACGTTTTCAACCGAATCGCGGCCGAGGCAGGACTTTTCCCGGACCCAGCGCATTTCTTCAAGTTTCCCCAATCAGACTTGGCCACGGTCAGTATCAATCTGTTAAAAGGCGATTCGAAAAAGGTTTAGCATTCTGCATGCGTTCTCTCGCTTGCGATACGATCAACAATCATACAACTCAGTTGTCAAATGAGGTGAAGTTGACTTTTGGTCAATACTCCTTCGTATCCGCCGTAGCCCTTCCACCAATTCTCAAGAACGTATTGTCCTCTGGCATTCTTATGCACCACCTGCGCATGAGCGCCACCAAGAGTAATGCAGGCGGCGCCACCAAACTTTGCTATAGCATCATCAAGATCACGTTGCCTAATTTGTTGCCCGAGCGAAAACACCGGAAACTCTTTTCCAAATAGCTTCTTATATGCTGTCTCTGCTTCAGGAGTGGTTGTTCCTCTGTAGTTCCCCTGCAATTTGTTGAAAACACCAGCCATTTTTACAAATGCACTGTTCATAGCATGATTGTAGTAGTCCTGGTTATAGAGCGGTCTGAGGTCATCAGCATCAAATCTATGACCTTTTAACGAGCCGTTTGTATACATCGATGCAAATGCTTGCCCGATTCGATTGAGCTGTGTCTTTTCAGCCAAATAACGAATCGAATTCATATAGCATGAACCTATCTGCCCTTGATTGTTATTTAGTTCCGGGTTGGAAACAGTCTTCAACATTTGTTCGGTAGCTTTTTCGATCTCACGATCAGAAAGGACATGGGCTCCGTTTTTGCGATGGTTTCGCTCAGTTTCCAGCGGCTTGGCAGCGTAAGTCAAAAACTGAGCGAGTTTATCATCGCTCATTGGTTTGACTCCTGTCTTTCCAGGCTCCTGAAAGTGATGAATCAATTTATCGACAAACCGATCTAACGCTTCAGGACTTTTGTTGAATAAGCGTTTGCCTGCCACTTCAACGAAGTGCTCTTTTGCCTCAGTCAATGCATCGACGGTGAGCCAGCTTGGCCCCATCAACTTGTCCATGATCCGTGAGCCTAAATCACCGGCGCGATATTTTACGTGACCTTCTTCAAAATGTGTTCCCAGGTGTTTTTCTAACCTTCCCTCGCTGTCAGTGTATTTGAACGTACCCGAATCGTCTTCTCTAACGCTGTTGCAAACAAGAGTCTTTCCATAACAGGTTTTGATCGTGTCTTTGTAGCTTATTAGTTTGGTTGGATCATCCCTGTCGTAGCTATATTCACTGACGCTGCCGTTTCGCTTCTCAACCCGAAGCATGCGTTCAACTTCAATGCCATCTTTGCCAACTACTCGATCTGATACGACGCGACAGCCGTCATCTCGCAATCTCTCTGACTGGCCAGGTTTCAACTCGAGGCTGACCTGAGCTGGTTTAAAATCCAATGACATTGGCAGGGCGGCCTCAACGCTATGTTCAGCTTGCTTGGCGGTTGCAGAAGCTCTTTCGCCACCGCACATCAGGAAATCTACTTCCGCTCTCAATGAGCTGGGCGCATCCCGATTGGCACCGGATCCATCACCGCTGACGTCGCGACTTTCTTTTACAATAGCTTCCATGTCCCCGCTCAACGACTTCTCCTCGTTTCACTAAACGTTAGTGCCCCTGTGCTTAATTTGTTGGCTTATGGAATGGGTCTTTGAACTTCTCAGGTTTATTTCTGAGCGCATCTACGAGGTTCGCCAACTTATCGTTTTGGTCGTTTACAGCAGCCTCTCGTGCCGCTTTGTCAGATGAAGAGGGGAACTCTCTGCGCAAATCGACACCAGCTACATCAGCACCGCGCTCCTGAATGATGCGGTTAGAAATCGCTCTTTGCTGAGCATCGTTGAAAATGGTTTTGGCATCATCCGAATCGAATGTATGTGTGTTGTTCGCACTATCGGAGCGCAAATGTTCCATTGGCACGGATAGGGTTTCTGCGAAGCTTTTAAAGCCCGCACTGTTTGGATCGAATTTACCTTTGAAATCGTTCAAAGCCGCAGCACCTTCAGTGTCGCCGGAGCTAAGCAGCTTTTGCGATTCGCTGTCAATATTTTTTTGAATTTCGCTGGCATGCTCTTTCATATACTTAGCTAGTTTTTCAGCCGTGATTGGCGGATCGATTTCACTTATCCAATTTGCAGGAAAGAATCGGCTCATTGCATTGCCGACAATTTCGGGATGTATTCCGCCGTTGGTTTGAACGTCGTTCGAGATCGCCTTAGTCATGTCGAGAGCTTGCTGATCTAGCTTCGGTAGTCGCTTTGATGTATCAGCCGGATTT
This sequence comes from Candidatus Obscuribacterales bacterium, assembly GCA_038322035.1. Lineage (GTDB taxonomy): Bacteria > Cyanobacteriota > Vampirovibrionia > Obscuribacterales > Obscuribacteraceae > PALSA-1081. The sequence continues at coordinate 10,366 of JBBQFO010000161.1, forward strand.
TCTAGTTGCGAATCATCATCGCTGCTATCTTTATCTTTATCGAGATTATTTTCGCCGCCACCACCGCCGCCACCGCCGCCGCCACCGCCACCGCCGCCGCCACCGCCACCGCCACCGCCACCGCCACCGCCGCCATCATTTAATTTATTCGCATCGCCTCCTTCATCGAGCGTCTCCTTTATGTCCTTGTCAAGCAAGTTACTTCCATCTTGAACGTTCCTCAAGGCGCCGCCCTGCTTCTCAATAGACTGTTGAAGGTCATCGATGATTTTTTGCTGAACATCCTTGGGTACGTCGGGCGGGCAAGCGATAGTGTAGTTAGCCAGCGGCTTGTCGCTCGCTTCGATATCAGTGTTAATTACTGCCTGATACTTGCCATCGGCACCCTTTTGGATCGTAATATCAGCCGTTTTTGCAGTATTGGCATCTAATGGAACAGTCGTCAAACTGGACGGATTATAATTCCCGTAAGCATCTTGGTTAGCCGTTGGGCGGCCAGCAACAGGTGCGAGGTTCTCCTTGTTTTGAAAGTAACCAACTAACGCATTGGTATCAAATGCGGTACCAGGGC
>JBBQFO010000162.1:0-10836 GCA_038322035.1 Candidatus Obscuribacterales bacterium
CAACAATTCCATCTTCTGAGCTTCAGTTCCCCACTTCAAGATCGTCAAAGCGACCAGTGAAGTTTGAACTGAAAACAAAGTTCTAGTCGAAGAACAGACGCGGTTAACCTCTTCGGTCATCAAACCGTAAGCAACGTAGTCCATTCCCAAGCCGCCGTACTTCTCTGGAATTGGGCAACCAAGAAAACCTTCAGCAAAGATCTTTTTGGCAATGTCCCAGTCGAATTGACAGGCGCGGTCATTTGCAGCGGCTTTTGGAGCTATTTCGCGCTCGGCAAAATCACGCATATGCTTACGCATTGCCATCTGCTCCGGTGTAAAGTCAAAATCCATTTTCCTTTTCTCCAAATTGAGTTGCAGTTAATGCCAGGGTAGAGCTACGGAGCAATTTTGCTTTCGTCGTTCTTCTTTGATGGGTGATTGTCGATCTGCGCTCTCTGCAAGCGTCCCGAGTAGTCGACATATACAGACTTCCACTCAGTGAATTGATCGATAGCTGAGGTTCCGGCTTCACGGTGTCCGTTGCCGGTTTGTTTGATGCCACCGAAAGGCAACTGGATTTCAGCGCCGATCGTCGGAGCGTTGATGTAAACGATGCCTGATTCGAGTTCTTCGATGGCTGCAAAAGCGCGATTTACGTCTTTTGTGTACATCGAAAGTGACAAACCATATTCGGTACCATTAGCGACTTCAATTGCTTCTTCAAAATCAGCAACTGGAATTACTGTCACGACTGGTCCAAAGATTTCTTCTTGCGAGATACGCATGTTTGGCTTTGCGTCGCCGAAGATTGTTGGCTCATGGAACCAACCGTTTTCCATGCCACTGTCAGTAATGATGTTGCCGCCATGCAAAAGTGTGGCGCCTTCCTTCTTACCGATTTCGACATATTCGTGAACGCTGTGCAACTGAGATTTGCTCACGACTGGACCGACGTGTACGTCTGGATCCAAGCCATCACCAAGCTTCAATGTCTTAGCGCGAGCAACAAATTTCTCTGTGAACTCTTTGTAGCGATCTTTGTGCACGATCACACGGCTGGCTGCTGTGCAGCGTTGTCCGGCTGTACCGAAACCGCCCCAGATAGCGCCTTCAACTGCGAGATCGATATCGGCATCTTCCATAATGCAGATCGCATTTTTGCCGCCAAGTTCGCAAGAAATGCGCTTCATCAATTCACCGCAACGCCCAGCCACTTTCTTACCAACGGCGGTTGACCCGGTGATGGAGATGGCCCGGACTCTTGGATCTTCGACGATCGCCATGCCGACTTTGCTGCCTTCGCCAGTGACGAGGTTGAGCACGCCTGGTGGCAATCCAGCTTCGATCAGAACTTCAACCAGCATTACTGCGCACAACGGGGTGTCCGTCGCTGGCTTGAAAACGACAGTGTTGCCAGCAACTAGCGCTGGAAAAATCTTCCAACTTGGAATTGCAATCGGGAAGTTCCATGGTGTGATCAAACCGACAACGCCGATTGGTTGTCTGATTGACATTGCAAATTTGTTCGGCAGTTCAGATGGAACTGTGGAGCCCATCAACCGGCGACCTTCGCCTGCCATGAACTTGGCCATGTCGATTGCTTCTTGTACATCGCCACGAGCTTCTTTGATCACTTTGCCCATTTCGCGAACCATGTTTTTGGCAAGTTCTTCTTTTCTGGTTTCGAGCAAGTGAGCGGCTTTATACAATAATTCGGCGCGGTGAGGAGCTGGAACCTTTCTCCAAGTCTTCAATGCTTCTTCAGCAGCGTCGATGGCTTTTTTTACATCGTTGACTGTTGAAGCGGCGAAGTGTCCGATGATCTCTTTTTCGTTGGCAGGATTGGTGCTGGTGAATGTTTCGCCGTTCTCAGCCTTTACCCAACGACCATTGATGTAGTTGTCATAGACGCGAGGAGCGTCAGTTTTAGTCTTGGTTTGCAGACTCTGTGTACTTGTGCTCATAGATTTCTCCTGGCTGTTTTACTGTCTCTTGCAGCGATTACTCGCTTAAAATGTCATGGCCTTTTCGAGGATTTCCATTGCTTTATCAGCATCGGCATCCGATATGTTCAACGGTGGGATCAAGCGGATCACTTGCCCGCGGATTCCGCAAGTAATGACGATCATCTTGTTCTCCAAGCATCGTTCGGCAACTTTCTCGGCCAGTTCTTTGCTTGGTTTGCCGTCTTTTTCGTTAAACTCGATGCCGATCATCATGCCCAAACCGCGCACTTCGCCGATGTATTGCTTACCTTCAGCAAACTTCTGCAAACGCTTGAGCATTTCGCCGCCCACTTTGGCTGCCCGTTCTGGAAGTTTTTCTTCTTGCAAAACGTCGATTACAGCAAGTGCAGCAGCACAAGAAACGGGGTTGCCACCAAAGGTGGAGCCGTGACGACCAGGTAACCACTTGCTGGTCAATTCGCGACGAGAAATAAATCCCGACAACGGCATGCCGCCTGCGATACCCTTTGCCATCAACAAAATGTCTGGCTCAACTGGCTCGTGTTCGCAAGCAAACATTTTGCCGGTTCTTCCAAATCCAGATTGCACTTCATCGATGATCAACATGATGCCGTGCTGATCAGCGAGCTGACGCAGACGAGTCAGGAAGCCTTTAGGAGGAATAACGTAACCGCCTTCACCTTGTACTGGCTCGACGATGAACGAAGCCACTTGTTCAGGATGAATAAATTGGTGGAAGAGATTGTCGAGTTCTTCAAAAACGTAATCGACAACAGCTTCTGGATTGTCTAAGTGCGAACGATAGGTGTAAGGGAAAGGCACTGTGTAGATTGAGCTTGGCAGTGGCTCGTACTTTTCACGGTAATAGAGCTTGGACGTCGTCAGCGCCATCGTCAACATAGTGCGGCCGTGGAACGAACCGCGGAAGTTGATGATGCCTGGACGACCAGTCACATAGCGAGCCAACTTGATCGCGCCTTCAACGCATTCTGCACCGCTGTTGGCAAGGAACACTGAATCCAATGACTTAGGTGTGATTTCAACGAGCTTCTGGGCCAATTCGATGTAGCGTTTGTGGTGCACTGTTACTGATGTGTGGATCAGCTCAGCTGCTTGCTTTTGGATAGCAGCAACAACTTTCGGATGGCAGTGACCGACATTGTTTACCGCAATTCCTGTCGCCATATCGAGATAAGCGTCGCCGTTCATGTCGTAGATGTAAGAGCCTTGAGCTCTTTCTGCGACAATCCGAGCCGATCTCGAGAGGACTGGATTGACGTATTTGTCATCAAGATCTAAATAAGCAAGATTCTTGTTCATTCTTTCAGCCATCACCATGACGAACTCCTTTTCATTTGTCACCCACAGCAGGTACTAAAGCAAAACAAAAATGTTTGCTTGTTTATTGAGCATCAAACCCAGTCGTCAGACAAAAACCAAAGCGCTGAAGGCAAACCAGGGTGAGCTTTGCTCAAATGTAAAGCATAGCAACTTTATTCAATGAAAAGCGCCATATTTAGCATTATTCCGGTATTGGGAAAACGCTGAAGCGCAGCTATATCAGAAGTCTTGAGGGTTCAAGTTAGCGCAAACGCACGCCTCTGTGGTTGCGATTTCCGTCTACCGCTTGACAGTACTTGATGCGGAACGGCGCGCAGCCTGGCGATTAACGGAACCATTCTTCGCTCCTGTGGTCGGTTTTGTTTTCTCTTTGAAAGCTACAGAGAAGACTTCATCCAAGTGAGCGACAGGAAGAAGTTGCAAATGTTTTTTGACGTACTCGGGAATTTCAGCCAAGTCTTTTTCGTTCGACTTAGGCAAGAGAACTGTTTTGACGCCGGCTCGAACTGCCGCCAGAACCTTCTCCTTGAGACCACCGATGGCGAGAATTCGACCGCGCAGGGTAATCTCTCCAGTCATCGCTAAATTGGCTCTTACCGGACGCTTCGTCACTGCGGAGATCAATGCCACAGCTAGAGCTACACCGGCAGATGGTCCGTCTTTTGGAATTGCGCCTTCTGGTATGTGAACGTGAATGTCCAACTTATCGCCGAAGTCGGGATCGATTCCAAGCTCTTTGGCGTGCATACGAATGTAACTGAAAGCTGCTTGGGCAGACTCTTTCATTACATCACCGAGCTGACCAGTCAACTGCAATTTGCCTTTGCCAGGCATCGTGTTGACTTCAACAGACAACGTTTCACCGCCAGTCTCTGTCCACGCTAAGCCCGTGACAATGCCGATTTGCGGACCGCGAAGTTCATTTTCCCGAACAATTTTGGCTGGTCCCAAAAATTTAGTCACCAGATTCGGTGTCAGCTTGATAACACTGCTAGGCACTTTTACAACTTGAGCAGCGACTTTCCGACAGATCGTGGCAAGGTTTCGTTCAAGCTGTCTGACACCGGCTTCGCGAGTGTATTCTTGAATCACTTTGCGCACTGCTTCGGCTGGCATCTTGAGATTTTTTTTGCTCAATCCATGCTTTTCCACAAGTTTAGGGATGATGTGTTGCTCAGCGATGGAAAGCTTTTCTTCCTCGGTGTATCCAGAGATGCGAATCACTTCCAATCGGTCGTATAGCGGGCGAGGCACGTAGTCCAAGGCGTTGGCTGTAGCGACAAAGACAACTTCCCTGAGACTGAATGGTGCATCCAAATAATGATCGGTAAATGAGTCATTCTGGTCGGGATCCAATACTTCCAGCATGGCTGCGGTAGGATCGCCCATGTAACTGCGCGTCATCTTTTCGATTTCGTCCAGCAAAATAACTGGATTCTTCGTACCGGATTGCTTTACAGCCTGGATAATGCGCCCGGGCATAGCGCCAATGTAAGTGCGACGATGTCCGCGAATCTCGGCTTCGTCGTTGACGCCACCAAGACTGATGCGGGCGAATTTTCTGTTCATTGCTTTTGCAATCGACTTGACCAGGCTGGTCTTACCAACGCCCGGTGGTCCAACCAGGCACAAAATGGTGCCCTGGGGATACTTGGAGAGCTTACGAACGGCTAGATACTCAAGGATGCGTTCTTTGACTTTCTCCAGTCCGTAATGGTCTTCGGCCAGAATTTCTTCAGCTTCATCGATGTCGAGGACATCACGCGATCTTTTCGACCATGGCAGTGACACCAAAGTATCCAGATAAGTTCTAATCACACCGGCTTCCGCACTTTGCGGCATCATCTTTTCGAGGCGCCCCAGTTCTTTCTCAGCTTTTTCAAGCGGCACGCCGGACATTTTTGCTTTGACGATTTTTTGTTTGTACTCGGCTATCTCGCCGGTCTGCTCACCGTCTGCATTGAGCTCGTCTTGAATGATGCGCATTTTTTCGCGCAAGTAATATTCGCGTTGTGTTTTTTCTAAATTGAAACGGACTCGATCGTGAATCTGCTGTTCTAAATCCGCCAGCTCAAGCTCGCGTGAGAGCAGTAATCCAACGTATTCCAGGCGTTCAGTGCTGTCGACAATTTCAAGGCACTTCTGGCGCTCTGCAACATCCAATCCTAAATAAGTAGCGATGATGTCAGCAAGGCGACCTGGTTGACCTATACCGGAGACGGCAAGCAGACTTTCGGGATTGATCTTCTTCGTCGATTTGACATATTGCTCGAATTTTTCGACCGAAACGCGAATCAATGTCTTAGTGCCTTGATCGTCGCGCACCGTCTCTTCTTGCTCACTGACGTTAGCGGTGAAGTGCGCCTTCTCGTCAAAAACTTTGTCGAGACTGACGCGACTCGATCCTTCGACCAAAACCTTGACTGTGCCGTCAGGCAACTTCAACATCTGCATCACTTCTGCGAGCGTGCCGATTTGATAAATTTCTTCCTGCGTTGGATCCTCGCACTCGGGATCCTTTTGAGCGACCAGCACAACCAGTCGATCGTCTCTGAGCAATGACTGTTCGAGAGCAGCGATTGACTTAGGTCTGCTGACAAAAAGCGGCGTCACCATCTGTGGAAAGACAACCACGTCTCTCAACGGAATCAACGGAAATGTAGATGTGCTCAAGTCAGCCATGGGTCGTGACCATAAGGAAGTTAGCCAGATCTAAACAGCGAGCTGGACATATAGTTTAGCCTGTATTCTGGCCGATTTAGGCTATTTCGCCCTTCAGTTTAGCTTTTGGCAATTGCAGAAGCTCAGCTGTCGAACGTTTCTCAACAAGTTCTTTCGTGATGCGACAAACCTTGATGTCAGAACGTGATGGCACTTCATACATAATGTCGAGCATGATCTCTTCGACAATGGATCGAAGGGCTCGGGCTCCGGTCTTACGCTTCAAAGCTTCTTCGGCGATGCCGGCAATGGCTGGTTCATCGAAGGCCAAATCCACTCCATCAAGCGCCAACAGCTGTTGGTACTGCTTAATAATGGCATTCTTCGGTTCGACCAGAATGCGCACCAGCGCTTCCACGTCGAGCGATTCGAGCACTGCTACAACAGGCATTCTGCCTACAAATTCTGGAATCAAACCAAATTTGAGCAAATCGTCCGGCGCTGTGTCCTTAAGGATCTTGCTTGCTTTCAATTCGCGTTCCCACGCGGTTGAAGGCGTGTCGGCACCAAATCCGATATTACGGTTCGATGAAGTTCGCTGTTCAACTATCTTGTCGAGACCAACGAAGGCACCACCGCAGATAAACAGGATGTTGGCGGTATTGATCTGGATGAACTCTTGATGCGGGTGTTTGCGACCACCTTGAGGCGGTACGTTAGCAAGCGTTCCTTCAATCATCTTGAGCAATGCTTGTTGTACACCTTCACCGCTGACATCACGGGTGATACTAGTGTTTTCTGATTTACGAGAGATCTTATCGATTTCGTCGATATAGATGATTCCGCGTTCAGCCTTCTTGACGTCGTAATCAGCTGCCTGATAGAGACGCAACAGGATGTTTTCTACGTCTTCACCAACGTATCCGGCTTCAGTCAAGGTTGTAGCGTCGGCAACAGCGAACGGCACATCCAAAAGCTTCGCTAGTGTCTGAGCCAACAATGTCTTGCCGCAACCAGTCGGTCCAATCAACAGAATGTTGGATTTCTGGATTTCAACTTGATCCGCAAGTTCACTGTTGTGACTGATTCGCTTGTAGTGGTTGTAGACCGCTACTGAGAGAATCTTCTTGGCTGACGTCTGACCAATTATGTGTTGATCGAGGAAGGACTTGATCTCTTGAGGCTTCGGAATATCGACCAACTGCGGCAACGAGGTTTCGCTCGGGCTGACAGCTGGACTACCTTCAAAAAGTTCCTCATCGAGAATCTCATTGCACAGGTCAACACATTCGTCGCATATGTAAACCCCGGGGCCCGCAATCAGTTTCTTCACTTGGTCCTGACTCTTTCCGCAGAAAGAGCATTTAAGTCGATTGTCTGATGGCTTTGGCATGTTGTTTCCCTATCTCTATGGAATCATTCTGACAGAAGATTGTCAGATGCACGAGTTTACAAGTGAGCTGACTGTTAAACCGCCGCCAGATTGGGCTGAACGTCCAATCTGAGGATGACTTCGTCGACCAAACCATATTCTTTGGCTTCTTCTGCTGTCATGATGTTGTCGCGGTCTGTGTCTTTCTCGATTTGTTTGACGGACTGACCGGAGTGGTGTGCCATCAATTCATTAAGTTGTCTCTTGATTCGCAAGATTTCTCTGGCTTGAATTTCGATGTCGGTCGCCTGTCCTTGTGCACCGCCCAGAGGTTGGTGGATTAGAATTCGTGAATGGGGAAGAGCGAGGCGCTTGCCTTTCTTACCGGCTGCGAGCAAAAAAGCTCCCATGCTGGCCGCTTGTCCCAAACAGATTGTGGAGACGTCGGAACGGATATGCTGAATCGTGTCATAAATGGCGAATCCAGCGGTTACCGAGCCACCCGGGGAGTTGATATATAGACGAATATCTTTCTCTGGATCTTCGCCTTCAAGGAGCAACAACTGAGCGACGATCAAGTTTGCAATTGTGTCATCTACAGGTGTTCCTAAAAATACGATTCTTTCTCTGAGCAATCTCGAGAAAATGTCGAACGCTCTTTCACCGCGAGCAGTCGTTTCAATAACCGTCGGCGGATAATACATATTCGGAGACGCCATCGGCGTTATACTCCAGATATCGAAAAGCTGACTTTTTGTTGGTGGGTTCTGACGATCTAGTGACATAGTCTTCCTTCCTGCTTTCCTTCTAGTATTACCTAACTAAACTTAGCACTAATTTTTCGCGTTTTACGACCATTTGTACAAGTTGCTATCAAGTGCCGACTTAAGTGTAAGCCATGCGGTCTGGATATTATCTTACTCAAACACTGAGAACGCAGATTAAATCGAGCCGATCAACTTTTCTGAGCAGACTTTTCTGATGTCTTTTTCTTGCTCTTCTTAGCGTCACCGCCCTCTTCGTGCTCGCACACTTCGCCTTCTTTGTGGTCATGTGCAGTGTGATCCACTTCCGGCTCAGGAACAAATTGAATGTTCGCTTTAGCAACCAAGAATTGCACAACTTTGTTGGTCAGCACTTCTTCCATAACCTGACGGCGCAGTTCTTCATTGCGAGCCACTTGCTCGGCTTGAAGGTCGTAGCGAGCCACAATTTCAGCAAGGTATGGTGCGATTTCGTCGTCATCCACACTCATCTTCTCGGCCCGCACAACAGCTCCTAAAACCAGGCTGGTAAGCACTCTTTGACGAGCCTCTTCCAACTTGTTGGTACGTACTTGTTCGTAATCTGGTGATTGCTCGAACTGATCCCAGCTCTGATTGTTTTGCTCGAGGTACTTTCGTACTTGTTGCAAAAGCAAGTCGCGCTCACGTTCTACCATTGACTCTGGAATGTCGACGGTGGCAGCATTGACTACACCTTCAACAACAGCACGTTGCGAGCGCATCTCATTTTCCTGACGAACTTCTTCGGTCAGGCGCTCCTGCAGGGCATCTTTGAGGGCTTGCAGAGATGCTTGTCCGATCGAAACGGCCAATTCATCACTCAATTCAGGAATGATGCGTTCGCGAATTTCTTTCAAATCAACTTTGAAATTAGCGTCTTTATTGGCCAATTCCTTGTTGCGATATTCTTCTGGGAATTTGACGTTGACTTCAAACTGTTGTCCAGGTTCTTTGCCCACCAACTGCTCGCAGAAGCCGTCGATGAAGGTTCCTTCTTTTACTTCAAGAACTAATCCTTCTGCCTTTCCGCCTTCAACAAGCTCACCACTGACGAAGCATTCGAAATCGAGCAGAACTGTGTCACCGTTCGCCACTGGTCTGGCTGGAGCAGCCTTCAGACTGGCTTTCGACTCAGCAATACTGGCGAGAGCGCGTTCCATTGCATCGATCGGCAGTGTCGCCTCAGGCACATCCACCGAAACACCGGTGTAGGCGCCCAATGTGACATCTGGTCTGATTTCAAAATTTGCATTCAGTTTCAAAGGTGAGCCCAATTCAAACTCGCATGAATCGATTTGAGGCTCAGTGATCACGTCCAGACTTTCATCCATAATTGCCCGGCTAAGCAGCTCAGGCACTAGCTTTTCGAGTGCTTCGCGCTTGATGTAATCAACGCCGAGTGTTTTTTCGATGATATTTCTAGGAGCTTTTCCTCGTCGGAATCCAGGAATGTTTACCTGATGGCTGAGACTGCGACAAGCCATTTCATAAGCCTTGAGAGCCTTCTCTGATTCCAATTCCAAGCCCATGCGGACGAGGTTTTTGCCTTCCCTGTCAAGGGTGACCTTCATGTGATTTTTCCCTGTTTGAATTGCCAGTGACATCAGTCCAGCTCGACCATCCGAGGATGTCTATGCACACTAGTGGGGTCTATGCAGCAAAGCTGCCCGACTCCGCAAGCTGCCCGACTTGTGTCGTGCTGAGACCGCGAACAGCCGCGATTTTATCACGCCAGAAGGTTTAGACGGTGAATCGTGCGGGCTTTACCCTTGCTTATTTACTTTTTTAGACGTTATGGAGTTGGAGCCGGTCTCTGAACTGGCGCTGATTGTGGAGCAGCCACGGGACTCTCGATGGCGGTATGCGAGACTTGAAGAGCAATGATCAGAGCAAAATTGATCGTCATAAAAATGCCCAGAAAAGTTGCACCCATCAAAAGCTGCCAGGTCAGTAAAGCTTGACGGGGACTAAGTGTATTTAAAATGCCGAATCTGTTGGCAACATAGAACAGCAGCATCACGCCGACCAGCGCGTCGCAGACAAGCACAAGTGGAACGCGATGTGGTGCCAATTGCGGCACCACCAGAGAGACGATTGTGAAAATGGCACCAATAAGCAAAGAGATACTAGTGGCGCGGTCGCTATCACGAACTCGAACATCGTCGTCTTTCGACAAGCTGTTGACGTAGCGTAACGCGGCTAAACTGCTGTACCAACGCGATCGGCGCTGAACAATGCCGCCGCCGGGATTTGAGTAAACTGGATTTCCTGGACCGACCGTGTCTGTTTTATCGAGGGCTGAGGCAGTCTTAGAGCCAGCTTCCGGCTTCGTATCTCCACCAACCAGAAGCTCTGGTTTTTCGGTTGCGTCTTTCGCGGGCTTAGCCTTTTTGTCAGCCTCTGTCATCAAAAATCGCCTCATCGCAAACGCGTTGCCCGGAGAGCTAAAAATCAGGCAGTTGGCTGCGCCGATTATCCTCGGATAACACTTCTCCCAGCCCTAATATACCAGGGCTGCCTAACAGGCGGTCGGGGGACTTGCAGTTATCCTAAGATAGCCTATGCAGCAAGCTGCCCTGCTTAAATTAAAAATGGAGCGGAAGACGAGGCTCGAACTCGCGACATTCTCCTTGGCAAGGAGACATTCTACCACTGAATTACTTCCGCATTGGCGATAGAGTCACATTATACAGGGTGACGCCGCGATCACAACTTTTCTACATTCTCA
>JBBQFO010000163.1:0-10805 GCA_038322035.1 Candidatus Obscuribacterales bacterium
TAAATACAAATCAATCGGCGCTCTCAATTAGACCTCGAACAAAAGTCGGTCAACAAATCGAGGCCAGTCAGAATCAGTGCACAAACGGCATTTGTCAGATATCTTGGAAACCGAGTCAGGTCGAATCTAAGCTCCCCGATAACCTCGGAAGCTAATCGACTGACTTACTAAAGCCACCGCGCGTGATACCTCTCAGGATCACGTGCATTTTGCTTTAACTAATGTCATGACATACGCGGTTCCAGCTTAAGCTTAGTTGCCCATTAATCTGTTATCTTCACCTCTTCAGTTATGCCGGATTCAAATATGAGTTATACGCTTGGTATTGACTTTGGAACCAATTCAGTTCGCGTCCTGATTGTCGACTGTCAGGATGGTGCCGAGATTGCAGTCAGCACTGTAAATTATCCTAGTGGAGAGCAAGGTATTTTGCTCGATTGCTCAGATCACAATCTGGCACGTCAAAATCCTCGCGACTATTTTTCTTCTCTGCAAAGCGGTGTAAAACTGGCTGTTGAGCAGGCGCAAGGGCATCCTGCATTCTCGCCTGACAGAGTCATTGGCATTGGCATCGACGCGACGGGATCAAGTCCTCTACCGGTAGATAAGGATAATCAAGCACTGCCGATGCAGAGGAAGTGGGCAAATAATCTTGCCGCGCAATGCTGGTTGTGGAAGGACCACACAAGCTATCGCGAAGCTGAAGTGATCACCAAACTTGCAGCGGCAATTCGCCCGCAGTACATTTCAAAATGCGGAAACACATATTCTTCGGAATGGTTCTGGTCGAAGATATGGCATTGCTTAAACGTAGATCCGGCAGTCTTTGATGCCGCCTACAGCTGGATTGAACTGTGCGACTACATTCCGTCAGTATTAGCGGGCATCATCGACCCATTGAAAGTTCGTCGTGGCGTCTGCGCAGCTGGACACAAGGCGCTTTATTGCGACGAAGATGGTGCTTGGGGCGGACTTCCTGACAAAGAGTTTCTCTCAAAGCTCGATCCCAAGCTCGCGGCACTTCGTGATCGGTTATATGAAAAAGCCTATGATGCAAGCGCTTCGGCTGGCAGTCTCTGTAAAGACTGGGCCGAAAAACTGAGTCTACCTGAAGGAATTCCAATTGCCATCGGCGAAATTGATGTGCATTATGGTGCCATCGGCTGTGGTGTGGAGGAAGGCATACTTGTAAAAGCAATCGGAACATCTACTTGCGATTGTGCAGTAATGAGCGCGGAAACTCAGGTGCCACAGATCCCGGGTATTTGCGGGATTGTGAAGGGGTCAATTCTTCCTGGTTATTACGGAGTCGAGGCTGGACAGTCTGCTGTCGGCGATATCTTGAGGTGGTTTGTAGAGGTTGTTTGCCAGGGTAATGCTCATTTGCATGCCGATCTCTCAGGCCAAGTGATGTCGCAGCAACCAGGTCGGAGCGGACTTGTTGCATTGGACTGGAACAATGGTAATCGCAACTTATTGGTAGATCCGATGCTGACTGGATTAATCGTCGGACAAACTCTGCATACGTCGCGAGCCGAGATTTATCGCGCCCTCATTGAGTCCACCGCATTTGGTGCGCGTGCGATTATCGAACGCATTAAAGAATATGGCGTACCAGTCGAGCGTATTGTCTGTTGTGGCGGCATCGCTGAGAAGAATCCGTTTTTTATGCAGATATATGCGGATGTGATCGGCTGTCAGTTCCAGATAGCGGAATCGAGCCAAGCCTGTGCTCTCGGTGCGGCGATTTCTGCAGCCGTATTGGCCGGCAAGGAAAAAGGCGGGCACGCTACATTCAAAGAAGCGCAGCAGAAGATGACTTCTTTGAAGAATATCGCGTACAGACCTGACTTCGAAAACAAAAAAATCTATGACAAGCTATACGCAATTTACGGGCAACTTCACGATGCCTTTGGTGGCCTGAATAAGCAAGCCGATCTGTCGCAGGTGATGAAAGAACTTATTCATCTGAAGAGCGAGCAATCTCAATCTGCCACCACAGATACGGTTGCTTTGACGTCATAATTTTTTCTCTGTTCTTGGGAATTCGGAAACTGAGTGCACTAAATGCGGTGACTGTACTATTGTATATAGCAAGCGCTCAAAAAAGAAAACAGCGAGGGGTCTTGCGACCCCAAGCTGCTTTCTCCGACAGAATTCCATTCGACGACTACACCAAGTTGTTCGCAAAGGAACGCCCTTAGTGGTCGCAGCGGATTTTACTGTCTAAACGTTCGGCTTACTTGCCTCCACCGAACATGCCGTGCCAAGCGTCCATCGCCATTTTCCAGGCGCCGACGAAGAGCCCGACGGCCGCGAACCAAACCGGCTTGAGCCAGCCGAAGAGGAACTTGAAGATCGGAGCCAGGAAGTCACGCACCGCCTTGAAGACGTTGAAGAACGTATCCCAGCACCACTTGTGCACGCCGCCGAGAACCGGCAGCAACCAGGGGGTGAACAGCGGATCCGCGACGAAGCGAACGCCGATGAAGACCAGCGGGTAGGCGAGGAAGTAGGTCAAAGTGGCGACGACGATACCGAAGGGCACCGCGAAGCCGTAGCCCAGTGGCTGTGCACCCAGCACCAGACTGCCGAGAGCGACACCGGTGACGAGCGAAGTGCCGGCACCGACCAGTTCGAGACCAGTCTTGACGATGTACTGACCACCGGCGATGTAGGTGATCGCCGTGCCGGCAGCAGTGGCAGCAATTGCCAGCCACGGATGTGCGACCGAGAAGCCAGCCAGCAGGAAATGCAGACCGAAGCCGGCAGCGCTCGTGACGAGCAGGTTGGTGACGTGCAACACGAGCTTGTCGTAGGGACGCTCGTCGTTGTAGGCGAAACGGTAGACCTTCTCACAGCGAGTGACGAGATTGTCGAAACGCTTCCAGACCTTGTCGTGACCCGTGTGCAGAGCCGAGCCGAGGCCGTTCGTCAGTACGTTGATCAGCGGAAGATTGCTGACCCAGCGGTACGCGACGTAGAGCAGCGTGAAGATCAGGAAAAACACGGGTAGAGCCGCCAGCACACCGGCGATGACAGCACCCCAGTTGCCGTAGATGAAGCCCGCATTGTGCCAGCCGAAGCCAGCCGCGACGCCGGTGCCGGCAGCCAGAAGACCACCGATCACGAAGTTGCCGCCATCCCAGTCGAGCGCCTTGCCGACCAACGTGTAGGTGAGACCGACGACGACGACCACCGATGCGATCGTCACCGCAAACGGCAGAGCGATGGCGCTGCACAGCCAAGCTGCACCCCAACCAGCCGCAGCGGTGAGCGCCAAGTTGGTGCCTTGCTGAGCCAGATGACGCGAACCAGTGTCCTTCTCCTCATAGACCGACTCGACGAGCGGCTTGAGAGTGTTGCGCACCCAGACCAGCAGGTTGTCGCTGAAGAACAGAACCGCCCACGGGAAGATATAGGCAACGGTCAGCGCCATGCCGACGGCGCTGCCAATCAGCGTGGTGAGCAGGCTGAGCCCGAAGAACGATGCGACGAACGGTGCACCACCGGCGATGGCGGCGATGCTGAGGGCCAGACCCAGAGCCGGGGTCTTGCCGTAGTGGAGCCACTTGGCGGCGATGTCGGCGAGCAGCGCAAAGACCAGAACGGCCACGACTGCAGCGGCACCAGTTGCGAAACCAGCGATAACCGGAATGCCGGCACCGAAGGCAGCCACCCAGTTGAACGTCAGATAGCCAGCCCAACCGCACGCGGCGATGGCGCTGGGCCAGGTGGCGACTTCGAGAATCTTCTGGAAGAAGGACTTCTTGCGGTCCGCCGAGAGCAGCTTCGACCAGCCACCATCAGCACCCGGAAGTGCACGGCAGATGTCCACGATTCCTAAGGCCAGGCCTTGGAAGTTCGTGCGGGCGAAGTTGTTGATTGCCTTCCAGAGCCGCTCGAACAGCTTGAAGACGTGACGCAGGATGACCATCCAGAGCACTGGAGTGACATAGCCAGCTGCGATCAGGAATCCGAGAACACCGGCAGTGCCGGATGCGAGAGTTCCGTAGCCGAAGCCGTGAACCAGATTGAACCCCGAGATTGCACCGCCGATGGAGCCGATCAGTGCGAACAGGGTGAAACCGACATAGTCGAGCGAGTCGTTGTAGACGCGCTTGTAGAGCCACTTGGCGCCCTCGTAGGGTCCAATGACTGTGATGGCAAGGAAGATCATGATGAGCTTCCCGATGCCCTTACCGATACCGCGTAGGATATTCATTGAGTTATGTTCCTCTCTCAGTCTCCGCGATTGCGCAAACGAACTTCACCCCACGCAGGTGTTGTCGGGATGCAGAATTTTGGAAATTGATTGGTTTGAAAGACAACCTGAGTTCTTCAAGTCAGGTCAGTGATGCAAACGATGGCGGAAGCCGTCGTTGCCAGATTGCTTCTCAGCACGCACGCACAGTCTTACCCCCAGGTCTTGCGACCTAATGACTTATCGTGATTGTCATGATTTTTGGAAGGTTTGAGTTGTTTGTTTGCTTGAGAAGTTGAAGAAGAAGAGACTCTTTAACTTAAAGCTACGGCCCATCGGGATTCAACCGATGTAAAGCAGAAACCTTACTCATCTTCGCCACGTCAGTTTTGGGTCGTGGGCCTGGCGCCAGCCGACGGCTGTTAGCGCGCTTTTCGCGACATTGATCTCGCGCTAGCTATCGGTTATGGCTGTTTAATGACCAGGAAATTGAACTTCTGCGGGCAGCGAATTGACTGGCAGGTCGGTAGAAGCGAACTGCGCGCCCGCGGATTTTTGCTGTTTGTCTCGCACTTCAGCGTAGCTAATGCCCTTTGTCGCTCCGAACGCCTGGTTTCTCCAATCGGTCATCGACATCGCGCCGATCGCAGTCCAGCTGGCGCCTTTCGGTTGCGGTGTGACATCGACGATGCGTCCGTCGATACGTCCCAAGTTAGCCGGATCGGCAATTGGAGCTCCGTCAACGCCCATAGCAACGTCGTGAGGAAGCACTCCAGCACCTAATTTGGTTTTACCACTGAGATAATCGACCATCAATCGAGGCTGGCTCAAACCAAGCCCTCTCTTCACTACACCAGTTGCTTCGTCAACATATTTGGCAGTGTTGACGCCTGATTCTGTGCCAAACATTGCGTGCAAGCCGTTGACGCGCGCGTTCTTGAGAGCATCTCCGTTCAAATCTTTGGAAAGATTGAGCATGTCGTCATAGATTCCAGACTTTGCCCATTTGTCGATTGGGTGGAAGAGTGTGCCGATTTGATATGGTTCATCAGCATTCAATTTTGCCCAAGATCCGGCTTGGTCTCCGACACCTGGCTTCCAGATTTCGAGATTGCGAATTCTTCCACCGGCTTCAGCCAAATGTCCGGCTTCCGCTCTGATAGCTGGTTTGGTCAGGTCGATCTGGTAGCGCATGCCGCTGGCTTGAACGAAGTTGCCCGAATAATCAGGTCTTTCTTCTGCTGCTGCTTTGAACAGATTTCCGGCAAAAGTCTTAATTCGACCCATAGCTCCGCTGCCGATAACTTCTGGGGCAGGCATGTCTTGAACACCAAACTCGAGAGCTCTGCGAATTGCTTCACCATTCATGGTGGCAACGGTCAGTTCAGAAGCGTTTTCTCCGTTACAGAACAAATTGGCGAAGTGCCAACCAGAAAGGTCGGTGCCGCCTGGAATTGTTTTGCGAATGTCGCCTGTGTGTTTGAGGAAAGCGTTCAACCGAACTTCAGAACCGTTGGCGGCAAGATGATCGTTGATGCCTGCATGCAATCCGTCTGAAACCAGCGTACCGAGCGTCGTTTGTTTGGCTCGTACGGATTCGACTGAGAACTCGCCGCCTGTCGCGACTTTGCCATAACCTTCGGCACCGCGCAAATCGGTGACTCGCGAGTAGAACGGTTCGCCCTGTAAGTACTCGACGATTGCTGGTTTTTCGACAACGTTTTCGGTCAACGGAATTAGTCGACCGCCGCTCAAATATTTGTTGACTTCACCGGAATTCGGCTTAAAAGCTAGTTCGAGTTGACCGAGCCACTTCATGTCGTTGCCAGCTTGAACAACTGGAACGTTCCATCCGTTGTTGCCTTTGACCCAGTGTGGCACTGGTTGTGCGTCGTGTGAGTGGGCGCCGATAATGGCGCTAAGCCCTTCCACTTCTTTGGCCAACTGCACATCCTGACCGCGTCCGAGATGAGAGACGAGAATGATTTTGTTGACGTCGGCGTTGGCAGGATCAGCTTTGAGAGTGTCGATTGCACTGCGGGCCGAGCTGATGTAGCGCTCGGTCATCGTAGTGGTGTCGCGTGACATTCCGGCGTTGACTTGCAGTCCCATCGGATCGATTTCTTCTGTCACCAAACCGATGTAGCCGACACGTTCAGGTCCCTTTGGACCGTTGATTGTGCGCACCAGGTACGGTTTGACGATCGAATCCGGTCCCATTCCGACAATTTCTCCCTGCAACAAGGCTGGGTCGAGACCCGCATCAGTGAAGACTTTGGAGTACTTCGCCAGTTCCGCTTTGTCGAAAGTGACGTTGGAAACTACTGTCGGGGCATTGCCGGTTTCGTTCTGGAGAATCTTTGCGTTGCGCAACCATTCGGTGATGCTCGAGGCTTTGTCGACAGCGTGGTTGCCCATTGTGCGAGCAGTTGGCGACATCGCTTTTTCCAGGGTTCTATTTTCAACCAAGCCGTTGAAGGTGGAAGCATCAATTTCGGTGCCACCGAATTCATCTCCGGCGTTGACAAAGTGAGTGGTGATGCCTTTCTTCTCGGCGTCGGCGGCGATGCGATCTGCTTCGGTGGCCATTCTCGCCCATGGATGTCCGCCTTTGTCGTTGACGAGCGAGCTGTGTACATCGTTGACGTGTCCGATGTTCAGACGAGTCGGTTCTATGTCGCTGGGCATGAATTTCGCTCTGGCATAACCCATAACATCGGCGCGATTTGCAATAGTTGTGAAAGTACCGCTCAGTACACCACCGGTCAAACTGCCGATGGTCGTGTCTATAGCTACGTCTTTAGCCACTCCAGTCAAGGCACCAGTTACGTCGCCGTTTTGGATCTGACCCCAGTGATTGGCCATGCTGTGCGGTAAGCTGTATGCAAACGTGCCGGCACCACCGCCGACCAAGCCGCGCATGATGTTGGCTTTGTACTTGTAGCCCAGATCGCTTTCGAACATTCTGAAACCAGCTTCGCGCAATTTCGCCGAGTCTTCCATCTGTCCTAAAGCCTTCAAGCCAACGCGTTCTGCGTATGCTTTGCTGGCTTTTGTTTCTGCGATGGCGCCGATGCTGCCGGATAAACCGTTGGCGGCACCCCAGGCTAGATCTTTCCACGATGTGTCGCGTTGATCGGGAGCGACAAGAAGTTGTTGCAACCCGGCTTTGACGCCATAGTTCGTCAAACTGCCTGCGGCTGCGGAGCCAACCAGGGCGACGACGCGACCGTAGGATGTGTTGCTTAGTAATGAGTAAGTGATAGCACCAGCGACGCCACTTGTCAGTGTGCCCGCTACGTCGGAAACGATGTGTCCGATCGTGCTGTGTTGTTCTTCTGGTTTTGGGGCTTCCGTGGGAATGCCCAGGAATTTATGACTGGCTTCGAACAGCTTTGCGGAAGCGTCTGACCCCGACGCTTGAGGGGCAGCTGTGGTCGAGTCGTTGGGTGTTGGAGGAGCCATACAGTCTTGCCCTATGGTTTTAGAATCAGCAACGGCGGCCCGGGGCAGTCGTTAGTCTCAGGTGTCTCAGACTTAGTTTATGGAGCAAATCTGAAATATTTGAGAGACACCCTTACTAAACACTTTTCCGTCCCCCCTGACAATGCGGAAAACCGCAGAGCCGTGAACTGATAATGTCACGAGCAAATGCTAGCTGCTCACCCCGAGGGCCCAGCTCTGGCCCTTAAGCTTGTTCGAAAAGGCTGATTGTGTCGGCGATTACAGACTTGGCGTCGGCCACGACCTCGGTCGTCGCGTTCGGGCGTGAGAGAAAATCGAACCAGGCTGAAAGATCGACAAGACGAATTAATCTTTGCCAGTCCTTGGGAAGTTCGCCTCCGTGTTGCGTGTATGAATTTGCGATCGCCTCGGCAAATCCGTCCAACGAACCAAGGGGCGGACGAAGCAAATTTCCGAAGTCAAAAAGTGGTGTGCCGCTGAAAGCAAATTCCCAATCCAGCACTGCCGCCACTTCCCAACCTTTACCGACATCGTGAACGAGAATGTTCGAAGCGCCGAAGTCTGAATGCGTCAAACAGGGTGCCCCTTTCCATTCATCCAGAAGTGGTCCATATTCTTTAACGAAGCCGAAAATTCTTTCTGTGAATTCGTCGCTCAAGTGATCTTTGCCGTTCTTTTCGATCAAGCATTCTTGAGCGAAAGCCAGCATTCCTGCCGCTCCAATCTCGATCGGCTCACTTACTTTCAGCTTGTTGTCGAGCATGCCTGTAAGAGGAAATTTGTAGTGATGAATGTTCTGCATTACTTTGCCGAGCGACTCAGCTAATTGCATCGACTCGACTGGTGAAAGTTTTTGATAGACGAGTTCGAGGCGCGGCGCATCCATCCACTGCATGATCACGTAAGGCTGCCCGTTAACTGGGTTTTCGCTGGAGAAATAATAAAACTCCGGCGTTGGCACTGCATCGTGAATAGCGTTGTTTATACGAAATTCTTTTTCTGCTTGACTGGCGTCTCTCGTGAAAATGCGCACCATTACTGGTGCCTTTCGATCGTAAAGCATGACCCGAATGTTTGTGTTCGCGAGACCACCTAAGGCAGGCTGGCTGTGGAGAACTCTGGTGCGCGGAAAGGCCGGTTGAAGCAGGAGTTCAAGTTCACTATTGCTCAGGGTTAGCTGTTGATCGGCTCTTGTCCAGTGCTCTCGCATTATAGTTCTCGATACTTCGCTTTGCCTTTCTCGAAGAGAAGTTGGCGAGCGAAGTCTAGATCGAGAACTGCTCCACTAGCCGTTCTCTCGGCCTCGGTGAGGTCGCAGTTGCGCAGTGCTTCCATCGTCTGTCCATAAAATTTCAATACCGCTTCCAGTCTTCTCGTAGCTAGATCATCATTGTCGGTTCGATGCTGAATCAATCGTTGCAATTTTACAATGCGAGTTCTGAATTCGTTGACACGTTGGGCGACCAGATCATGTTCTTCATTGGCTGCGTCGTCTGCATTTTCAGTTTTCGAGGTGCTGCTGCGAAAAAGCCTTTCAGAAAGGTCGACTTGCATGCGAATCGTCACAGTCAATTTGTCTACCATGGGAATTTCGTCGTCTACATATGCTTGAACAGCTGCATAAAAGTTGTCGACGGCGGAGTCCAGATGCTTTGTGATCCGCGCCGACACCGGGCGTGGAGACTCGAGCAATGTCTCTCTCAAATTACAAATGCAGTCGACTGCTTCTTTGATTTTCTTCGATTCTTTGTTGGTAAATTTCGGTATGTTTTTTAAATCGACGATCGATTGCCGGTTGTCCAATTCAATCTGGCGTTCCAGTAGGTAAAGCATCAAAAGACCGCCTTCCGACGTTCTTTCGGACATCTCGGGCTGACTGGTTCTAAGCATATCAACTGCGTCGTTGAACATTGTCACCACTCCGATGAGGTTGGTGCGAATTGATTCGCCGACGACGCAGTTGCTATATTCGACCGCCAGCTTGGTTCGAGCGATCGCTCCGGACAGCATCAGCGCGCTGTGCTCCGGTGTGTTTTCCTCGAAGTTCGGCTGGAATTTCTTCTCTTGAGCGACACTCATTTGCTGTTTGGCCAGATCCAATCTGAACAGACCAAACTCAGTTCGACGCTTGCATTCGTCGATGTCATCTTTGTATTCGACGAGGGCAGATTGGTATTCCTCCTCCGCTTTGAGCAAATGTTTTTGCAGTAAGTTTCGCACAGCTCCGTCTTTGCCTTGCGAAATATCGCTCAACTCGCTAATCGTTGACATCAGCTGCTCGATTTTAGCTTTCGCATTTCGCCGTTCCAACCAGTTCGAAATTTGTTCGGGAAGCTGGAATGGCATCTTATCTGGACCCGCGGCTGGCGTTGATTTCGGCGCGAACTCGTTGCAGTTCGTTTTCGAGAAAAGCAAAGTGTTGCTTGGCTTTATCTTCCCAGGGAATGCCGATGTCGCTGAGCTCGAGGTAGTCGCTTTCGCCGAGGATGTGTTCGATCGCCTCTGCGTCGATAATCTGTCGACCGAAATCAGTGTGTAGCCAGGCAATTCCAGCCAGGTCGAACGCCTTTTGATATTCGTCGTCGAACAAGCGCTCGAAGGCTGCTTCGAGTTCTTCTCGGGCGTTTTTGATGCAGTCTGCGACCAGAGCGCTTTTGCGGTAAGTAGTCTCTTCATAATCAGCGTCGAGTTTTGATAGAGCTAACTCAACTGTAGCCAACCTGTTTTTGACTAGATTCTTTGTCAGACTCTGTTTGGCCAAGGTCGAAAATTTGTTACTTTGAACTACCGATCATCAGCTTATCAGCTGGTTTTGCCTGGAGGAATTGATAACTACAAAATCTAATAATGGCAAACTGGCGGAATATTAAAAGGGTTGTGCTGTCGCCATTGATTAAAAGTTGATGCGGTCTAGCTTAATTAATATCGGAAAGTCGGGTTTTATTGGGTACAACTAAAGGGTGACGCATTTAGTAAGGTAATCCCAATGAGCTACATCGTTAACCTTTTGAACCTGCTCATGCAGCGACTGTTTCCTGCCAAGTTGGTCCCGGTGCCCATTAAAGTGCCCACCGAAAGACCGAAACGCTGACCCCTGGGGCGATGCCGAATTCGCAAGTTTTCCTCGTTTTAAACG
>JBBQFO010000164.1:0-10799 GCA_038322035.1 Candidatus Obscuribacterales bacterium
CTCCGGCCATTGAAGAAATTAAAACTAACAGCGGAAAGCTTTGTTATGGAATCGACAAGGAGACCCTGGAATCAGTTGTCGGCAAGTATCTGACCGAGCGTGAAATGACGCTCTCGACAGCTGAATCATGCACTGGAGGCTATGTCAGCAAACGACTGACGGATGTTCCAGGCAGCTCGGTCTATACGAATCTAAATCTAGTCACTTACTCGAATCTGGCTAAACAACAGGTATTGCAGGTTCCCGAATCGATTCTGATTGAGCATGGAGCGGTCAGCGCGCAGTGTGCCCAAGCTATGGCGACAGGTGTGCGCAAATTCTCCGGCGCTGACATCGGCATCAGCGTCACTGGTATCGCGGGACCCGAGGGCGGCACTGACGAGAAGCCAGTTGGACTCGTTTACTTTGGACTGGCCGCTAAAGGCTTCGTCACCAGCACAGAAGTGCGTTTCAGCAACAAATACAGCCGAGAAGAAGTGCGTTATCGTTCTGCTAGTGAAGCACTGAATATGGTGCGTCTCTTTCTGCTCGATGCGGATTCATTTCAAAACGAATACGCAGGCGACGTACTGAAGCTCAATTACTTTATGAAAATCACGCGCGGCATCGTTCCCCAGTTCAAGGGTTGTGAACTAGACGCCGATAAGATGCCGAAAGATGAAGCGGAGAATCTACGCCAGTTGGTTGAGAAATGCGGCATCCTTTCCGTCGCTAACGGCTTTGTTGAGCGAGCCGGCAATTTGTTGAGCTGGAAGTTGATTGTTGAAGATGCCACCGGCAAGCACTCTGTGGCGTCGAGAGCGGGCGAACCCAGCGATGATACAGAGGAGTCGGAGCTCGATATGACTGAACTTCTCGATTTCCTGACGACGTATTTAGAAGAAAAAATGCCGTGAGGCCTTCTAGTTTTAGCTAAGATCGCTTAAGCTATGGCTCTGGAACCGAGTAAGGCAGAGGTCATGCCAAAAGACGACGATTTTGTTGGACGAGACAACCTATTCCATAGACGAGTGTCGGATGTTCGCAACAAAGTTGGTCTGAACATCAACGAATCCGAAGCTTTGGATCTGATTCAGAATCCAGGCAAGCCCAATATTTTTTCGCAACCGCAGATTCAGCATGAAGATCTCAATGACGATGAGATCGACCGCCGAGCCTTTTTCGACAAAGATACGCCGACATACAATTTCCGCTATATGCTGCGTTCACTGCGCAGAGAGCTGACCAGAGCTAGACGTTACAAGCGCTCGCTTTCGGTCTGCGTCGTAGTCATTGACGGTTATGCCAACATCTTCTATCAATACGGCGTGCTTGCTGTGGAAGGTGCCGTCAACAGCGCCTCCGAAACGCTAATCCGCGCCTGCCGTGCAGACGTAGACATGGTCGGTCGCTATGGCGAAGATCGGTTCTTGCTCATCCTTCCGGAAACACCAATCGAAGGCGCCGGAATCCTGGCTGAAAGAATACGAGCAAAATTCGAAGCGCTAAGCGTAATGTCGCAATGGAATAAGATCAAGCTATCGTCAAGCATAGGCATCTGCCAATTCCCAGATGCTCAAGGACTGGAAGAGATCATCGCCCAGGCAGAAATAGCCGCCGAAATAGTAATGGAAAAGGGCGGTAACGGCGTATGCGTAGACATCCTAGCGGAAACCACATAGCCAAAACCGCCCGATGCCCCTTCATTGTTCGTCAAGCACCAGCCGTTCGCCTAGTCCGAGGGCCTTACAAGCCGGTGATTAAATTGATGCATTTTTTTGTGCATCAATTTAATCACCGGCTTGTAATAACTCAGAGTCCGTCCAAAATCAAACAAGCATCGCCATAACTATAAAATCGATAGCGAAGCTGAATAGCCTCCTGGTAAGCCCGCATAATAAAATCTCTTCCCGCAAAAGCGCTAACCAGCACAAGCAAACTCGATTTGCTCAAGTGAAAGTTAGTAATCAAACCTTCGACAATTTTGAATTCGTAGCCCGGTTTAACGTATAGATGGGTAACACCATCTTCAACCGAAAGCACACGACCAGTCACGCCAGCCGTCTCCAGAGCCCTCAGAGATGTCGTTCCAACTGCGATTACTCTGCGTTTTTCTGACTTGGCACGATTGATCGCATCGGTTGTATCGTCCGAAATCGTAAACCGTTCCGGTTCAATCGCATGGTCATCAAGAGAGCTAGCGATCGGTTTGAACGTACCCGCGCCAACATGCAGCGTCAGGTAATGTACCTCCACTCCCTTGGCTCGGAGCGCTTCTAGAAGTCCATCTGTAAAATGTAAACCGGCAGTCGGTGCTGCCACCGCCCCTGGTTCTTTTGCAAACACAGTTTGATAGCGATTTAGGTCGCTCTCTCTCGAAATATCTTTCGTTGAGATATCTACTTCCATTTCTTTTTCTTTTTCTGGTTCTACAGAATCACCCGCGTAATCCCGCATGATATAAGGTGGAAGAGGCGCATAACCCGCCTGGTTGAGCAGCTGCCAGACGTGCTCTGGTTCGCCTAAATCAACGATAAGTCGTTTGAATCCATCAAATCCGATTTCAATTCCAACAACGGAAATCTCAAAACTCTTTCCGCTGGCTGCTGGAACGGTCAGCCGTTCGCCCGGTTTGAGTCGTTTGATTGGTGTGACGAGCGCTTCCCAAATGCGCGGGGAGCTGCCCACCTGTTTCAACAAGAGCAACTTGATAGTGCCACCGCTGTGACGCTTCGCAATCAACCGTGCTGGAATTACTTTAGTGTTGTTTAAAACAAGCACATCACCTGCCTGCAGCAGCTCAACTAGGTTCTCAAAATAGTAGTGATGCAACTGACCCGTTGCTTTATCGAGATGGAGCAAACGCGATTTTGAGCGCTCCAGAAGCGGTTCCTGCGCGATCAATTCGAATGGTAAATCGTACTCAAAGTCCCCCACTTCTGGAGAATCTTCAGAATTTTTGATTGACAGATCGGACACTTGAAACATTCCTGGTTGGTTTAAACTGAACGAATGAGCATCAAGCAGACAATTGTCGAAATTGCACATTCGTTGGGTTTCGAAAGAACCGTGATCGGCTCGATCCAGCCCATGGATGCCGAGCGCAAGCAATACGAGCGGTGGCTTGAACAAGGTTTTGCCGCCGGCATGGAGTACTTGAAACGCAACCCTCATTTTAGAACATCGCCGCAACTTCTATATCCAAACAGTCGTTCAGCAATCATTGTTTCGGTCAGTTACTTCACAGAGCCGCCTCCGGATCCCGGTCCGACGTTCGGAAGAGTGGCTCGATATGCGGTCGGGCTTGACTACCATCCTGTTATTCGGGCGCGTTTGAGAGAACTTAAATCACGTATTGAAGAAAAACTTGGTCGCCCACTCATTGCAAAAGCATTCACGGACGATGTCGCTCTCTACGAACAAGGTTACGCTGCGCGTCATGGATTGGGATTCTCAGGCAAGAACACAATGATCATCGGTCCTAAGCTGTCTGGCTCTTATTACTTTATCGCTGAGCTTTTCACAGATCTGGAACTGGATGCTGATCAGCCTTACGCCGGCACTTGCGGGGCATGTTTTCGCTGTGGAGATAAGTGTCCTACTGAAGCAATAACCCCAGCTGGAGAGGTTGATGCAAACCTGTGTATCTCGTATCTGACAATTGAAAACAAAGGCGAAATTCCGGTTCGACTGCGTTCTAAAATTGGACGATGGGTATTCGGCTGTGATGTCTGTCAGGAAGTCTGTCCCTACAATCAGCGCCCGCCAGAAACGCCCTGGCAGGAGTTTCAGCCTTCGTCAGGAACCGGACATTACATTGATTTGTGCGAGTTGCTGGAGATTAGAGAAGACAGTGCGTTCAAACTTCGCTTCGGCGATAACAGTCCAGTTCGACGACCGAGACGATTTGGACTCATCCGTAACGCGCTTGTAGTCTTAGGAAACAGCCTATCTCGATGCGAAGTCGAAGGTGATGAAGCCAATCAATTGCACATCGTCAAGGCAATTCAAAGATTCGCAAATCTCGAAGAAAATCCGATCCTGATCGAACATGCGATTTGGGCACTTTCTCAAAGTGCCGATTCTCACCTCGTTTCAGAAGCCATGCTGGAAAAAATGGTCGACCCTGCGATCCGCGACAAGGTTTCTGAATACAGCGGTTGAAACTTAAATCTTGTGTCGCATTTTATAGTCACTATTCTGCGAGTCCAAAATCACCCTGTTGGGTGACAAAGTAATTTTCTTCCGGATGGAAAGATGGAAGTGGCTGAAACCGGCAAAAGGGGGGGCGTTCTGTGCACGACCAGCTTGTATTTGCATTGTCTCTTATCCTTAGAGAGCGTCGAGAGGCGCTCGAAATTTCTCAAAGTGATCTAGCGAGAAAAAGTGGACTGCACCGATCTTATATCGGAGATTTGGAACGCGGTTCAAGAAACATATCTGTCAAAAACTTGAGTCGATTGTCTTCAGCTCTTGAAGTACCAGCGTCAAAAGTTTTATCGATGGCAGAAAAACGCATGGCCGCAGATGGGCCATACAAACTCAAGAAGAAGAAAGCCGCTCCAGCCAAAATCACCGCCAGAGTTGCCGCAAAACCTGCTGCAAAACCTGCTGCTAAGCGTAAAGTTGCTGCCAAATAATTGCTGAAGCTTCAGACTTTCTTGTGTTTGTTGATCAGCTCTGTGAGCGAGTCGATTATGACTTGATCGCTCTTATGCTGCCAATCTAATGCCGTCAGTAAATCTTGACGGGACATGATCCCTTTAGACAGCACCAACTCACCGAACGGCATGCCGCTCGACTCTTGCTCTTTGATTAATTCTTCGAGCTGACTGAGTGTGATCATGCCGTGCTTGAGCAGTAGCTCGCCCAATTTCTCTGGGCGGGTGAGAAGCTCCCATTTATCTTCATCTGATATTGGTGAGTGGTGCTTATCTTGGTCGTCCATTGCTGCTTAGTCCGTCGGCTGCCCTTTACAAGGGAATTTCACTTTGCCTGAGAATTCGCTCTTGTCGAATATTCCCACATAGAGGATAGAACAACTGCGCCAAAAGAAACAGCTCTTTGAAGGTCCGTTTGTGTAAGTAATTTCAGGCAGTCTGAACTTTGCGGCTTTGCTTCATTTCGCGCCAAACGACGAGGAGGCAGCTGGCGTTAAATATTGACGAGTAAGTGCCCGAAATAACGCCGATCAACATCGCCAAAACGAAATCTCTGGTCGTCACACCGCCCAGAAGGTAAAGCGCAGTCAGCGTGATGATAACGGTCAAAGACGTGTAAATTGAACGAGCCAGTGTCTGATTGACGCTGTCGTTGGCAACATCTCCGAATGTCTTTTTATAATCGCCTCTGACTGGATCGCTGGCTTTGCTGCCAACATATTTTGCGTTTTCGCGGATGCGGTCGAACACAACGATCGTGTCATGCACTGAGAAGCCGATCACTGTCAGGATTGCGCTTATAAAGAGGCTGTCGACTTCAGTGCCGAGGATTATTCCAAAAAGTGCAAATATGCCGCAAAGGGCGAGCACGTCATGCAAGAGTGCGACGATTGCGCAGATTGCGTAGTCGAATTTGAATCGATATGAGATGTAGGCGACCATCATGGCGAACGTGATCAACATGGCGACCAAACCGCTTTGCAGTAGTTCTGGTCCAATCATGGCGCTGACTTTGTCGACTGACAAAACTTTGAATTCGCCAAGTTTCGCTCTTAAGTTATCGTCGAGTTTGCGTTTTTCAGCTTCGTCATCCAGCGCCCGTGTCCGCATGATCACTACGTCTTTGCCGGCGATTTCTGCTTGCTGCACTTGAGAGCCTGCCAGGTTCGATGAATCGAGAACGCTTCTGACTATTTCAAGATCGGCTGGTTTTTCGAATTGATATTGCAGTATGGAACCGCCGGTGAAGTCGATTCCGGGTTTCAGAGGGGCGTGGAATTGCTGCAGGCACATGACTATGCCGATCAGCCCTGGAAGCAGAATTGCTCCGGATATGCCAAACCAGATCCATCTGTATTTGACCAGATCTACTGCGCCCTTTTTCACACTGCCTCCTTAGCTTTTACGTTACTTTTTTTCTGATCGAAGTTAGTCCCGAACATTCCCCATTGTCTTGGTACCAGATGGAGGAGCGCTCTAGTAGCAGTGATCGCTGTGAACATCGATACGGCAACCCCGATTGCCAGGGTGACAGCGAATCCTTTTACGATCGAAGTACCAAACATCATCATGACGCCGCAAGCGATCATACTGTTGACGTTACTGTCGAAGATGGATGTAAATGCTCGTCCAAAGCCATTTTCGATGGCTGAGTAGAGCGACTTACCGGCGCTTAATTCTTCTTTTGTTCGTTCGAAGATCAATATGTTTGCGTCTACCGCCATCCCGATCGAGAGGATGAAACCGGCAATACCAGCCAGTGTCAGAGTGACCGGAACAGCCTCGAAGATAGCGAGAGTGACGAACGTATAAAGAATCAGAGCAATGTCGGCAATCACTCCCGGTATTCCGTAAACGACGAACATGAAGACCATGACGCAGGCGATACCAACTGCTCCAGCGACCAGACTCTTGTGAATTGAGTCTTGTCCGAGAGTGGCGCCGACAGTACGTTCTTCCAGGATTTTGACTGGCACAGGCAATGCGCCGGCGTTCAATTTGACGGATAGGTCGACGGCTTGATCTTTATTGAAGTTACCTGTGATTTCGCCGTTGCCACCAAGAATCGGTTCGCGAACTGTGACGCCACGGTACTCCGCAATGGAAACCGGTTTACCGTCTTGTCCTCTGTCGGTTGGCTCTCCATCAAGGAAGATACCGATTTGTTTGCCGACCAAGCGCGAAGTCAACTCACCAAATTTTTTGGCGCCTTCCGGTTTGAATTCGAATCCAACTCTCCACAGTCCGCCTGCTACCATGGGCGAAGCTTGCGCGTGTTTGAAGTCCGCACCAGACAGGTTGACTGCTTTCCAGGTCATCATGCCGTTCGGCAATTGTTCTAGCTCTTTGAATTCCAGTAGTGCAGTGGTGCCGATTCTGTCTTTTGCTTGTTGAGGATCTTTGATGCCCGGCAGTTCGACAATCAGGCGATCTTTACCGGAGCGCTGCACTAGCGTTTCAGATACACCAAGGCTGTTGATGCGATTGTTGATTACAGTCTCGACGCCGCGCATAACCTCTGGTGTGATTTCAGGCACCGCTGGTGAGGGCAGGGCTTGCAAGACGAGCTGACTGCCGCCGCGCAAGTCGAGACCGAGCTTCAGGCTTGTGAAAAGAACATAACCATTGTATTTGCGAATTATTTGGATATTGTTGGCAAGTTGCGCCTCATCCATCAATCTTTTTTCAGTGTCTTCCTTTTCATACTCATTCATTTTTGCGAAGTTCGGCATTGCTTGAATTCGCTTGTCAACTTCAGCTCGCAATTCATATGATGGAAGGTTGCCCAGTGCGATCCAGTCGTTGACTGTCTTTTCGGGCTCAACGTGAAACAGAGTGACGAGCGCCCAGCCTAGTGCGACGACGACAGCGATTGGCTTCCAATCTTTGATGAAAGGGCCAGAGCGTTTTTTTGCCATTAGTTAGTAAATTCCGTTCAAAACAACGGTTCTCATTCTAGCGCAGGCAGGCAGGCTCCATGCCAAGAGAAACAATGTCATAAGGTATGAGCGGCTCGTCGATGTCTGTCTTGGACTAAATCGTGCAGACTCGGTCGCCACCGCGTTGTGATGCTGATTCCATCGCTTCGATGCCGCGCGCGAGTAGCTCGTCGTGTTCGCGAGCATGGGCTGGGAAGGCTGCTAAACCTACACTGGCTGTCACTTTCACGTTGTGCCAGTTGTGCGTTATGGTCTGAGTGCCAATGCGTTGGCGGATTCTTTCCGCAACAATAGAGGCGCCCGACGCATTAGTTTCAGGAAAAATAATTGCAAACTCGTCAGCGCTGTATCGGGCTGGAATGTCGACGTCTCGAATCGCGCCTCTCAAGACGTTTCCCATCACTTTGAGAACAGCATCTGAAGTTAGAGCACCGTATTGTCTGCTGATTTCTTTGAAGCCGTCGATGGTCACCATACAGAGTGCGACTGGGCGTTTGTAGCGCTTAGCGCGCTTCAATTCATCCTTCATTTCTTTGATAAAGGTGCGTGAATTGTAGAGGTCAGTCAAAGTGTCGAGTAAAGCAAGTCTCTCTATCTCTTCACCTTTTACGTTAGCCATGCGGCTTTCGGTGCTAGTTAACAGCGAACGTTGTTCGAGCTCTTTGACGCGCTCGATGACTTGCTGATCCATAAAAGCTTTGTTGCCAAGGGCGTTTTTGTGCGTCGAGTTTTCCAAAACTCTGCAAAACATGCAGGTTCTTCCGCTACAGATATGATCGTTGCGACCCACCATATTGACTCTAACCTTCCTAATATCTCTGAGAAAGCGCTATTCGCTACTTTCCCTGAGCCCTGCTGCATGAAACCTAAGGCACAGTATAAAGTAATTTAAGGGCTTCAGCCACACGGGTGGCGATTCTGTTGCCAATGGTTGGACCAGTTGCGAGCGTCGGATAAATCGAGCAGCTTGCTGCATAGATTACCCTCGGGTAAATCGAGCAGCTTGCTGCATAGATTACCCTCGGGTAAATCGAGAAGGTAAATCTGTAGTTGGGGTCGGGCGCGATTCCTGCCCGTTCAAGACTCAGGTTAGCTGGCCGTTGGTGACGATTGCCTTGCCGTCGACGAAAAGATCGAGCAGTCTGGTTTTTCCGTGGAGGAGCAGGTCATATGGATTGTCTGATCCATGTGTTCGATGCTCTAGTTTGAAAACAGCGATGTCGGCTAGTTTGCCCACTTCGATGCTGCCTATTTCCTGGTTTAAATTCAAAATCCTGGCTGCATCTAAAGTGATGCTGTTGACGATTTGTTCAGAACTCCATTGCATTGATGGCACATGAGCGCGGTGCAAATCGGCTGCAAAGCGAGCTTCATTGAGGAGATTGAGGTCATCGTTGGAAGCGAGTCCGTCTGTTCCCAGTCCGAATTTGAGCCCGGCATCGATTAGTTTCTCGAGTGACGCACGACCATTTCTTAGCTTGGCGTTGCTGCGCGGGCAGTGTGCGATTTTGACGTGCGTCTCTACTAATATTTGCCTATCTTCATCGTCGAGATGCACTGTGTGTGCGGCAATCAGGTTCTCGTCGAGCAATCCATAGTTCTTCAGATGTTTAGTCGGCGATGCCCCTCTTCCTTTCCAGCGAATTTGAGAAAGCTCTTCTAAAATTCCGCTTTCAGTGGTGGCCAGATTTGGGTTGAATAACTTCTTCACGAAGGTTAAATACTGATCGATGCGTCTGTTGTCAGACTTGATCCACTGGCACTCTTCGTGAGATTCAGATAAGTGAGCCATGAGTGGAAGTCCCCTCTCTCGGGCCCAAGTCGTAGCCTTTAACCAGAGCGTCGGGCACACCGTATATGGTGCATGTGGTGCGACTGTCAGTTTGATCTTGTCGGTCGCAAGAGCCAGGCGTGAAGCAGGCTCAGTCGTGTTCTTCAGTGCGTCGAATTTAGTTAGCCAGTGTCCCCAAACGGCGTTTGCTTCGTGATCGCGAAGCCCAAAAAGTTCCAAGCCGACGATGGCTCGCAAACCGGTTTCGGCTAATGCGTGCATCGAAAATCCGCTGAACGAACTATCTACAATGCAACTAGTACCGGCAAGAGCCGCTTCCCTGGCACCGAAGGCAGCAGAGCTACGCCATTGCTCCGGCCCCCATTTTGAAGACGTCGAAACCAAACCGCAAATCCAATCGAACATGCCCGACTCAACGTCTGAGCAACGTAACGCAGAATAATCCAGGTGCGTGTGCAGGTTGATAAGTCCCGGCATTAGTATGGCATCGCCGTAATCATGCGGCTCCTCCGCCAGTCCTGCCCAAAAATCTGGTGGATATTTGTAACTCAATTCTTCTTTGAAAAGCACATCAATAATTGTCCGACCTTCAATCACCACAGCGGCGTCTTTCAAAGCTGGGCCAGACATTGGCAGGACCCAGCGAGCCAATAAAATGCGACAGTCGCTGGGGTCGATTTGCATAGGCTTCCTCTAAGAATCGGCGGCAAGGCGCGAAAGATGGCGGTTGTGTTGTAATATTATGCATCGTCAAGCGTGCAGTTCAGCAGTCGGTGGTCAATCCGTCGCGCTGACGGACGATTTCCAAGGTGTTCTGTGAAGGTTCAAATTGACGATCTAAAAGGATTGCCGTATCACCGGCTTGATTTTGTGTTTCGCGAAGATCTTAGCGAAACTCAAGCAATCAAACCTGCGGTAGGTGAACTTTCAGCAATATGGAGCGCCTCTGGAGTTCGTATCGAAGGACAGATCACGACGCTTCTCAAATTGAATTGTGATCGCTGCTTAAATCCTTACTTTCAGAGTCTAAGCATCGATATTGACGAGCGCTTCGTTCCAAACTCTTTTCTGGTTATACCGGAAGAGGGAAAAAACGAAAAACACGACGGAGAACTGCTTCGCGATGACTTCGTCGAGCCGCTGCCGAACGACGGCGTTCTTGACATCACGGATGTTGTGTATCAAGCTGTAACGTTGGCTACTCCTACCTTCTGCTCTTGTGGTGAGCAATGTCCGGGACCTCCTGAACGTGCCACTGGTGGGGCTTCTGGCGGAAAAACAACGGCAAAATCTGGCGCTGGCGGCTCGAAAACAGACGACCGTCCAATAGATCCGCGCTGGAAGAACTTAAAGACTCTGTTTCCAAATGAAGATTCCAAAGAAAATTCGTAGATAATAATCAGTTCCGGACCGATTGGAGGATTCCAC
>JBBQFO010000165.1:0-10725 GCA_038322035.1 Candidatus Obscuribacterales bacterium
TTACTACGGTTTTGGCATCAGCAGCCGCTGCGTTCAGCGCGTTGTTCACATCAGCTAATTTCGGAATAGCCTGATCCCGTGTCAGAGTTTTTCGTACTGTAACTGGCACGTTAGCTCGTTCTTGTCTAATTGCTTTGGCCATTCCGATGGCATCGAGGCTGCTCACATCCAACATGGTTTTGGAAACTTTCTTGACTTGCATAGCCGTGTCAGACAAAGCGGGCAAGGACAATTCCATCATTGTTTTCGAAGTTTTTTTCAACAGTCCTTCGTTCGTTTGGCTTGTTTTGGTGGGAATATCTATTCCGCTCAAGTCCGGGCGGCTAATCTCCAACTGTGTTTTCGGAACTGTTCGTTTGTTATCAGGCGCTTGATTGGCAGCAGTCATTGCTGCTTCTTGAACGGCAGTGAGATCCGGCCCGGAGATCTCGAGCTGTGTCTTAGAAACTTTACGGATGGACTGTTCTTGCTCAGCAGCTGCAGCATCCGAAGCTTCAACGATTTGCTCAGGCGTCGGTCTGTTCATCTCAAGCTTTGTTTTTGCAACGCGCTTTGATGACTTGGTTATGTCTTGTTCATCAGTTGTTTCTGGCGGTTCTTGAGCGTCAGGGAGCTGCGGTATTTGCCCGTTAAGCATCGTCTTGGCGACCTTGC
The DNA here is from genome assembly GCA_038322035.1 of Candidatus Obscuribacterales bacterium. GTDB lineage: Bacteria > Cyanobacteriota > Vampirovibrionia > Obscuribacterales > Obscuribacteraceae > PALSA-1081. The sequence goes on from JBBQFO010000165.1 coordinate 655, forward strand.
GACCCTGCACATCACCATCAGGTTTAGCGTCAAAAGGGTTTTGCTTGTTGTGATCATCGGCGCCTGCGCCTGATTCTGCGGTCATGTCCCAAACTCCGGTCTTGTGAGGCTTAATGGGCTAACTCCACGCTCAACTCCTATCATACCGAAATCCCAGTTAGGTTCCATCAATTCAGCGTCTGGAACGTGTCGTACCCGCATCATTGTGAAAATTTTTGAACTAGCGGCAGTGGAAATCAGTGCCGCAGTCCATGACTATCTTCAAGGCACCAGTATCGGTGGCATTTTTTTTTTGTGTTGCGCACCGATGGTCAGCCGACGGAATCAATTTGTCGACGACCGGGACGGTCGAGTTTTGCACACTATCATGTACTCAGATATGATGAGGACAGGCAATGAAGATTCGGAGATCTAAGTGACGCAAGGATCGGAGGGCGGCAAAACCTCGCCCAAGGGCAATAAGGAAGGAAAGAATGCTGCTGGCGAGAAACCGCAAGTGGCACGAACTAAGCTCGATATAAACATGGACGATTTAATCGACCCGCTGCACGGTCCGGCCTCCGATTCATTTCCATTATCGAGCGAACAGCCTGGAGAAAGCAAAGTTGCAAAGACGATGCTTGAATCCGACGGACCAACCTTACAGCAGATTAAAGAGCTGTCTGAATCTGGAGTGAAGTCCCTGTCGCCAGAGGAATTTAAGGCTTTAAGAAAGGAACTTGCTCAAACGCTGCCTGAATCTGCGACGCTTAAAAATAGGGCCCAGGTTGAGCATTCGATACAGGCAGAGGCAGCCGAGGCCCAGAAGAGAAAACTCGACACCGAAAAAACGAAGCAGGAGAAGAAATCGGTCCAAGTGTCGCCAGTAAAAAAAGAGCTTGCCAAGCTGGCGACGACGATTCCTGAATCTGAAACTCTGAAGAATAAGCTTGAGGCTGATACTTCAAAACAAGCTGATCACCAAGATGTTTCGGCGTTGAAAAAACTAGCGACGACGATTCCTGAATCAGAAAGTAGCGAGAATCAAGGAAAATCAGGTGGTGAAGACGAGTCTGTGTCTTTGAAAGAGCTTGCGAAGACCATTCCCGATCCTCCGATGCAAGAGAGAAAGGCTGTGGCAAAGAGAATCGAAAGAATACGATCTTATCAAAAAACAGTTCAGGTCAAATCAGTTAAATTTTCGAAAACGATGACGCAGGCAAATCTCGAGAACCTGGATAGCGTTCGAGAAAGCTCGCAATGGAAGTCGCCAGCAGACTCGTCTACAAACAAAAAGAAGCCACCTGTTCGCGAACAATTTGTAGCTAAAACACAGTTAGATCACGATATCTTATTCCAAGCAGTTTCTGAGTCGAAGTTGAAAGAAGAATCAAGAGTGGCGGCGTTCCTAGTCGAAAAATCGAAAGAGGCACCAAAGCCTCCTCCTGTTGCAGTGAAAGCAGAGAAGCAATCCTCCGCCTGTCCCTTTAAGTGGGAAGAAACGGATTCTAAGGAAAAATATCGTTACTGTACGAAGTGTCAAGCAGCAATCTACAATTTCGATGGCATGGAACTTCCTGAAGCTGAAGCTCTGATTTTCAACAGAGAAAATCGAGATAAATTTACCCTCTACAGTCGCGCTGACGGCAAATTCATGACGGTGGACTGTCCACTGCAAAAGAAGCGTCAGAGAGATTTGATTATGGGTATTATTGTGGCTGTCGCTTTACTGATTGGCGCAGTCGGGCTTTTGATGATGATGCCCCAACAGCAACCAGGAGGGCCCTCAAATTCGTCGCCAGAAGGTAGCACGGCGGGCTCTAGCGGTGGATCCACAAGTTCATCAGATGTTGTCACTTTTAGCTCGACAGCTAAAGAACGACCGTCCTCGAGGAACAAGTCGGCAGCTGGTAGTAGTAGCGCCGGTAGTGGCGGCTATCAGACTTTCCAATTACCGAGCTCCAGTCAGAAAGCGCCTCAAGCTCCCGATCCAGATGAAGACGGAGGTTTCTGGAAGTTCTGACAAAAACTCTCCAAATTAAAAAACAAGGCGGGGAACAGCCTTGTTTTTCAATTTTGCATGGCAGGGAGTTAAGTGGAGGAATGGTGGTGGTGTGAATTCCGACAATGTCCGACGGAACGATGATGGTGAGAGCGGAAATTATTAGCGATTGTGCTTTTCTCACCCGGAGTGAAGTGCCAGTCATCTAATACAGTCGAGCTGCCTGGCTCGTATGGCTCGGCTAGAGGAGCTATTTGCGGCTGCGATGGTGTTGTTGGCTCGGCAGTGGCGGCAGGCGGGAGAGCGCTCGAAACAGCCATCAGGAGAGCGATTGCTGCCCAGATATATGCACCCGTCGATTTCATCAATTCCTCCCATGCAGCTTCAAATCAGCTGCCTTCTTGCTGTGTGGACAATCTACGCTTTCCATGTGTGCATTTTGTGAAGGCTGAAAACATCCTCAAAATTTCGTTAGATGAGTTGCTTTTAGCCCAGCCTGCGGCTTTCTTTTGTAGGATAAAGTAATGTGCGGAAGATACACGATTTCTAAAACTACTGAAGAGATTCTCGAGCGCTTCAATGTGCTCAAGGAAATATTCGAGTTGACCCCCAACTACAACGTGGCGCCATCACATATGGTGCCTGCCGTTTTAAGTCAAACGGTTGAAGAAAAAGAAAGTGTTCGTGTCATGCAGGTGATTAAATGGGGATTAGTGCCGTTCTGGGTGCGTGATACCCGCAGCCATAAACCCTTGATCAACACACGAGTCGAAACAGTTTTAGAAAAGCCTTCATTCAAGAGTTCTCTGGCTAAGAAGCGATGCATCATCCCAGCTGATGGATTTTATGAGTGGAAAACTGTAGACGGTAAGAAGCAACCGATTCGTATCCGTCTGCCCGGCGAAAAACTAATGGGCTTCGCAGGGCTTTATGACGATTGGCACTCGGCTGATGGCTCCGTCAACATTCGCACCTGCGCGATTATCACCGTGCCCTGCAATGAAGCTATGGCTCCGATCCACAGCCGCATGCCCGCTATCCTGACGCCCGCAGGCGAAGCTGCCTGGCTGGATCGAGACACGAGAGACCCCAAAGTACTCTCTCAGTATCTTGAGCCGTACAAAGGTGTGATTGAAACATTTCCAGTTTCTACAATGGTAAATTCGGTCAAGAACAACACTAAAGAGTGCACTCTAGAGATGGTTAATTGATCTTGAGTTAGATTGACACTTCATTTTAAGTTAGCTGACCAACCCTGTGTTGTCACTCTTCGTCACCTTCCTCTTCATCTTCGACATCTACGGGATCGGCCTCTGGAAGCTTGTTCGCGTCGGATTTCAACCCCTGAGACTTGGTCTCAGTTTTGAGCCCACCTTTATCAGCGCGTTCGTCTTCAACATCTCTGGGACGTTCGTGGCGTTTCTGACCTGGATTTTTCTTTTCCATTTTGACCTCAGAATTGCCAACTAGCCATCAGCTTCAATTTGGCGCAGAGTTCGAACCGGAGTACTCATCGGCGATCTCCTCTGCTTCACCAATAGACTTTACCAAATCGTGATTGTTCCTACTAGAGCATAAAACTTGTAAAGTCCATTCAGGTCTAGAAATCAGCTGCACCTTGCCTGATTGCAGCGGCCTTTTCGGTGCTTCCCAGAAGATCGTAAACCTGAGCGAGTTTGAGCATTGTCTGTTTGATATTGATCTGTTCTTTAGAAGGGTAATTGCTGGGAGCTGATGTTGCAGCGGTGGAAGCAAATGACCTTTTATAGATTTCTAGAATTTGCTCGTAAAGCCTTTGAGCGTCTTGGATTCGATGTTCTTTGACGAATAAATCCGCCAGCGCATCATACGCCTTGGCAATTTCCGGAGTGCCTTGCAGCATTTTGGGATTGGCGATGACGTTGTTGCAAAAGATATTTATGTCTCGAAACTGACCGCCTCGGTTTGAGGAAGTGGGCTGCCTTGAGGCTACAACCAGCGCGTTGCGAAGCGTCAGTTCAGCCTCCGCAAATTTGTTTTCTTCTTGTAATGTTGCCCCAAGCGAAAACAACGCGGCAAGAGTGCCCGGTGCCATTGCACCAAATTGATCGCCATTGTTGGCGATCGCTCGTCGGTTGTACTGTTCCGCCTCATCCAACTTTCCGCATGCTCGATAAAAATCCGCTAGATTTACTAGAGCGATAGTCACTTGTGGATTGTTTGTACCAAGAGATTGCGCCTGCGCTAACTTGGTTAACAGAACGTTTTCGGATGCGCTCTCGCTAGCACCAGTTTGTGGCTGTCCGCACAGGATGACCGTGAAGACAGCGCCAAGCAACAAACTCGGCTTAGGCGGTTTCATCCAAAATCGCGAGTTGCGCTTTTATACTTTCCAGTTGTGAAAGCAGTCCCAGAAGCTGTTGCTCCATTGCTTCAACCTTCTCTTTTGGTGCTCGCTCTTTGAAGCCCGGACGCTCGAGATTTTCCTTCACTTTCGCGATCTCTTTTTCGACCGGTGCGATGCGCTGCTGCAATTTTTCTTTTGATTTTTCTACGTCGATCAAATTTGCTAAAGGAATATAGACCGTGGCAGATCCAACTTTCTTATGTGCAGCTTTGGTTGGTGCTGTAATCGAAGAGCCCATGGTGAGTGGATTGATCTTGTTGCTCAGCCGTTGGATGTATCCACGGCCGGCCTCGAGCCATTCCAACTCTTGCGCGTTGTCTACAGAAATAATCACTTCAGCTTCTGCCGACGCAGGAACGTTGAACGTTTGTCTCATGTCGCGAATTGTGCGAATGGTGCGCATCACGAACTCCATCTTCTCTTCAGAAGCGGGATTCAGGAAGCGATCATCCTGGTGCGGATATGGTGCGAACATAATCGAATCTAGCTGTTCGAACATAACGTTTTTCGGAACTAGACTCCACAATTCCTCGGTAATGAAAGGCATGATCGGATGCAGTGCTCTCATCAGTCCTTCGAATATTGTGTGCAGAACTCTCTTTGTTTGACTGTCTGGTGCTTTGCCTTCAGCTTCCTGAGCAAGCTGAATTTTGGCAATTTCCAAATACCAATCGCAGAAGTAATCCCATATAAACGTATGCAATTCACTGGCGACGATTTGGAAGTCATAGTTGTTGAAGGCTTCGTTGATGACTAGCAACATTGTGTTGTAGCGATGAAGAATCCAACTATCCGCCAGGGTTAGCTTGGCAACCTCGATTCCGCTTGGTCTATATCCTTCGAGCTGAGACAAAACGAATCGACCCGTGTTCCACAGCTTGTTGCAGAATTTTTTGTATTCATCCAATCTGTCTTCACGGAATTTGACGTCTTGATCGCCCTTGATTCCAATTGATGTGAAGAGGAAGCGATTTGCATCCGCACCATATTTCGCGATCATGTCGAGTGGATCGATCCCGTTCATTTTTGACTTGGACATCCGCTTTCCATCTGGTGTTTGGATAACCGGATGGATAAGCACGTTCTTAAACGGAATTGTTTTCATGAATTTGAAGCTCATAAAAATCATTCTCGATACCCAGAGATTGATAATTTCTCGGGCGGTCGACAGCACCGTCGTTGGATAAAACTCTTTGAGAACTACGTTGTTGTCCGTGTCCGGCCAGCCGAGCGTGGCGAACGGCCAGAGCGCTGAGCTGAACCAGGTATCCAACACATCTGGATCCTGTTCCAACTGTTTCGAACCGCATTTGGTGCATTCAGTTGGTGTTTCTTCGAACGCGTCTACGTGACCGTTTTCACAAGTCCAAATTGGAATTCGGTGTCCCCACCATAACTGGCGACTAATATTCCAGTCGCGAATATTTTTCATCCAATCCAGATAGGTTGCGGTGTATCTCTCCGGAATGAAGACAATGCGATTCTCTTCAACTGCCAGAATGGCTGGCTCAACAAGTTCTTTCATAGAGACGTACCACTGATCGGACAGGTACGGTTCGATAACTGTGTGGCACCGTTCGCAGTGCCCAACTCCGTGGGTGTAATCCTGAACTTCGGCCAATAACTCCTGCTCACCCAATTGCTGAACAGCTAATTCGCGAACTTTGAAACGGTCCTTGCCCTGCAGATCGGCAGGCACGAATTCGTTCACGCAGAGCTTGCCTTCGGCGTCGATTACCGCAGGTTGAGATAGTTTGTGGCGCTGACCTACTTCATAGTCATTAGCATCGTGTGCGGGAGTGATTTTCAAGGCGCCGGTTCCAAAGTCGCGCTCAACGTACGAGTCGGCAATGACTGGAATTTCGCGGTTAGTCAGAGGCAAGCGAACATTCTTGCCGACGAATTGTTTGTAGCGATCGTCTTCTGGATGAACGGCAACGGCAACGTCGCCGAACATTGTTTCTGGTCGGGTTGTCGCTACCGTCAGACTGCCAGAGCCATCGACAAGCGGATACTTGATTAGATAAAGATGACCGGCCGTGTCTTCGTGTTCGACTTCTAAATCAGACAAGCTGGTCAAGCAGCGCGGACACCAGTTGCAAATACGGTTTCCGCGGTAAATCGCACCATCTTTGTATAAAGTCACAAAGGCACGATAAATTGCTTTCACATAGTCGGGATCCATCGTGAAGGCGAGGCGATCCCAGTTGAAACTGACGCCAAGGCGCTTGTATTGGCTGAGGATGGTGTTTCCTGACTCGTTACGCCACTCCCAAACTCTCTCGATAAACTTTTCTCTTCCAAGGTCGTGGCGGTTCTTACCTTCCTTTTTGAGCATTTTTTCTACGACAATCTGCGTAGAAATGCCCGCATGGTCTGTGCCAGGCTGCCAGAGGACGTTGTAACCTTGCATCCGTTTCAAGCGAATCAGAACGTCTTGAATCGTGCCGTTCAGGGCATGACCCATGTGTAAATTGCCCGTAATATTGGGCGGCGGCAGGGCTATGGAGTATTTTGGCTTGTCAGGATTGATGTCAAGGTCAAAGCATTCGAAATCGAACCAATGTTTGGTCCATTTGGCTTCCACTTCTGCAGGGTTGTAAGCCATTTTTGAACTCTCGGGCGGTTGTTTTGTTGCTGATGGTGTAGACATGATTAAGTTCTGTCGGCTCGCTGTCGTGGTCGGCTCAGGTAGGAATTCGCGATTATAGCCGGGATACGGGTCATGCGGCAACCCGAAAGGCGCTCGAAATGGTCAATTATTGACACAATTCGAACCGCCTTTGCTCAATAGTAAGGATGTTAGAATCAGCCATGGCTGGAGGCGGCCACACGTTATCCTTGACTACTCGCTGTGCCTCAAGCGATTTACGGAACCGTCATGATTTCCAGCAATGATTTTCGACCAGGTGTGACAATTGAATACAACCACGGCGTTTGGCAGATTGTAGAAGCCATGCACGTCAAACCGGGTAAAGGCTCAGCTTTTGTCCGCACTAAAATGAAAAATGTTGAGACTGGCGCGGTTCTAGAAAACACTTTCCGAGCTGGCGAAAAAGTTCCAAGTGCTGTCGTGGAAAAATCCGACATGCAATTCCTTTTCAAAGCTGGCGACAACTTCACAATGATGGATGTGACCAGTTACGATCAGTTTGAATTGGAACCAAAGCAGATCGGCTCCTCGGCTGAATTTTTGAAAGAAGGTTTGGAAGGTATTACCGTTCTCAAGTTTCAGGATCGCGTCATCGGCGTTGAACTGCCGAACACCGTTGAACTTGAAGTGACTGAGTGTGCGCCTGACGAAAGAGGTGACACCAGCTCTGGTGGCGGTAAACCGGCTACCTTAGAAACAGGTGCCACGATCACAGTTCCGTTCCACATCAAACGTGGTGACAAGATCAAGGTTGACACAAGAAACCGCAAGTATTTGACAAGAGTATAAGGCGTAACAAAACTAGGGGCAGCGCGGGTGAACATAGATCTAGAACAAATTCGCAATCTACTTGCGGTTGTTAGCAGCACCGACATTACTGAATTGACCATAGAATTCGGCGATCATCGGATTACGATCAAAAAGGGCGGCGCGATCCAACACATCAGTGCCGATCTTCTAACATCAGCGGTTCCGGCTGCGATGCCAAAACAGGCGCAGTCGATTTCCTTCGAACCGAAACATGATGTGGCACCGGCCGCAAAGGAAGCCGCTGCCGAATCACCGCCAAGCGCCAGCAATCTGGTGCCGGTTACTTCACCGATGGTGGGAACGTTTTACAGGGCCGGTTCGCCGACTGCCAATCCATTCGTTGATGTCGGCGATCATATCGCTGTTGGACAAACGGTCTGCATTATCGAAGCAATGAAACTCATGAACGACATGCCGTCAGAAGTAAGCGGCAAGATCGTCAAAGTTTGCGTCGATAACGGCACCACCGTTGAATACGGTCAACAGCTTTTCTTAGTTGATCCCAAAGGCTAAGCAGCCGCATACACATTGGTGTTTGGATGATTCAAAAAGTATTGATTGCCAATCGCGGCGAAATCGCCTTGAGAGTAATTCGGGCTTGTCACGAACTTGGTATCAGGACTGTTGCAGTTTACTCGCAGGCTGATGCTGATTCGATGCACGTACAGATGGCTGATGAAGCTTTCTGTATTGGACCTCATCAGTCCGCTCGCAGCTACTTGCATATCCCGGCTCTGATCAGCACGGCGTTGGTTACTGGTGCAGATGCAATTCATCCAGGTTATGGATTTCTCTCTGAGAACGCTAACTTCGCTCAGATTTGTGCTGACCATCGCATCAAATTTATCGGACCAAGCGTCCAGTCGATCAACATGATGGGCGATAAAGCTTCAGCTCGCGAAACTATGCGAAAAGCGAATGTCCCTGTTGTTCCCGGTACTGAGGGATTGGTCACTAACGAAGCTGATGCTTTCAAAATCGCAGAAGAAATCGGTTTTCCTGTGATTGTTAAAGCTACTGCAGGTGGTGGCGGCAAGGGGATGCGCGTTGCTGCTGATTTGGTTCAACTGGGCACCGCAATTGCTTCAGCCCGCAGCGAAGCAGCAGCCTCTTTCGGTGACGGTGGTGTCTATCTAGAAAAGTACCTGAAGCCGATTCGACACATCGAAATTCAAGTCATGGCCGATCAGCATGGCAATGTGATCCATCTTGGTGAACGTGATTGTTCAGTACAGAGACGTCACCAAAAATTAATCGAAGAATCTCCAAGTCCAGTTATCACTCCCGAGATGCGGAAGAAGATGGGTGACACTGCCGTTGCTGCAGCTCGTTCCATCAACTACGAGGGCGCAGGCACCTTCGAGTTTATTTTCGCTGGTGACAAATTCTATTTCATGGAAATGAACACTAGAATTCAAGTTGAACATCCGGTTACCGAATACGTCACCGGTATCGACCTGGTGAAAGAACAAATTCGCGTCGCTTCCGGCATGCCATTGAGTGTCAAGCAAGATGAGATAGAATTTCGCGGTCACTCAATCGAGTGCCGTATCAATGCTGAGGATCCTGACAAGAATTTCTTGCCTTCTCCTGGAAAAATCGACGCTTACATTGCTCCAGGTGGAATCGGCGTTCGCGTAGACAGTCATTGTTATCCAGGTTATTCGATTCCGCCATACTACGATTCGCTCGTCAGCAAATTGATCGTCTGGGGACGCGACCGTCCGGAAGCTATTCAACGAATGCTGCGTGCGTTAGATGAATACGCGATAACCGGCATCAAGACAACGATTCCGTTTCATCAGAGAGTTCTTTTGCACGAGGCTTTTCAGCGTGGCGATGTGCATACCGATTTCATCGAAAAGTACATGACTGCAGCGGTAGCAGAAGCAATTACGCCTAACGGCCGCAAGTGAAGCCGATTTTCGCAGAGAGCACCATGAAAGTTGCTGTGGGACAAATGTCTGTCTCCAACGACAAAGACATAAACCTGTCTACTATTGAGGCACTGGTATCACAAGCTTTTGAAGCTGGCGCTAAACTGATCTGCTTTCCTGAATGTTGCATGTATTCATCAGTTGACGACAAAGAGTCGTTCGCAAGCATTGCAGAGCCATTGAGCGGTCCGTTCGTGACAGCTTTGAAGAGGTTCGCCAATCTTTACAGCATTTGTATCGTTGCTGGAATTTTTGAAAGCAGCGTTGATGCTACTCGGGTCTACAACACGGTTGTAGTGGTCGA
>JBBQFO010000166.1:0-10470 GCA_038322035.1 Candidatus Obscuribacterales bacterium
GGCTGATCAAATCTAAAGAGGTGCGGCTAGATTCTGAAAATTTATCGCTCCAGTTCAACCCCGAATCCGTGGACACATCATTGGCACCGTCCGATGTTCGGTAAGTGGCACCACGTTGAGCCAACGGTCGCACAAACGTGCCGCGGCCGACATGACTGTCTATAAATCCAGATTGACTCAACTCCAGGTAGGCTCGCGAAACAGTTGACCGATCGATCTTTAAAAGTGTGGCCAGTTCTCGATTGGTCGGCAAGCGGCTATTGTCAGCCAATTGACCTGCGAGAATGGCTTTGCGAATTCCGGCGGTGATACGAGCGTACATTGGATCATTTCTGTCCAGTCCATGCTCAACATTTGCCAGCAAATCAAGCCAATTCATAAACTACAACTCACTCAAAGGCCGCCCCAGTAGGACCTAGCGAATCCATTCGGAATCTCAACAACTGCTGCCTCTTAAGGAAGATCCCGAATTAACACCAATCAAGCCAATATGAGTATATCCCAGATTGGCTGGAATGACAATCCAGCCAATACCTAATGTACAGCTTCTGCAACTTTGTCGTTACGACGCAACACGCTGATGCCACCCAGGTACGGAATCAGCACCGCAGGAACACGAACGCTGCCGTCGGGTTGCTGATTGTTTTCCAAAATCGCTGCCAGTGTGCGGCCAATCGCCAGGCCGGAGCCGTTGATCGTATGCAAAAACTTGGCCTTGCCATCATCGGCAGGCTTGTATTTCAAGTTGGCGCGTCGAGCCTGGAAATCACCAAAGTTACTGCAAGAGCTAATCTCGCGATACTTGTTCTGACCGGGAAACCAAACTTCCAAATCGAAACATTTCTTGGCTGAGAATCCAATATCACCAGCACAGAGAATTATTCTGCGATAAGGCAACTCGAGCGCTTCCAAAACAGCCTCAGCATCGCGAGTCAGCTTCTCATGCTCATCTTCGGAATTCTCCGGCAAACAAAACTTGACCAATTCGACTTTGTTGAATTGATGTTGGCGAATATAACCACGAGTGTCTTTACCAGCGCTTCCAGCCTCTCGTCGAAAGTTTGGCGTGTAGGCACAATGATGAATCGGCAATTGATCGGCAGCCAGCACTTCATCACGATAGAGATTCGTGACTGGCACTTCAGCAGTTGGCACCAAATACAATTCGTCATCGGCACACTTATAGAAGTCGCCTTCAAACTTCGGCAGTTGCCCGGTGCCGAACATGCATTGCTTGTTGACGAGGATGGGCGGAAACACCTCGCTATAGCCACGACTGGAATGGAAATCGAGCATGAAATTCATCAACGCACGTTCCATTTTCGCGCCCATTTCCATGAGCACGGTAAACCGAGATTCAGCTATTTTGACACCTCTTTCAAAATCGAAAACACGTAACGGCGGTCCCAACTCCCAGTGTTCTTTAGGATTTTCAATTTTAGGCTGTTCACCCCAGGTGTGAATTTCGACGTTGTGATTTTCGTCCGGACCATCAGGCACGGATGCATCAGGCATGTTCGGCAACGCCATTTGCAGCTCTTTGACACGAGCGTCCAATTCAGTCCTTAAAACATTCGCTTCTTTAATGCGAACATTCACATCTTTCGCCTCAACCTTCAAAGCCTCACGCTCGTCGTTTTGCGCGGCCTTAATCAAGCCCTGCATCTGGTTGCTACGCTGATTCAAGGCTTCCCATTCGCCCTGAGCCTTACGCTGAGCGGTATCGACTTCAACCAATTCCTTGACCGAGAAACCACCGTTGCGACGCGCCAGGGCCTTCTCAACTTCGTCAGTTTTTTCTCGAATTAGTCTTAGATCAATCATGGCTTCACTTTGAACTTTTTGAAGGGATGACACGTATTCATATGCAGAGAGGTTCGTAGACTCTCCGGCAAAGACAACAATTATATAGAAAGGCAAGAAGGACGCACCACAAATGAGGCAAAACATCCACACATTGTTGCATTTGAAGGCCTAGCGCTATGGCACTACCAGAGGACTGCACTATCGCCAGAAGGCGAGCTGCATTATGGCACCAGGGCGAGAAATTTGCGGCAGAAACACTTGAATCGCGAGGCTGGACAATCATTGCGAGAAATTGGAAGGCTGGCAGGTACGAAATTGACATCATCGCGCTGACACCAGAAGATCTAATTGTTTTTGTCGAGGTCAAAGCAAGGATTACTTCCCTGGAGCCGGGCGTATCAATGTACGGTCTGGAATCAATCACCCACACCAAGCGACAAAAATTAGTGGTGGCAGCAAATATTTATCTGCACAACAACAATCTTGTCGAACAGGGCGCACGTCTGGATGTAATAGTTGTTAACTTTCCCCGCAAGGAAAATACCGCGCCAATTCAAATGGAAGAGCTTGATCTGCTGGACGAACAAACATTGATGCGCAGGCTAGCTGCTCCCGTCGCAACTCACGTTGAACAAGCTTTCTATTAGGATCAGCAGCGAACAAAATTTGCACCTTAAAGTCTGCAAAGAAATACAGTCTGTTCGTAATTTTCCCAGTGACAGTGACAGACCCGTTTGTTACTTTGTAAGGTGAGCAGCCTTCGCCTTCATTACTTTATTCAGCCGCCAAAAACCGTAAAAACGGCAGGTTTGCGCACCCCAACCACTCGCAGGATAGTGCATATGTTTGCTTGGAAAGAAAAGAAAGGAATTCAGGAAACCATTTCCAAATTGGTATCGTCCGAAAATAACGGACAAGGCGCGAACCGCCGCGCCATAAATCTGGTGCCACTACCAACGATGCGTGAAACACACGAGATCGCCCAGTCACATCGAATCCGTTATCATCAACTGCTCGTCTCGATAGAAGCGAAGCAAAGCACCTGCTGCATCCGCGTTATCTCCGAAGCGAGCAAATCGCGAGCGGCCATCCTCGTATTCAGAGGTCGCGTCCTTGGATGCCTGTACGGAAGCAAGCTCGAAGAGCAGCAACTTTTTGGCGAGGAAGCGCACCAACGTGCAATGTCTGAGCTCGCTAAACCAGACAACATCATTGACACGTATTTACTAAGCGAGGAGCTAGTACTAGCTGGTGGAGCTCTTTTCCACGGGCACCAAGTCGAACACTCGCATGGCACCCCCGAACAAGAATTCGAGTCAGCAGTCACTCACCTGATGCAGACCAACTCACCTGGCTGTGTCGTGATCAATTCTGCCAACAACGAAGCCCTGTGCATGGTCTACATCTTCAAAGGACATATCGTTGGTGTTTATTCATTCAGCGAGGGTTGGGTGCTATCAACATACGAAGCGGCACTGCAATATGTTTTGAGTTCGCCCAACACACACGTCATGGCAAGCGCCCTGGCCGCACAAAACATCAAAGAAGTTGAGAGCATGACCTTCAGCTTGACAGGATTGGGAGACAGAACCACCCAACCAACTCCAATTACCTTCAGCCTGATTATGCCATCATGCGATGATATGCATGATTTACAAAAAGACTCAGGACGACACACGCCGCTGCGTAACAACTCAGGGCTGATTCGTCACAAAACTTCCGCCTATTCATAGACTCAATGTTGCGCGCCCCGCAGCCGATGGCTCGACTTAACTGCCCTTCTGCGCCATAATAAAGACCTGCGTCGCCGCAATTGCGCAGCATAAGTATGTCGAAGGAGGCAGTTGCTCTGATGAGCCAATCAACGCGTGTTGTTTCACCAAACGTTCAAATCATGCCGGTAAGCGCCGCAACAGATGCGCAAGGGCACTTGATCATCGGTGGTTGCGATACAGTCGAACTGGCAAAACAATTCGGCACCCCACTTTATGTTGTAGACGAAGCTACCGTGCGCGCATCAGCAAGCGCTTTCCAAGCCGGTCTATCTAATTATAAAAAGTCTCGCCCGCTTTATGCAGGTAAAGCATTTTTGTGCACGGCCATGTGCCATTTGATTCGGAAATTGGGATTTGGTCTGGACGTAGTCTCGGAGGGGGAGTTGTTCACCGCTGTCAAAGCGGGCTTTCCAGCGGATCTGATTTACTTGCACGGCAATAACAAAAGCGCTAAAGAGCTTCAAGCAGCTCTAGATTATCCCGGTGTAAAAATTGTCGCGGACAGCCTCGACGAGATCGCAATGCTTGCGGACATTGCTAAGCAGTCAAATGTCAAAGCATCTGTGCTTATCCGAGTGACACCAGGGGTGGAGCCGGATACACACGAGCATATTAAGACAGGACAGCACAACAGCAAGTTTGGTATTCCGTTAGAACGGCTAAACGACATCGTTGAGCTGATTCTTAAACACCCAGATTCATTGCAACTGGTTGGCCTTCACGCTCACATCGGCAGTCAGTCCCACGATCTCGGACCGTTCTTGGAACTGATCGAGATCATGGCAGACCGGTTTGCAGCACTTAAGAAGGACTACGGTATTGACTTAACACAGCTCGACGTCGGTGGTGGATTAGGCATAGCCTATACGAAGGAAGACCGCCCGACACCGATTCACGAGTGGGCTCAGGCCGTTGCCACCAAAGTGGCTGAAGCCTTCAGTAAAAGAAATATGGAATTGCCCGAACTTTTTGTCGAACCCGGCCGCTCGATGATCGGCACAGCCGGAGTGACTCTATATCGCGCAGGACATACAAAAGATATAGATGGCGCTGCCTCATGCCTGGCCGTCGACGGAGGCATGGCAGACAATCCACGTCCTATAACTTATCAGGCTAAATACACAACTTGCGTGGCAAACCGCATGAATGAACCGGCTCCCCAAAAACCTGTCAGCCTGGTCGGCAGGTATTGCGAGTCGGGGGATATAATCGTAAAGGAAGCTTATTTGACCGCCAAACGTGACGATTTAATCGCCGTGTTCGGAACAGGTGCCTACAACTACAGCATGGCATCGAACTACAACCGCACGACTCGCCCGGCATGCGTGCTCGTCTGCGACGGAAAAGCAGAGGTAATCATCGAGAGAGAGACGAACGAAGACCTGGTACGTCAGGACAGAACCCTCGATCGATTGCTGTAACAAACGGACCATTTGGTGCCAATTGGCGACTTGTATAAGACGGCTTAAGGAGTTTAACTTCCAATGGGCGGCGAATTAAGCGAAATATTCAGCCAAACCAACTGGTTAAACGCCGTCAAAAACTTTGTTCAGCTGTTGATCATTTGCTACTGCGCGATTTGGATTTGGCGCCGTATTGTCGGTACGCAGGCTGAGAGACTGGTCAAAGGCGTTATGGTGCTGATCGGCATCGCAGTCATTTCATACTTCGCCGGCTTCACTCTTGTCACCTCGATCCTACAACACTTAATTCCTGTAGCCGTGATGGCCCTCGTGATTATCTTTCAGCCCGAAATTCGTCGTGGTCTGGGCTATTTAGGAAGAATGAACAACTTCAGAGTGGATTTTTCTCTGCCCAATCGCGAAATAGAGAATACGAAGCGAGACATTGCCCAAATTATCTCTGCTGTCCGCGATCTGTCGAGAAGCAAAGTCGGAGCGCTAATCGTCGTTGAGCCGCCTGAAGGCGAGCGCGACTATTTGAGTCCAGGCACACCAGTCAATGCAGATATCTCGTCAAATCTCCTGCTTTCAATTTTCTTTCCGAAATCGCCTCTTCATGACGGCGCCGTCGTCATTCGGCAAAACAAAATCGTCGCGGCTGGTGTAATTTTGCCGATGACAGACGATCCAAAATTGAGTTCACGCTACGGCACTCGACACCGCGCTGCCATTGGTCTGTCGGAAATATACGATGGCTTGTGCATTGTCGTATCTGAAGAAACAGGCTCTATATCTGCTGCAAACCGCGGCATTCTGGCGCGCTACAGTAGCGCTGATGACCTGCTGGATCCGCTTTCATACATGTACTTGAAAGATGCAGATCGCAAAACTCCGACACCGCTGGATTCATTCCTCTCAGTGCTTGGCCGCAAAAAGCAGACCGCGAACGGTATCACATCAGGTGGCGCAGAGATCGTCAAGCCGACACTGGAGGTGGCATCAACACAAGAAAGCAAGATCTCGACCATCGGTGCCTCTGTCGAGCCTGAGAAAGCAGTCTAAACAGAACGGCGCCAGCAGCGTCAATGTCCCATATAATCGATGATAAAAATGCAAAATTTATTCTACGAAAAAGTGAGACTAGATATATCTGCTTTTTCTCAATTCGGCATCATGGGCGGTGGCAGCCTCCACAGTCGCAAAATTCGGCTCCTGTCCTAGAACTATTTGACAGTAGGCTTCGTACATCTGGAAAGCGGCCACAGCTGGTGCTACCTTACCGGCTCCAGTCCCCATTCCGACAAACGCCACCGACTCTACTTTTGATTCACCGGCATGATCTTCCCTGTCTTGGCGGATGAAAGCAGCCAACGTGCGAAATGCTGCCCGCGTAGCCATATAACTATTCACATTGGCATTGGTCATACGCAACGGCACTCTCATCGTCGGCGCTATGATGGCGAACTTCGGTTTGTCCAAGTTAGTTGTGATCATTTCCGCGCATCCAACTGGAAGTTCACCAGCGTGCTTATCCTGGATCAACTTGCGCACACGAGACTCGAGATGCCCCTCGGTAAGTTTGTTCAACTGTGACCCCAAGCCGTCATCCATGATACCGAAACTGTTGGCAGGAGTTACCAAAACGGAGACATCCAGATCGAAAACGCTGCCCTCGGTGATATCGACCTTAGCGTTTCGTCCAAAGAAGGCTGTCCAGGCTTTGACCAACTCTGGATTTGTATCTCGCAAATGCACCACAAGCGGCATGAACGTCTCCTATACGCGGTTAGAACGCGAAACTAAACTGGTCTAGATTTTACTCGATACAACTTGAAAAAAAGTTGTCACGCCATCGGCGCTTGTGCCGTAACAGGTTCTTCAGATTCCTTAGAATCTACAGGCTCAGCTGTTTTTGCTGCTTCAGCGTTTTTTGCTGATACTGCTGGTTCTGCTGCTTTCACATGCTTCTGAGGACACTCGGTGCCTTTAGGAACCATGCGTTTTTCCTTACCTTCTTTACGACACACTTCGCACTCGACGAGGTCTTTGAAACAGCGAGGACATTTGGAGGTGTCCGGAGTTACTGGACAGCTGCAAGATGAACACAACACGATCGGTGGTCCTTCGAAAATGCATCTGTCACTACCCTTGGTGCAGACTGTCGGTTTCTCCAGAGCTGCACTGCAATAGGGGCAGAGGTTCGCCCATGCGGAACCACAACTCGGACAGTAGCTTTTGGCGCCACCAGCTTCAGCTCCGGTTTTCAGCACCATAGTCTCAGGATGTTCCCGTTCGAGAGTGACACAGCCAGGACAGAGCTCTTTCTTCGCATCAGCGCGTTGCATCGGCCAAGTTTTTTCTTGAGCTTTCTTGTCCTCAACCACTAACGCCGAACACTCTGGACACTTGCGACTGCCTTTGTCGATGATATGCTGACACTTCGGACAGAGCATCTTGTTTGGAACAATCAGGGTCTTCATCCCCGACTTCGAACAAGTTGGACAGAATTGCGCGTCATCGGCGAGAGCGGCAGTGATGTCGTGACCAATTGGACATGTCTTGACGCTGTCATCTTCAGGAACTACATAAGATAGCCATTGCAAGTAAGGATTGGGCTCACTAACGAATTTCACGTCGGTGTGCATTGGATTCATTTTGCGATCCGTATTCTTGTAATAGTTCTCATAGTCCGCGATTCCATTCATAGATGCCAGTGAATAGAGAGGATCGTATTGCTTAACGACTACACGCGGCTCTATATCAGAAAGCACGATGTCGGTGGTTCTGAAATTCGGTATTTGCTCTTGCAAATTTTCGACAACAGACTCTGGAATCTTGATTCCGTTCAAACCAACAAATGTGACTGGAGAGCTGGCTGAGCCAATCTGATGCGTTTGCACAGACCAGAGAGGGCTGCTGTGCGCAATCATCAGCGACAGCAAATTGTCGTTGGCGAAGTCGAGCAACATACTGCGACCTTCGGAGTTAGTGTACGATGGCTCCTTGATCATGCCGCTTTGAGCATTGGTTGGGAACAGCTTGTCGAAAAGTTTTTCTTTGACGAATTTGTGAATCATCTCTTCCAGTTTCTGTTTTCTAGAATCTGCATCCACAGTTTTGTCCATCTGCATTGCAAATAACTTGCCCGACAGTTCAGCTGTAATCAGCGCCTTCGTTTCGCCAGACAACATCGGCGAAGCGCATTTCCAGTCATTCTTCTCCCACAACGGAGCAAGAAGACTGTCAAGAAAACGCTCAACTTCCTTTCTACCGATCAAGGATTTATCGATCAGAACTCGCTCTTGCGAAGTGTCTCCCATCGAGCCGATGCGTGTGGATAATTTCAGTTCACCAGCCCTGTTGACCACGGTGATTGTGTCGGTAAGAGCCTTGATGCCATCGTGAACTGTGTTGAAGAGCTTGATCAGATCATTGTAGAAATTGATCAGCATGCTACGGCTGCGACCATCCCGACCGAAATTGTCGTAATAGTTGGCCAATCGCTCAAGGAGCACTTCCACTGTATCTCGAAGCACTGGCAGTTGCACGTCGTTAGCGACACGCTGAAGAGAATCCATCGCTTCTCTCACAGGACGTTTATTATCGCCCTCAGTCACCACAGCCGGTGGCACCTGATCCAACTTCTGTTGCGCCAATGCAACCAATTCTTCAAGCCATTCGCGCAGAAAGACATAGCCGCGCTCTGGATCCTTCACATACGATTTGAGCCCGGCATCGAGCGCGGCGGCGATTGTGCTGATCGCTTGTTTGCTGGCACTAGCTGCCTGCTTTTCGGTCTCCAGCGGATTTTCTGGATCTACGGTATCGGAGATGATTGTGTCGGACCACTGTTTCAACTTATTGATGCAGGCGGGACGATTTTGTTTAAACTCGTCAAAGAACGGACGAGATAGATAACGTCCATAGGAGGCATCGGTGCTCAGACTGGCTCGCAAAGTGAGCGAGTCTTCAATTTTGGTCAGGTTGTCGGCAAAGAACTGCTTAGCCAGCGCTCTTTCTGTAATATCAGGATCTGGTCGGAGCAGAAAATCAATCACTGCATCTGCCATCTTGATCTCCAGCATGTCCTGGAAATACGCAAGTGGTGGCACTTTTACAGAAGATACGCCGACCGCTGAGTAAGCTTTATAGAAGGTGCGGTCGCCCATAGTTTCTGGCTCAGTGATCGAGGTGAAGATGTTGCTCAATATCGATTCACTGCGCTCGGTCAGCGGTGACAACACATCAGTCATGATCGTTTCTGACATGTATTGTGCGACGCGGTCATCGGCTGCCACAGGCTTGTCGCCTGAAACTTGACGCTGGGAGATAACAGCACCGCGTTTGTTTTTGTTGCTGAACATGAAAGTAAAGTCGAACGGTGGCACATCCTTCGGGAAATCGACAAATGTATGATCCTTTCCTTTGATCAGGTACGAACGCTTAGGACTGTTCAACAGATAATCGAGTTCACGCAAAGCCGCGTAGCCATTGGAGTAGATGCGGCGAATGTGTTGGTTTTCGACAACGGGTTCGTAGACTTCAGGCATGACGAGCATACCGATGAATCGACGCGTGGATGGATCTACACCGACAATTTTCCTCAGCATATATGCAACGTCAAGGAACATACCACTGCCTGTGCCACCACATATGGAGCAGATAATGTAGACAAATTGCAAGGTCGGATCGACTTCGAATCCAGAAAAATCCTCCCAGGCAGCTGGGTCGGAAACCTCATGGGCAGCCTGCTGCAACCATCTGTAGGTGGTGTGCAGATTTTCGCCTTTGTACAAACCAATCTTCCCGAACATGCGAACTTGCCCGGAGCCTCGTGCGGCTTTAGGGAAATCCACACGCATATCAGGGTCTGGATACCATTCCTTGATATGTCTGTTCTCAGGTGAGTCCAAATTGCTAATGATTTGCGGCGTGTCACTTTGATCGATCACACGCAGCTCGTTGGTGCCGAGCGAAATAAATTCCCCGGTTCGTTGGCTGATCACAGGCGGATTGTTGACGCCGGCGCTGTCGGTGTCTATGGAGAGCAATCGAATCCAGGGCAAATCGGCTCGACCATATGTATCGAAGATGCGCCGCTTCAAGTGGGTCAGAGCGCGCTTGCCCGTGCCACCCAACCCGATCACCAGAGAAGGAATTGTCCTGATTGCCATGATGCAAACTCCCAGTTGTTTACGGCTTTAATCGATCACTGACTGCTGCCAACGTGACAGCGAGACCGTTAAAATCACTCTTTAATGCGTCAATAATGCTTTGCCGACAATGGCTAGAAGCGCCAGGCCGACCGTCACGCCGCTTGTTATATTGGCGACTTTGGTGGCTTTCTCAGGTAACCACCGATTGTTCTTAACGAGCATGGTGTAGACAACGAAACGCAACGCAATAGCGATTGCAATCGCGGCAACAGCCAAAATTACATACCACCCAACCATTTCCATTGACTTTGCTGTCCCTCGTTTATACAA
>JBBQFO010000167.1:0-10436 GCA_038322035.1 Candidatus Obscuribacterales bacterium
TCGAAGGGCACCGAGGCACCATTAGATAGAATGCCGTGCCAGCGCTTTTTCGTAGCTAACGATCAGGTCTTTTTCAACTCGGGCTTGCCGGAATATGGAATGGATGGCTCGAACGTCTCCATTACGCTCTTGCGAGCTTTCTCGCATCTGTCCCGTCCACGTCTGCAGACCCGAGGAGGCGGAGCCGGTCCCGGTGTCGTGACGCCCGAGGGAAACTGTATCGGACTGAACCGAGCTAGCTATGGCTGGTCGCCATTGGCGTCTTCTCGTGGGGGAATCTTCACTGATGCGCTGTCTGAAGCTCAATTGATTCGGGTCTACAAGTTAGTTGAATTGTTCGAAGGTCGTTTCCGCGCCGCGCTGACGCACAGTTCATGGAACGATAAAATTGCCAGCTTGCTTAGTGTTGAAAATCCTGCGGTGCGCCTGATGTCAGCCTATGTTTCCGATCATTGCTTGTACTTAAGACTTCTGAACGTCACAGATTCGGTGCAGGATGCTCGTATTAGCTTGCGCGTGCCGGCTCACGCGGCTTACAAGTGCAAACTCAATCAAGACCCGATTGAAGAGCTAATTATTGAGCCAGGCGTAGGCAATACGCTGAGTCGAATTTCATTGCTGCCTGGTAAAAATGAGTTGATGACAATTCGGCTCGAGCTTGATTAATCCCAGGATCACCTGTGCAGCCAGCTGCTCGGCATAATTCAAGCAGGGTAGGCGAATTCAGCATAAATTGGGTACAATTCGGTTATGCGCAAATCACATATTTATTTTTCAATAGCAACTCTCTTTCTGGCACTGAATACGGTGCCGGCGGTTGCCGGTAAAAAGCCGATTGTTGACTCTCCATTGGATGAGAAAACTCAGTCTGCTTTGCGTCGAGTTTGCAAGCCTGGTAACGGGAGCAAGGCTAACGCTGCAGTTGTCGATGCCTTGCAAAGCGCCACCGACATTCCTAAGTGCCTGGCGATTGCATCATTTACTGAGAGCGCCGGTGCTTCCATGTTGGATTCACGGCGTCAATGTTTAGTTAAGGCGCTGGGGATGTGTCAGTCGCGTCAGGACTATATTCAAGTTGCTCTTAAATCAAGGCAGTATCAGTGCTATGAAGTAACGCGCGATGCAGTCAACTCATTGATAGGCAGCGGAACGTCCGTAGATGATTTGTACGATTTGGCCCGGAAGACCCAAGAAGTTGCGCTCAATGATGTTGCACATCTAGCAATGGAGAAGGCTTTCACATTATGTAAGACGGTTCCGGAAGCTGTAGCGTTTGCCAGAGAAGCGAAGCTTCTTTCGATGGACGATCTAAATCGCAAAGCTGTCAAAGATATGATCGATGACGAGCCGAACGCTCATGAATTGATAGTTCTACTGCATTACATCGAACCATTTAAACTGCGGGATATGGACCGATATTGCATGAAGAAGGCTTTGGACCGGGCTGTTGCCGAACAAGACTTTTTGGATATTTATAACGCATCACAAAGAAGAGGCGAAGGCGACATCTTCTCAATCGCGTTGTATCGTGGAAAGAAGGCTCGTCTGATGCAACAGATCAAGGGCGAGCAAGAAACCGCTCAACAGCAGATGGATGCTCAACAGGCCCAAGCCCAGAAAGATTTGCAAACCCAGGGCACCTCAGCCCCCGCCCAACAAGGCGCCGGATTTTAGAAGTGAGCGCATTGAATAATGGCGGAAGTCAGCAATCCTGCAGCTTCTGCGAACTCGACGGTCGCTCCGTAAGTGTCACCGGTGTGACCACCTAGTTTTTTGTTCAGCCATTGAGCGCAAACAAAGCCGCCCAATAGAGTAGCGGCTGGCACTGCTAAAAATATCAGGGAGTTTGTTTTATACAATACGCCGATTGTGCAGGCGACTGGTAGGAACGCCGACATCCAGAAGTCGCGTGGATAGTCGGTTGTGTCGTGCCAAATTTTACCTTTGCCTTGTTCTCGCAAGTAGTGGAATTTGCCGATCGAATAGACTTGGGCGAGGCGGGCGAATGCTGGAATGAGGAAAAGTGATGCGAACAGTACACTTCCTCCAAGTGATGCGAGTGCAGCGAATTTGGTCAACAGCAACAAAATTCCGATCACCACTCCGAAGTTGCCAACTCTCGGATCCTGCATGATTTCGAGCATTCGGGCTGGACTTTGATGGGAAAAAATTCCGTCTGCTGTGTCCATTAATCCATCCAAATGGAGTCCGCTCGTGAAGACAAACCAGAGCGTCGTGAGAACTGCGCCTTGCACTAAATTTGGTGCGTGCACGAGTTCAAGAACCTTGGCACCGAGGAATAGGCAGATACCGATCAGCAATCCAACGGTCGGCAGATACTTCGATAGGCCAGACAGCATGTCGTCCGAACTTTCCAGGTCCATCTTGTAGATCGGCAGGCACGTGACGTATGAAGCCGTCAGCGCCAGTCTGCTAAGGAAGCTCATTTCGTCGCCATAGGTCTTTGCACTTCTGCGGTGTATTCAGGTCTGTCCGGAAAAGTCGTCCAATTGTTTAGTACTAGCAGCTCGCGTTTCGAGTCGTAGTAAGCAACGGCTTCTTGAACTTCTCGCAGGATGTCTGGGTCGCAGTCCAAGTCACGGGCGCGATTCAAAATTTGGGTTACGATCTCATCGATCGACTCGGATCGCTCTTCTTCCCATGGCATGATTGCGTCGTCGGCGAGTAACCCCGTGATTTCAGGTGCCACCGGCAGCGGTTCATTCCAGGTCAGTCCGTAACTGAAGATGCTGCGTGTGTGCACATGCTCGATAAAGGCTTCGTGCGGTCCGATGATGTCAGTCGCCCAGGCGATAATTAGCAGCGCACGGTCTGGACGATGTGGTCCTTTGTAGCTGTCGCAAGGAATTTCCATTAGCTCACCCAGGATGCGGGCCAGTGGACGAGCGTTTGGATTGTAGTATTCAACAGCTTCGTATTCGATGCGCAGTCCTTCTAACACGCCTTTCAATATCGCGAGAGTGGAGGCAATCGAACTGCAGTCTTCTTTTTGATGCGTGTGCGCGTCGCCTGTGCGCAGAACTATGCCGCCGTACAGCACGAACTGCCAATCTCGCGGGGTGAATGTCTGTTTGTTTCCCAGTAATTCCAGCCGTTTTAGAACAATCTTGCGGTGATTCAACTCGCGTTGCTCGTCTTCATCGTGAGCCAGACCTGCAAGCTTCGCGATCATCTCTTTCGCTTCCGGTATCCGGCGAGTCAGCGTGTAGCAGACAGAAAGATTGAGAATAGTGTCGAAGTCCTCGCTATCCAGCATGGCATGTTTGAAGTGCGCGATTGCTTCGTCAAATCTAGACAAGGACATTAGTGAGAATGCGATTTCGTAGTTGACGGTTGGCTCATTGGGCATCAATTTAAGACAGCGCTCCAAGAGCATCACGGCTAGTTCGTGCTCTCTCAAGTCAATTAGCCCGAAGCCTGCTTCGAAGAGAGCGTAGGGAATGTCGTCCTCGGGCGAACTTGCAAGTGTCAGACCGTCCGATTGTGGCTGCACTGTATCTGGTGCAGGAGATTCTCCGGTGGCAGTCAGATCGGCGTCCGCGGATGTGGATGCTGACTTCGCGTCGAGCAGCTCGGTCAGCCGAATTAGCTTGCGTGCAACTTCGCTTCGTCCAGCTTCCTTCATCAGTTCGCCGAACATCCCGATTGCTCGAGTGTCGCTTTCGTTCTCCAACCAATATGGTTTCAAGCACGCCAGACATTGCTCCAGCATGCCTTCGTTCAGCAAGCGTCGTGCTTCGACTAATGGCTCCGGAACTTGTTCTTCAGAAGTTGTCTCTGACACGCTCAACCCCTAAAAAATGTTAGACGAGTTGTCCCGCCAGTTCTTCTGCATGGTACGAACTGCGAACCAATGGACCAGAATGTACCATTTGGAAGCCCATCTTCCGCGCTTCAGCGCCCAGTTCATCGAATTCTTCTGGCGTTACGTAGCGCTTCACCGGCAACTGTTCTCTGCTCGGTCGCAGGTATTGACCCATCGTCAAGAAATCTACATCGATGGCGCGCATGTCTCTGAGCACTTCAAAAATTTCTTCTCTTGTCTCACCGAGACCGAGCATTATTCCTGATTTCGTTGGAATGTCCGGGCGCAATTTCTTTGCCAATTCCAGAACCTTCAAGGATCGATCGTATTTTGATCCCGGTCTGACTTTTCGGTAAAGGCGCGGAACTGTTTCGATGTTGTGGTTGAAGACAACGGGATTTGCGGCGAGGACTGTAGCGATGCAATCTTCGCGTCCTTGAAAATCCGGAGTCAGCACTTCAACTCTGACATCTGGTATCAATTCCTTCAGTGCTGCAATTGTGCGCGCGAAGTGATTCGAACCCTGATCCGGTAAATCGTCCCGATTCACTGAAGTCAAGACGACATGCCGCAAATTCATCTGTCGTGAGGCCTCGGCAACTCTGTGCGGTTCGTCAGCATCCAATGCTTCCGGCATGCCTTTGTTGACTGAACAAAATTTGCAAGTTCTCGTGCACAGCGGTCCCATGAGTAGATAAGTGGCTGTGCCTCGCGCCCAGCACTCGCCCTTGTTGGGGCATCTGCCGCTCTCGCAAATCGTGCTGAGCTTCTGCTCTTTCAGAATCGAACGCACCTTCCGGTTTTCGTCCGTGTTCAGAACGGTTCGTCGGACCCATTCGGGCAACCTTTGAATCTTCTCAGCTTCATCCGAAGTGCCGCTTTGCGACGTGGATTGCAAATCAGTCATATGTATCAAGAACCTATTTCAACGTGATCGTATTTTAGGGCATAAGCAATCGCGGCGATCCTCCCGCTCGACATTTTGCGACAGATCATGCCGGGCAGCTCGCTAAAGAGGCAATCCTCGAACCCGTTCCTTCGTGCTTCGTCATGTATGGCTGAGCAAACCAAGCGGATCGGTTAAAATGCTGGGTCTAAACAGTCAAATTTCGAGCTGGGAGAGTGAAATGAGCAATCCGAAGCGCAGCAAAATTATTGCCGGCAACTGGAAAATGCATAAGAACCGGGAAGAAGCCAAAGCTCTTGCCGAGGCAATTGCAAAAGGCGTCCACGGCGAAAAGGATTTGCCTGTCGTCGTTCTTTTCCCTCCATTCACCTCTGTTGCGACCGTCGGTGACGTGGTCAAGGACTCGTCGGTCAATCTCGGCGCTCAGAACATGGATCATCATGACAGCGGCGCATTTACTGGCGAGGTCTCGCCGACAATGTTGATTGACGTCGGGGTGCAGTACATTCTCATCGGTCACTCGGAACGCCGTCAGTTCTTCGGCGAAACCAACGCAAGCGTCAATTTGAAGCTGAAAGCCGCACTGAAGCATGGTTTGATACCAGTTGTATGTGTTGGAGAAAGTCTGGATGAGCGCGAAAACAATCTCACCGACGCCGTGGTGCGCCGTCAGATAGGTGCCGCTCTGGCGGATTTGGAAGTGTCGGATTTGAAAACTTTGGTCGTTGCCTACGAGCCCGTCTGGGCGATCGGCACCGGCAAGACCTGCGAGTCAGTCGAGGCGAATCGGGTTTGTGCATTGATTCGTGCCACGATCAACGATGTCTTCCGCAGCGAAGAGTCAGCTCCGGTGGGCGATTCCATTCCCATTCTCTATGGCGGTAGCGTTAAGCCCTCCACAATTGATGAGCAACTCGAGCAAAGCGATCTCGACGGAGCTTTGGTGGGTGGCGCAAGTTTGACTGCGGAAGATTTCCTGCCCCTGATTAAGTCAGCACAGAAGCGAATTCGCGCATTAGTCAAAGTTTAAGCGCTTCTATTAGAGAGAATGATCAACTGTAAGCGGCGCAAATTGTCGCAAGCTTTGTTGAAATCCGCTGGCTTGCAGACCTTCCTTGATATAATGGCATTTCGGATTGCTCGGAGAGGTGTCAGAGTGGTCTATCGTGCAGTCCTGGAAAGACTGTCTGCGCTAAAACGCAGCGAGGGTTCGAATCCCTCCCTCTCCGTTCTTTTAATTGAGTCGAAATTTACAGGCCGCGGTCATGGATCATATTCTTGAGAAGTTAAAAGAAATCGAGCACACTTATTTGGAGCTCGAGCAGAAGCTTTATGACCCTGAAGTGACTGCAGATTTGGCGAACTATAAAAAGCTCAATCAGACTAAACGTTCGCTTGAGCCAACTATCGACGCGTTCAATAAATATCGAAAGCTGACCAGCGATATCTCTGACTATCAAGAGATGCTGCGCGAAGCTGCGCCCGCTGATCGTGAAGAGATTGAAGCGCAAATCGATAGCTCCAAGAACGAGTTGGAAGAAATCAACACCCGTTTGAAATATCTCTTGTTGCCTCGCGATCCCAACGATGAAAAAGACATCATGGTTGAAATCCGCGCCGGCACCGGCGGCGACGAAGCTTCGCTATTCGCCGGCGATCTGTTGCGGATGTATTTGAGGTACGCAGATCGTCTGGGCTGGAAGCCTGAGATCGCAAGTGCAAGCGATGGCGAACTGGGCGGATATAAGGAAGTAATCGTCAGTTTCAAAGGCGAAGGTGCCTACAGCAAATTCAAATTCGAATCGGGAGTCCATCGCGTCCAGCGCGTTCCCGCAACTGAGGCGAACGGTCGTGTCCACACGTCAACGGCAACTGTAGCTGTTATGCCTGAAGCTGACGAAATTGATGTGCAGCTCGACGAAAAAGATTTGGACATCTCGACGATGCGATCTGGTGGCGCGGGCGGTCAGAACGTCAACAAAGTGGAAACGGCAGTGCGCATCGTTCACAGACCCTCAGGATTAATGGTGGCATGTTCGGAAGAGCGGAGCCAGCTGCAGAATAAAGAGCGAGCTAAGCAAATTCTGCGCGCCAAACTTTTCAAAATGGAAACTGAAGCGCAGCAAAAAGCGATTTACGATGAACGTAAGTCGCAAGTCGGAACTGGGGATCGTTCCGAAAAAATCCGCACTTATAATTTTAAAGACAATCGGGTTACCGATCACCGTCTGAACATAAACTTCAGTTTGGCTCAGGTTCTTGAAGGCGATTTGGATCGAATGATCGAAGCGGCAATTTTAGACGATCAGCAGCGACGCCTGGAAGAAAGTCTCGGCAACGATTCCTTCCCCAGCTAAAAATTACTTGGCGGGAACAGCTTGACCATCAGTTGGCTTGGGCGGCTCGATTTTTATCTGTGTTGAAGTGTCCGTCAACTGACCACTGACAGCCTTTTGAGCAGAGTCGGTGATCACTTGCCCTTTCACATCTTGAGCCGCCGTATCTGGTGGCAAGACTTGTTGAGTGGCTTTCAGCTCGGTCGTGTTTTTGCTGATCACTTTTCCGGCAACGTCGGATGTGATTTTTGTGTTTTGAAGGGACGCGTCAACAGCGGTGGTTGCTGCCGGAGTCTGCAACTTGCCTTGAGCTGCTGACTGACCCAGTTGTCGCAGGTTGGCATTCGTGTTTGTCATAGTCACGGATGTTGATGTTGACGTGCCTTGCAACTTAAGTGCGGCTACGACATCTCCTAAATTGACACCATGGTAGAAATTGAAACTCTCTGCTTTGATGCCTGGGGGAAAGTCAATAAGAGAACTGCCATCGAGGCTACGAGCGGCTTCAAGAAGAGCCGCATTGACTGCCTCATCAGATGTAAAACGATTGACACGAGCACGCAATTTTCTATTGCGATCGATGTACAAATACATCTCGGAAATACCGGTTGCGTTTTGCCAGTTAGGCACCATATTCGCTATCATTTTGTATTCAACACCGCTGGCTCTCTTTTCGAAGTACGGTCTGAAAATTCTCCATTCATCAGGCGACAAGCCACTCTTGCCCTTCGGCACACCTTCGTGGTGACTCTCTGTTCCAACTGGACAACGGATTACTGAGTGCGAGCCTGCATACGCCACACTTCGATATGTGCTGTTTGCCGTGGCGCTGCGATTTCTTTGTCGCACGCCTGCTAATGCGCTGCGGCAGTAAGCTGCGACCGGTCCGGTTCCTGCAAGCGAGTAGCCAAGTTCGTATTCGCGAACGGCTCGAACGGAATCGCCGGTTTGAAGAAATGCGTTACCGAGATTGTAATGAATTTCGGGATTTCGACCGTCCTGCTGCAGCGCTCCCATGAGCGTACTGATTGCTTCAGTGAACTGCCGTGCGTTGTACTGGCGCACGCCTTTTTGAAGTGCGCTCTCAGCTAGTGCCGACGGCGAGACAATCGCGGCTCCAACCAGCAGACAGGTTAAAATCGTTATCCGAGTCATCGCTGAGCACTGAACATCATCGAGTTCTACCGAGGCGCCATCATCTACATACCCGGCTGTGGATTTTCCCAGCGCACTCGGTATCCCAGAGAATATGCCTGCCAGCGGCCCGATTTTCCTCTCCGTTTCGAAATGAACTATGACAACGTTTACTGAAGCCAAAAAACAAATTCTTTTTCGCCTCAACGCACTTGGCATTGCGGATCATGAAGCGCGGCGAGAGTGCGAATTGATGATTTTGCATGCAACCGGGTGTGATACCGCTCAACAGATTTTGAAAGCTGCACAGCCTCTCGATAAATCTCACGAGATCGCCTTATTTGAACTGGTTCAGAAGCGGGAAAAACGCATTCCCTTGCAATATTGCATCGGTCATACATGGTTTATGGGTCTGCGATTCGAAGTCGAGCCGGGAATTTTGATTCCGCGATCTGACACCGAAGCTCTGGTGAACAAATCCAATCAACTGATTTCTTTGTCTGATAAATCGGTGAACAAGTTGGAGACGATGAAAGTCATAGATGTCGGGATTGGCAGCGGTGCCATTTCGGTCAGTCTGCTCAAAGCGCATCCGAAGCTACAAGTTATTGGCATCGATATCTCTGCAGTCGCCTGCTCGGTGGCGATGAAGAATGCCACGTTGAACGGCGTATCCGATCGGCTACACATTGAATGTGGTGATTGGCGGACGATCTTGCCTGATGGCATCGACATTCTGATATCGAATCCACCTTACATTCCGCGTTCGCAAAGTTCGAGTTTGTTGCCGGAAGTCGGCGTCCATGAGCCGGAGGAAGCACTCTTCGGGCAAGGTGACGACGGCTTGGGTTTTTATCGCGACTTCGCCACCCTGGTTCCAGCGCACTTTCGCAACGGTAAGGGAACGATAGTTGTCGAGGTGGGTGACGGGCAAAGTGGCTCTGTGAGTGAGATATTTGCGTCCCAGGGCTGGCGCGAATTAAGTGTGGATCTTGACATGAGTCGGTCGCCACGGGTTGTAACGGCTCGAAAGTTATAAAAAGGTTTTAAAATAAGTTGTAAACTGCTAGAATGGTTGGATTGGAGCCGGTTCTGGACTATTTAAGTATGAAAGACGGCATACTAAAGGCGATTTCCGCCGATGGCACCATTAGAGCAGTAATAGCCACCACGACTGACCTTGTCGAAGTCGCGCGGCAGAGACATCAATTGTCTTACACTGCCACCGCAGCTCTTGGAAGAGCTCTTACAGCCGGTGTGCTCCTCGCCCCTCTGGCAGCTCGAGATGGTCAAGTAGCCCTCAAGTTTCAAGGCGATGGACCGCTTGGAAAAATTTTTGTTGATGCGTCACCGCAAGGTACTGTGCGCGGTTATGTGCAAAACCCAGGCGTCGAGTTGCCTCTCAATTCGCTGGGAAACTTCGATGTCGGCGCAGCCATCGGTAAGACTGGATACTTACACGTCACCATCGACCACGGTTTCGGCGGACCGCACATGTCAACGGTGGAGCTGGCCTCAGGCGAGGTCGGTGAAGATATCAATCGCTACCTTGTCAATTCGGACCAGACTGGTTCGGTGGTTGTGGTCGGAACCCACCTCAGCAAGAACGGTGTTGAAGCTGCCGGCGGTCTGATAATTCAGATGCTGCCCGATCACACTGAAGAAACTATTTGCAAAATCGAAAATAACATAACGACGTTCGGCGCCTTCACCTTCCTGATGCGCCGCGGTATGAGTCTGGAGCAGATGCTGGAGCGAATTCTGGCTGGATTTGAGATAACGCCCCTGACTGAGGTCAAACCGCTCTCATTCAGGTGTAAATGCTCCGATGAGCGATTCGTGGAAGCACTGAAGGTGTTTCCCAAGCAAGATTTGATTTCGATGGCAGAGGAGGACGGACAGGCTGAAGGTCGTTGTCATTTCTGCAACGAGTTTTATTATGTCGGAAAAGAACGATTGCTCGACCTGGCGGATGGCCGCTAGATCGAGCGTATAAGTTTTCCAGAAGCCATTGACAGAGAAGAGAGCTTAGTTGAACTAAAGGGCTCTTTGGATTTTTCCAGCCTTGATGCAGGAAGTGCAAACCTTCATACGTTTGACGGTCTTGTTGATGAGCGCCTTTACAGGTTGAAGATTTGGAAGCCATCTCCGCTTGTCATGCGGGTTCCAGTGAGAACGCAAGAAGGTATAGCTACGACCAGTCGTAGGTCCCTTTCCGCAAACATCACAACGT
>JBBQFO010000168.1:0-10409 GCA_038322035.1 Candidatus Obscuribacterales bacterium
GACATTCACCGATGCCTACAATGCGTACCGCACTGCAGTTGAATTCCTTCTTGTTCGATTCGCGGCTCTTTTCCCAGCCCTATTTGCCGCTCACAGATCTAACCTCGGCCTTATCTGGACTTGAAATTCGTTAAAGTCCCAATAGGTCAGTTTTTATAAGCCTGACGCGGGTCACTCCCGAGTCATAGTTTCCCAGGCTGTAAGCCGGTGATGCGCCTGCAACAATTTCCGGAAGGTCTCCGGCTGGTCTAGATTCTACTGATGCGCGCACTGACCACGAGCCGATTTGAGGATATTTCGTGGCGATTCTGGAATCTTCGACTTTGCCGAGAGGATTTTGGGGGATTTGAATTTCCCAGGTGTTCTGGTGTACATCCGGTGATACCAAATATGGTGAGTTCCAGCCAAGGATTTTGCTGAATGTCTTAGCAGAGATTGGACTGTTCAAGGTGATTTCGACTGTTTGGTCGTCATTTGCTTTGCATGCTGCGACCTGTCCGCTTTTAAGTGCATCCTGGAACGCGTCAGATACAGCTGCGGTCGTTTTTAATTCGATCACATTTGCTTTGAAAGACTGCAGTGCATCGGCAAGTCCGACTGGGTATCCGTCTTTCTTTGCGGATTGAGTGTCTTGGTTTGCGAGCAACTTTCGCTGCTCGGCCCGTTTGAAATATACTTCGCCGGGCTCGTGAAAGGAATTTGCTCTCGTTGGGTGATAGCTGATTGCGGTATCGTAGTCTCCGATTGCGCGGAGCGTTTCTCCCTGACTGGCTAGAATGTCACCTCTAGTTATGTAAGGATCCGCGTCTCCCGAAGTGAATCCAATCGCCTTTGAGCAATCGACAAGCGCATCTGCAGTCTGACTGGCTCTCCATTCTGCTTCGGCACGGTTAGCCCAGGCCGCTTCTTCGTCGGGATTGAGTGTTACTGCCCTGGTGAAATCTGCAATTGCTTTGTCATATTGGCCGATTCGCAAATATAGAAATCCCCGATTGTTGTATGCTACTTCATTGTTGGGATCAAGTTCCAGAGCCTTTTGCACATCCTTCAAAGCTTTGTTTACCATACCCAATTTCCCATATGTGAAGGATCTGCTGATATAGGGATCGGTGAATTTTGGATCCAATGCGATCGCTTGATCTAGCAATGGCAGCGCATCTTCGAATTTAGATTTTGCATTTAGAGCGTGCGCTTTCAAATACGCGTCGTTCGCCGGCGTCCCCAATGCACCACTTGTGCTGAGCAATAAAGCACTTGCCAATAAGACCTTTCCGAATCGCATATAAACCTCAATGCACCCTACGCTGAGACTATACGCGACTCGGATGTGTTTAGGAACCTGGAGGATGCAGGAATACAACGCCAGCGGGATAAGCGTGTCGATTCCATGCCGACAACGGGTCGTGCGACCAGACTTTGGAACTCGAATGATTGTCCCAAGTTCCATCCGGTCCAACGATGCCTGTGTGCGCTGAGCCTCCAGGACCGCTGCCTTTCGGTTTGCGATAGCCGCAGACTACATCGCCGGGCTTTGGCTGATTGGAGACCGTCCAGCCATGAGCCATAAGCTGGTCTTGCAGAGCCGACACGCCGACTGAAGTGGCGTAGCTAAACCCTGCTTCGTTGAGCACGGCGGAAACTGACGCGGCGCATCCTAGGCGTCCACCACCAAGGTACTTTTGCCACATCGCTTGTCCCACGCTGTGATCGGCGGCAGCGATAATTTTGCCTTGTGCATCGCTGATGTTGATGTCGCCCAGGCTTTGCATTCTGCTCTCTGCGAGCTTGTACATATTCGAACCAGCGCGAGTGTAATCAGCGTACTGCGGATTAGCCGCGTCTGCAGCTGTCGGCGTACGACCGAGAAGGAAAGCCAGTGAAACCTTGCCGGCGCCTTGATCGCTCAATTTGTTTGGATTCTCGCCAAGCAATTTTGCTTCGTGATTGATTCCTTTCTCCGCCAAAAGTTCTTGCAGTTCCTTCGGCATGAATTTGTTCAGGCGATCTTGTGTGATTGGCTGTCCATCGCCTTTCATGTCGCTCATGAACTTGACGAAATCGTTTTGGAACTGCGGATTTTCTAGTGATTTTGCAAAATGAGCGAGAGCCTTTGCCGATTCGCGAACGGGATCGTTTGGCGCAAGATGCGCTTTGTCCGCATCTTGATTGACTTTCTCGGCATAACTTTGAATTGCTTTCTCGAGCGCTTGCGGATGCTCGCGCATGTAAGCTTGCAGTTTCGAGATGTCCGGCGGATCGCCCAGATTGACGCCCATCATCTCGGCTAAGCCGATCATCGAGAAACCTTGATTCAAGCCATAGCGACCGACACGATAACTGTGGTCTGAATTCTCTTTGATTGTCTGGTAAGGATGTGTGCGGTCGGGATTGAACAGCGCTGCGGCAGCGTCTTTAGCCGCTGCTATGGAGTTGGCTTCATGCGGAGTCTGCGGCACGGTGCGTAGAGGAATTATTTGATCTACGCCGGCTTGACTCGAGTCTCCCTGATGTCTGCCTGGAGCAGATTCTCTTGGAACTGTCGCGTGCCCGCCGCTGCCCTGCACTCTGTTCATAAGGTCAGAGGTTTGCTTGACGTCGGCAGGTACTGCTGGTGGTGCCAGCTTGCTCACGTCAGGGGTTAATTTTTCGCCGAATTTCTGCTCGATTTTGTCGCTTACTAAGTTCTGTGCATCGGCAATTTCGACCTGTTTCAACTTCCCGTGTTGCGTTGGAACTTCTTTCAATGAACTGCTGAATTTGTCGACGATACGCGCGCCCTGATACTCAACCAGGTGATCAACAGCTTGCTGCTGCACCTTGTCTGGAGCGCCGGTCTGTTTGCAGTCACGTGCCACTTGGATTACCACATTGGCGTCGTGAGGTGGACCTTCGGGATTGTGCAACACCGAGATGGAGCCATCTTTTTTGACGATGTAATTTGGCTTCGGCGCGTGTGAATCCGAATCTTTGTTCTCGTAGACAACTGTTATCTTCGGCGCTTTACCATGTTCCAAAGGCTTATGATCGGCAGCGGTGGTCTTATCTGACTCTTGTTTGAAATTGCCTTCTTTAATGTTTTGTTCGACCGATTTCTTCGCATCAAAGTGTGGTTTTTCTGCTGCAGCTTGTTTTGCATCATTGTGCTTGGCTCCATCAATGCCTTTTAAATGCAGTGCTGGATTGTTGAAATCAATGATGTGGGCGGGCACAGCATGATGCTTTTCCGACGCCAGTGGAGAGAAAATTATGTGGTCTGTTTTTGGGGCACGATGAGAGTCGTGGGAGGACTTCATTAGTCTTTGGACTTCGGCCAGGATGTGGTGCTGATGTCCCTCGTGTTCGGTTGAGTGATGATCATGTCTGTCATGTCCATGCACTTTATGCCCATGACCGTCATGTCCATGTCCTGCGTGCTTGGCTGTCTCTTGGACCTGTTGATGTTCCGGCTTGTGGACCATTTCGATTCACGCTAATCAGGGGCAACAGATTTAACGTACTCCCAAAACATTGCAAACTTCTTGCAGGGATACAGAGTCGTCCTTGGTAGCAGCCTAAACGGAAGGCTCAACTCCGATTTGGCGAAGATCACCGCAGTGGCGCTGTTCGCCCTACCTATCGGATTACGGGAATTTGAAAGGGTTGAAGCTCCAGGCAAATGAAGATGAAGTGACAAAAGCCGCTTTAGGGGCGACAATGAACCTGCCGGATTCTTCCTGACAGGCGAACGACGTTGAAACTGACTATTCTGCAGAAAGGTTTGCTAATAGTTTTGCTATCGGTCGTTCTTCAGGTGATTTGTGTCGGTGCTCTTTATGCTTTGCAGAATGAAGTCGAGCGTGAACTGACTCGCTCGCGTCATTCCGCACTGATTGTTCACACAGCCGAAGAGACAGTTCGTGATCTGTATTTCACTGGAAACGCTGTTCGCATGGGACGAGAGTTCCGTATCGGCGAAGCTTCACGCGCGATGGATACGGTTTATCCGAAAACCAAAGTGCGACTGAAAGAGCTTCGCAAGTTGGTTGGCGACAATCAAGAAGAGCAGACGCTGGTTAATAACGTTGAAGGTCCATTGCTGGAGATGGGCGAGAACATTTATCGAGCCCGCGATTTAGGAAGAAGTGGTGACATCGACAGAGCGCGGGAGTTGCTTTTGAAAAGCAGCGAAGATGCGAAGACGTTCATTCCGCATCTTGCCGAGAATTTGTTCGTTTTGCTGAACAAAGAAAAACAAATTGAGGATGCAAGCCCTGTTATCCAGGAGGACTTTCGCAAGAAAATTCAGCTTGGTCTCGTTATTATGCTGTCGCTGAATGTAGGACTGGCGATTGGCTTGACTGCCATGTTCAATAGAGGATTGGCGGCTCGGTTGAGAACACTGTCCGACAACGTGACTAGATTGGCTTCTAATCAGCCTCTAAGAGAGCCACTAAAAGGAACTGACGAATTGGCAGCTTTGGATTCGGCTTTTCGAACCATGGCGCAAGCGTTGGCCGAGGCAAGAGAAAATGAGCAAGCACTGGTTGAAAATGCCCGAGAAGTGATCTGCTCACTAAGTTCGGATCTCCGCTTCTCGTCTGCTAATCAGGCTGTCGAGTCTTTGATTGGCTACGACCGAGCCCATTTGGTGGGCACCCGCTTTGTTTCAATCATTGCACCAACAGATATTGAAGAGACTTTGGAGTATTTTGCCCAAGCGAAATTGCATCAGATTGAAAAGCCTTTGGAAAATCGTGCTGTCTGCAAAGATGGCTCGCAGCGCAGCTTTGAGTGGTCTGTATCTTGGTCTGCAGATAAGCAATCGTTTTTCTGCGTCGCGCATGACGTCACTGAAGCTAAGCGAATAGAGAAAATGAAACAAGAGTTCGTTGCCATGGTAAGTCACGATCTCCGCTCTCCATTGGCTTCTATTCAGGCTTTCCATGAGTGTTTAGATCGGGGTGTTTATGGTCAACTGAGCCAGGATGGTGCGCACAGTTTGCATAGCGTTGATTCGAGCATCTCGCGATTGCTGAATCTGATTGGCGATTTGCTTGATGTTGAAAAACTCGAAACTGGCGTGATGGCTTTGAGTATAGCTCCGATCGAAGTGCCGGTATTATTTGAGCAGTCTCTGCATTCGGTAGACGATCTAGCGCGCAAGAAGAACATTGAAATTAAGACTGATCATCCCGATATCGTAATCAGCGCTGACGGGCCGCGGATTGTGCAAGTGCTTGTCAACCTGCTTTCGAATGCTATCAAGTTCTCGCCCGACTCGACAATAATCGAAATGAGCGCAAAACAAGATGGGAAGCAAGTTTTGTTTGAAGTCGCGGACCGCGGACGAGGCATTCCTGCAGATCAAATCGCCACCGTTTTCGATCGCTTCACTCAGGTCGAAGTCGCCGACGGAAAAAATGGGCAAGGCAGCGGTCTGGGGTTAGCAATCTGCAAAGCGATTGTGACCCAGCACAATGGCGCCATCGGCGTCCGCAGTGGTCCCAACGAAGGCAGTACCTTCTGGTTCACACTGCCGTCCGAGAAACAAGTTTAGCTTCTCGGAGAAACTTGCAACCTTTTTTGGCCACTGCCGTCTCCTTTCGAGCAGTTTGTGAGGTGGATGGTGAAACATATATTGATCGGTCGCGCCCTTGCGGTTGCGGGTTTACTAACAATTCAAGCTAGTCAGGTCTATGCAGCTGATGCACGGCTGGCTGTTCCTGACAGCAAAGCTATTCCTAACGGCAAGGCTGTGAAGCAGTCGAGCGAGTCGACAAGTGCGGGCTCGTCCACCACTCCAGCAACTCAACGCTCAGCCACGACAGGAGAGCTGGCCAATCCTATTAAACACAATAGCGGTTTCGCTTTAACTTTAGCTGGCGGCGGGGCTAGAGGAGCGGCGCACATCGGTGTTTTGAAAGTCTTGGAAGCAGAAGGGATTAGACCAGACTTCGTTGCGGGAAGCAGCATTGGCGCCATGATCGGTGGGCTCTATGCCGCTGGCGTTCCAGTCAGTGAGATTGAGCGCTTGGCTTTGTCTGGTGAATTGAAGAAAGCTTACTTCCCAAGCAATAGAAAATTGCAGACTGTCAGTTATTTCGGTCCCTATTTCCTGGCCAGAGCAGTGCTGATTCATCCGCAGATTGGTCTCTTCAGCGGTAAGTCATTGGCGAAGTTTGTTGAAAAGCATTTACCTAAAGGTGTGACAAACTTAGAACAGATGCCTATTCCGTTCTCTTGCGCGGCTGTGGATTTGACGACGACCAGGGCTGTTTGGTTAAGCAAAGGAAGCATTGCTGACGCTATTCGTGCCAGCAATTCCGCTCCGGGTTTTTTCCGACCAGTTAAGGTGGGTGAACAAACATTGGTCGATGGTGGTGTCAGAGCCAATCTTCCCACTGAGATAGCAGCGGCTAAGGGTGCACCGAGAGTAGTGGCGGTCAGACTGCAGGCTTACCTGGAGAAGGTCAATCAAAAAGAGTACGATACGATGATGGACTACGGTGACCGCATTTCTAGCATCCTTCTTTCTGAAATCGAAAATAAAGCTGCCGACAAAGCCGATATTTTGATCGAGCCCAAGGTTTCTTATATGAAAATGAGTTCGTTCAAGAAAAAAGAACTGGCCGCAGCAATACAATCAGGTGAAATTGCGGCGCGCAAAATGTTACCGCAAATCAGAGCTTGTCAGGTTGAACAAGCGGTGAACGCCAGCGTGGTAACACCTATTTAGAAGTCGCCTCGACAGAAATATGTTAGCCTTCTACGGTACTCCTGAGCGAGCATTGTGGATTCAAGTAAGCGCAGACGACTAGTCGCAATCGTTTCTTTGACGGCTGTCTTGATCTCTAGTGCTGCGCGAGCTGCGCAAGAAGAATCCTGGGTTTGGTTAAAGAAATCCGGTCAGGTTGCGGATGCCGGCCGTGCTTACGATAAAGCTGCGAATTGTTATGCGCAGGCGTTGAAGCAAATTACGACCAAAGACGAGAGCCAGGTTCTTGATTTAGAAGCGCTCCTCGCCACAGACTATGTTCATCTGTCTAACTTCTCCCTTGCCGCACCGCTCACCAAGCATATCTTGGTTGCGTTGCCCGTACTGAAAAAGAGTAAGAAGTATGATCCTGAAGTTCTAGTGAGCGTGAAATTCTTGTCAGAAGCTTATCGCCAGACTTATAGAGGGTCGCAGCCGGTTTCGCAGCGACAGAAAATTTTCAATCAGTTCGAACCTAATTCGCTTTTACTGCAAGATTTAGTCGATCCAAGCGATGAGGCTATGTATTCAAGTCGAATCGATCGGACTCGCCAATACATTTACTTTGGGGAACCCGCCCAGGCCGATTTGAAATTGGGGCTGCTTTTAAAGAAGATGCCTAAAACGTCAGACCTGTACATGAGCACGGAATTGGCTCAGGCTGCCGTTGAGTGGTCATTGCATAAGCCACAAATGATGGAAAGATTGCAGCACGAATTGTCCAAAAAATACGAAGAGGGTGCTTTGTTGATGCTCCTCGGGCGAGCACACTTCTATGCGGCCAACTACAACGAATCCGATCGAGTAATAGGAAAGGCGCTAGATGCGCTCTCTGCAAAAAAGCCTGCAGATTTGAACGCTCAAATCGAGGCCCACCAATTACTGCTGAATTCCTATGATGATCGACTTCTGTTCGCTAAATCAGAACCGCATGCGCGCAAGATCGTTGAATTGGTGGAGCATTCGAAAGGCACTAAGAGTGACGACTATAACAAAGCCGTGAACCGGCTCATTTTTTATTTGAATAACCTCAAGAAAGTGGACGAGGCGAAAAAGTGGAAAGCAAAAATCCCTAACAATTACGATTGGCTATTGGATGACGAAAAGGCGAAGCCAGGCCACTAGCTCGCGCACTGCAAATCGAACGGTGAGCGCTCAACTAAGTTGAACGCTCACCGAAACAGCTTTTTGCTGATTGCTTAGCTGGTTAAATCGGCAACTAATGCTTTGCGTAGCGACCCGTCACATTTGGTGATCAGTTGCTCTGCTTGCGCTCTGCCTAGTTTTCGCTTCACCATCAAAATAGCGGTTTTGGCGCGATCGTGTGAAGCGACCAACGCACCTTCGGCAAGGTGACGTGGAACATCACCGAGAATTGAGATGATGGAAACGGCACGCTCTCTCAACTTTTCATTGGTTGGGCGCAAGTCGATCATCAAGTTTTCGTAGACTTTTCCGAGACGAACCATTGTGCAAGTAGTGATCAAATTTAAAACCATCTTTTGCGCAGTTCCAGCTTTCATGCGGGTTGAGCCGGTGAGAGCCTCGGGTCCAACCACTGCAGCGATCAACACATCGCAGTCATTCGCCAGTGAAGACTCGAAGTTGTTGACGATGCCGATCGTTGCGGCACCAAGTTCTTTAGCCTTTCTCAGCGCTCCGACGACGTATGGAGTTCTGCCGCTGGCCGTAATTCCAATCACCACATCACGCGCGCTAACTTGTGCGCTGACTACATCTTGCAGTCCCATCTCTTTCGAATCTTCAGCATCTTCAAAGGAGCGGAACATCGCATCCTTGCCGCCTGCGATATAGGCTTGAACTACTGATGACTCAACGCCAAACGTCGGAGGACATTCGGTGGCATCCAGGACGCCCAGCCGTCCGCTTGTCCCAGCTCCGAAATAGATCAGTCTTCCGCCATCTTTCAGTTTGGTGGTGATGATATCGACAGCCTTGGCTATTTCCGGAACAACTTTCTGCACGCCCTTCGCGATTTCGAAATCTTCGCTCTGAATTCGCTCTACCAGATCAACGGTATCGAGTACGTCCAAGTCCATGGTTTTGACATTTCGTTCTTCCGTCACCATTTTGTTGAATTCTGTTGTAAAGCCCATTTCGGTGCCCCCTTGATCCCTTTGTCGCCTAGATTCAAATACCCAATGTCATGATCTTAACTCGCACAGTGTGAACAAATCGCAAACTTAGTGAACTGCCGCCGGTACTTCGCGATGACGAAGCTGAACCGTTGAGCGCTTCAAATACTTGCCGTCACCTGCTTTTCCAACATACTTCTCGTTTTCGATGACGACCTTGCCGCGAGAGAGAACTGTTTCGGTTACGCCTTGAACGGTTCTGCCTTCATAGGGATTGTAATCCACATTCATATGATGTGTCTGCGCACTTATTGTCATCTTCTTGTTTGGATTGAAAATTACGATGTCCGCATCCGAGCCAACCGCAATCGTACCCTTGCGTGGGAAGAGTCCGAAGATCTTCGCCGGAGCAGTTGAAGTTATCTCAACAAAACGATTTAAAGAGATGCGACCGCCAACGACGCCGCCGTTATAAAGCAGGCTCATCCTCGTCTCAACGCCGGGAGCGCCGTTTGGAATCTTGGAGAAATTGTCTCGTCCGAGTTCCTTTTGCTCTTTCATGCAGAATGGGCAATGGTCAGTGGAGACCACTTGCAGGTCATTCATGCGGATGCCTGTCCACAGTTCGTCCTGATTCCACTTTTCACGTAAGGCAGGTGTCATCACGTATTTGGCGCCTTCGAAGCCTTCGCGTTCGTAGTCTGAATAGTCAAGGAATAAATATTGAGGGCATGTTTCAGCGAACACTGCAATGCCCTCGTCGCGCGCTTCTTTAACCTTTTTCAGTGCGTCGTAGCAGCTCAAGTGCACAATGTAAACGGGGGATTCAGCCATCTCGGCTAGAGCAATGGCGCGGTTTACGCCTTCAGCTTCTGCCAATGTCGGGCGGGTCAGCGCGTGATACTTAGGTGCGGTGTGCCCCTTTGCGAGAGCTCT
This sequence comes from Candidatus Obscuribacterales bacterium, assembly GCA_038322035.1. Taxonomy (GTDB): domain Bacteria; phylum Cyanobacteriota; class Vampirovibrionia; order Obscuribacterales; family Obscuribacteraceae; genus PALSA-1081. Next base: position 9,766 of record JBBQFO010000168.1, read on the forward strand.
TTGAACGATTTCGTCGATTACGACACCGTTCTCTGCGTGCATGCAAACTAAGCCGCCATGCTCTCCGGCGAAGTTCATACCGCGGAAAATCGTGGCGTCATCAACAAGAAGAACGCCTGGATAAGCCATAAACATTTTGAAACTTGTAACGCCTTCGTCGTTGATCAATCGCTTCACTTCCTTCAAGCGCTCTTGAGGCAGGTCTGTAACGATCATGTGGAAGCCGTAGTCAATAGCTGTCTTGCCGGCTGCCTTCTCATGCCATGTGTCCAGAGCCCCGATGATTGAAGTACCTTTGGCCTGGATGGCGAAGTCAATAATTGTCGTTGTGCCGCCATGAGCGGCTGCCAATGTGCCTGTCCTGAAGTCGTCAGCAGATGTTGTGCCACCGAAAGGCATGTCCATGTGAGTGTGAGCATCGATGCCACCCGGAATCACCAGCCGGTCCTTTGCATCGATCACCTTGTCGGCTTCCATGTCCAATTGCTTGCCAATCACCGAAATCACTTCGTCTTCAATCAAAATGTCGCCGATGTAGTCATCTACTGCTGTGATGATGCGTCCATTTTTGATCAGGGTTTTCATAAACCTGCTCCTCGACATGCGGTGATATTAGCGATGGACATATTAGCGGAAAACACATA
>JBBQFO010000169.1:0-10365 GCA_038322035.1 Candidatus Obscuribacterales bacterium
GTGATCGATATTTACGCCAAGAAGCTGTGTAACAGCTGTTTTGGCATATTCAGGCCCGCCGATGGCGTTGGCCGAATTGATCTTCTGCACGCCATATTTACCAATGGCAGCCTCGGTATCGCGAGGGATATGGAGGACCGAAACTTTGTTGTTGGGCGGGTTCAAGAAGACCAGCATCATGGTGTCGGACCGACCGTTCAAGGCAATCTTATCTGCGTGGAGCTTTCTACCGGAACCGTCATACACAACGTCAGTGCCCATAAACAAGACAGTCTCCGGCTGGTTCAACGTGGCAATAGAAACGCCTGGCATCTGAATCTGCGGCATGTTTGAAAAATCTATGTGCCGTCCGTTTGTGTTGATCGGACCCGATGGTGAAAGAACTAGCCACACGATAGCGGCAAGCAGTCCTACAATCACCACCCACATTACTTTTCTCAATTTATCTCTCTATCGCCGTGAATAATGTACTTAAGCTGCATGTCTTCTTCCGGAATTTGTCAGCGCAAGCAGCCGGTGAAAGAGAACACTCTCAAAACTGCGAATTCCCATACTAGAGTTTAACCGGTGAACGGCTTAACCCGCCAGTGATCCCTTCACCGGCAACTAGCAAATTATCCTGCGAAGTGCCACTCCGGGTCAATTGCAAGTTAATGAGTGTATTTTTGGTGGCCCGAGCAACGACTTGTCAACCGCAGTGCCTGAGAGGAGGTTTAGGTTGGGGAGTGGCTATCGAGGGCGAATGATTTCAGGCTGAGTTCCGGCGAATGCATCGATGGCAGGCTCTGCTCGCCGCTCGATCGGTGCCGATAACGTTTCTTTTGAAGTCCCCTCGGAACCGGTGATTGGCATGGTTGTCGCGCCGAACGATGTCGGCTGATGTACAGGCTGAGCAAATTCGATCTTGGCATGGTGGTGCATCATCGTCCAACCGATGAAAGTCGGCACGATCAGCGCTACCAGAACAACGAAAGCAATCATCAGAAAATTCTTCGGAGCTGGATATTCGTCCTCGAATTCAGTGTCCAAAGCACTTTGATCGCGAATATACACTGGCGGCGTCGGCTCTTCAATCGGCTCAGGCGGCGTAAAGCGCGGAGTAGGAGCCATCGCCACACCAGAATCGGAAGGCGCAAAAGGTATCGCCTGAGAACTCGGCATAGATGGAAACCTTGAGGAAGTGCCTTTCGGACCCGTGTATTTCTTCCTGAATTCCTTGGCTCGGTGCTCAACCTCCGCCGCCCGCTGTGGATCGTTCAAGCCCTTGCGCAGCAGGATGGCATATCCGTCCATCATGCTGCCAACCAGAGGGTGTCCGGGCTGCAACCATTGCTCACCGAGCCCAATCGCCTCCTGATAAGTCTTTGCCGCGTCTTCCAGGTGCTCCAATTTTTCCTGACACTTAGCGATTTTGAACGAGATCGCAATCGTGTCCATATGATGAATGCTCAGAGTACGACTGCGCAGTCCATGCAGACGACTGTAGGTGCTCACAGCTTGCGCATACTTATCACGGGCGAAGTAAATGTCGCCAAGACGCAACAGACAGGCATCAACGTCTGGATGAGCGTCCGCGTAAGTGCGAATAAGCATCGCCAGCGACCGTTCGTACATGGGCTCAGCATCTGCGATTTTGCCCTTGCGAAACATTCGATCGGCAAGCACAAGTGACTCTGCCACTTGTCGCAATTCTCTTTCAGTGTCACCACCAGGGGGCATCTTTCTAAGTCAGCCATACTAGCCACGCACGTCTATAACATACCTAAAATGGTAAGTTCATACTAGTCTGCCGCCCACCAACTTAAGTACGTGCACCAAATTTGGTACCACCTGACTCGGGTCAAACGATCAACTCTTGCGATGCGGTCACTCTTATTTAAGCAAATTGAAATTCAATTGCATAAAATAAGGAAAGCGGTTATCAGCTTGATCAGTGTCGACCATCGGTCCACCATGTATAGCAGCCGACTTTTGCGGACAATATAGCGGCAATACAAAATATTTTTGAAGTTTCGGAATCAATTGCCAAATCCCGTCGTCTATCGAGACAGGCGAGTTTGCCAAAAGAGCACTGACCGAAGTTATTCAAGGCAGGAAAAAATGAATTTGAAGCCCCTATTGCCAGCGGCAGCGCTGTTGGTGTTGCTCATGCCAAGCGAAGCTTTAAGCAAAAACCATCATAATTTTAATGACAATGGCAACAATGTGCTATTACAAGATGGCTCACTGACTCCGTTTAGTGCTGTTGACGGGAAAAACTATTTGAGCGGAAACATAAACCAATTTTCCAACGGATTTGATCAAAACGCCGTCAATCTGGGCGTCAATCAATACGGAAACTATGGCAACCTGAGCAATAATCCTTACGATGGTGGGGTAAACGCACATAGCTACAACCTCTCTAACCGCGCGCAAGTGCGTCAGCACGGAGGCTGCAACAGTCCCAGAAGCCAATTCGACCGGGCGATCCGCAATGGCACCTACAACGGTCCCAATCCTTACGCAAGCGCATACGGGATGAACAATCCGAACATCAATCCGTTTGCCAATCCTGTCAATAATCCGTACGCAAATCCTTATGCGAATGGTTATGCGAATCCAAATACATTTGCCTTCAACGGCAACACAAACCCTTATGCAAACCCTTATGCAAATCCGTATGCGACCCCGTACGCAAATGGCTACAACAACGGAAACAATGGTTTTATCAACAGCGCTACCAGTGCAAGCAATTTGAGTCGCTTGGGCAGCGTTCTTAGTGGCAGTGGGCTCGGCAGCTTGGGCGCATACGCTCAGAACGGCAACTTAAACGGTGGAAGTTTAAGCAGTCTACGTGGCTTATTGGGAATCTGATTAAGTTGGGCAGATTCATCCAAGCGGGGCGCCTCTGGGCGCCCTCCACTTTTTGTGGGCAAATGAACACATTTCGGAACAGTGCCATTAAAAATGCGTCGATATTGGCGTCGCCGTACTAGGATTGATATGTTCCTCATGCAATGTCACAAACCATGAACGAAGTTGGAATTATTGACATATTCTTCGTTGAAGACAACGAAGTAATTCGCTTATGCCTCAGAAGTTTTTTGAAGCAAATTCCTGATTTCTCACTCGTCGGCGAAGCCAGTGATGGCGAATCTGCGCTGGAGACAATCAAGGCGGCCAATCCAACCGTGGCCCTGGTAGACATCGGCTTGCCTGGCGTTAGCGGTATTGAACTTACTAAGAATCTCAAAAATATGGTGCCAGGACTGCGCGTTCTAATGCTCACCGCCAGCGACAATCAAAGCGACATTTTCGATTCTCTGGATGCCGGCGCCGATGGATACGTCCTCAAAGGTGACTTCTCAGTCAATTTGGAAATGGCGATCCGCACCGTCAAAGTTGGAGCAGTCTGGTTAGACCCAGGCATTGCGCGACAAGTTCTCGAGATGACGCAACGCAAACTGACACCAACTATTGAACGCGCACTGGATCCAATCGCGCCGCATCTGTCTCAGCAAGAAAAAGACGTGCTCAACGAAGTTGCGGCGAGCAATTGCAAAGACGGCGTTTGCTTAGTCGATCAATCATTCCTGAGAAAGCTGAAACGATTCTCTCAAACTGGAAACCATCCTGCCGTTGAATCGCCGCGCAATTCAACAATCTCTTCCAGCGAAGGTTAGGAAGGAGTGTCGATTGCGTCTCGATAAATGGCTGAAAGTCTCGCGCCTGATCAAGCGCCGCACTGTAGCGCAAATGGCTTGCGATCAGGGTCGCGTCTTCGTCGATGAGCGTCCGGCAAAATCTTCCACGGAAGTAAAAATCGGCAGCAAAATTCATTTAGAATTAGGCTCACGCGCCATCACCGTGCAAGTAGAACTCGTCCCACCAGGCGCAGTGCCAGCACAGGACGCGTCAACACTCTACGAATTAATCGAAGAAATTCGCCGCCCACCAGAAGTCCTAGACTGGATGCCAGAAGAATAACACCGGCTTAGCTAATTAGTGCGTATGATTTTGTCCAGCCAAACGAGCCTTCTCAACATCGTGCTGCGTCAAAACAGTTGATGCTACATCTGGTGCCACTGCATCGGCAAGCTTATCAACCAATTTGATCGCTCCGTGCCCTGTAAGATGCACAGTATCCATGAAATCACTATCCGTAAAAGTATCCGAATCAAACAAATCAACAACTCGAGCGTGATACTTAGCTGCGTGTTGAGCAACGTCAGTTTTGTAGAGTTGATAATAATTTGGCATCATGGCAGTCAAGTTATCCTTGCGCAGCGGCATGTTGACAAGAATTACCTTCACGCCCTTCTCTTCAGCGAAACGCAGGAAATAGTCCAAATAATAGAGCTGAGTATTATAAATCCGGGGACGAAATGGCTGATAGCAAAATCTGTAGCATTGCAGATTGTCATTTTTTTCGATGTTGTTTGGATCTTCCGGCGCCACAGGCAAAGATTCGGAATAGTCAAAAGCACTTGTTTTTATGCCGATCGACAGAGGAGAAATTACTTTCTTACCCTTCATATTTGCGTCAAGCGTCGGCACCACAAAATTTCGAAAGTTTCTCTCGAACGCCGTTGCCAATTCGTATTTGCACTTAGACAATGTCGAAATCTGGTTGCAGTTGTCGGTCATCCAAAAGCTGAATCGATCACCGGTCGTAATTCGAGCACGCGTCGCCAATTCACCAAGGTCGCTGGTATGGCTCATTAGTTCGAACTGTTCAGTCGTGTATGGCGCTTCCAAAAGATTGTCGAGGAGATCGCGCGGAGCAATCGTGTAGATGATCGTCGAAGGCGTTTTATCACGCAACAAACCGCTCGCAACTACGGCTGCATCAGACGCGTGCATGCCTGCCAGATTGAAAGCGAAGGTCTTGATCGGCACGCCGGTGCGCGCTTGCACTCCGTCTTCTAGTTGGCGCGAACGATTGTGCTTGGTGGCGTTGATCGGGAATTTCAGGTAAGTGGCTTCGCCCTCATTGACGACGCGCGTCAGCAACGATGAACCAAACATGACGACGTCAGGCGTGTAGGGCAGCTCCTTGTAGCCTTTCGCTTGCCACCAAGTCCAACGATGATTTGCGGCTTCGAAACGGTCGAAGTGCCCGCTATCCAGAACCGCCTTGAAAGCCAAATCGGCGCAGGCGAAAAACAGCAGCGCAATTACGGCGCTGCTCTTGAAAGCATTTGCGGACTGGTTGATTGTGCTACTCAAAGACCTGTGTCCCCGCCGCACAAGGTAGCACAGCTACTTGGAAATTGCCCTTGCACCCCCTTCACCAGGTTTTCAAGAAGTCGATACCAGAGGCTTTCAAGCGCTAAAGGACAAATAAAACCTGTCTAAAACGACGGCATGTACGCCCAGTATTCATCTCCAGATTCAGAATCGTCCGTCTTTGGTATGAATCTAGTGGAATCTCGCAGTACATTTATCAGACAGAAAGTGAAAGTCATGTCAGAAACTGTAGATGAAAGCCCGGAAGTTAAAAACAAAACTTCACGCGCATCGCGGTGGTCCACCAGTGGAGAAGCAATTCGGCACATCAGCAAAGCGTTCTCCAGCACGAAATTGAAAGTTCGGATGGCCGACAAAGTGACCCTCTGGCTGCTCGGAGTTTCTGGACTTATGGCGGTCGCAATCGTCATGTTTCCTGCTTTCGCAAGCATGACCGCAATTGTCTGCGATATATTCTTTGCCCTGACAATAATTTTCTTCATCACGCAAAGACTAGGCATAGTAACGACCTTCGACGACAAACAAACCGTATTCGCCACGGAGCTGATGTTCGGCTTCTTGATTGCTGGAATCTACATAGTGATCAACCTCACTGTTTATGTCATGCAAAACTTCAGATAAGAGTTATAGCCACCACATTTGATGGCAGCTGGTTTGGAGACTGCACTTAAGTTAGACTCAAAATAATTACACCGCTGTGTTTTGATTGCGCCGTAAGTTACAATCCCCGCCATAGCACCACGAGGAGTTGTCATGCGAACGAATTTTTTGCTGTGTTTTTTCAGTGCAGTAGTATGCACAACGCCAGTACTCGCAGAAGAGATCACAATTGCGCAATCAACACCGCCAATCGTGGCAACTTCTGACAAAGCGATAAATACTTCTCAATCGATCAGTATTAAAAAGGGGCAAGAGACACTAAAACTATTTCTCACGTACTACAACGGCGATGCCTCAGCACCGGGATTTTCAACAGTGCGAATTTCTTCAGCCAGTCTGCCTTACGTCACCGAACAGTCATTTGGCAAAGAAAAGTCATTCACCACCAACGTCACAGGCGACTTGGGCTGGGGCGGCAATCAGATTTTGATCACGGCGAAAGGTCCAAAAGGGGCCTCATTAGGTTGGCGCCTGACGACACCACAACCGGTGTTAACCAATGTGTCTCCGCAGGTTGTTGCAGCTGGTGGCACGTGCGCGATCAATGGCACCAATTTGTGCTCTGATGCGAACGACAACGACGTGCAAATCAACGGAAAGAAAGCTCAGGTGGTGTCAGCGTCTGCGAACCAAATCGTGATCAAAGTTCCAGAGAACACGGCGGGAGGTGCAGCTACCATCTCAGCCAATGTGGCAGGCATAGCCGCAGGTAAATTGCCTGTGACAATTAATGCAGTGCCGGAATTGACCAGCCTGAGTGCAACATGGGCTTGGCTAAACGCACCTGTCACCATATATGGTACTGGATTCGGCAACAATGTGGCGGACGTAACAGTCTACATGGGCTCAATGCGAGCACAAGTGGATTCGGTCACACCAACTCAAATCGTCTTTAGAGTACCAAACGGTTATGCCGGTAACACCTGGGGCTTCAATCAACCAATGAGAGTAACGGTGAACGGCGTCAAAGCTCGCAATACTCTAATAATGAGCACTGGCGATCAAGCACCACTGTAGTCCGTTACTGACCAACTGCCAACCGCAACGCCGGTCAGGAGCAAGAATTCGCGCCTCGATAGGTTATTCGCCATCCATGTATTCGCGCAAGCGGCGACTACGGTTTGGATGACGCAATTTGCGTAGAGCCTTGGCCTCAATCTGTCGAATACGCTCGCGGGTGACACCAAACAGCTGTCCAACTTCTTCAAGAGTGCGCTGACGACCGTCATCTAATCCGAAGCGGAGGCGCAGTACATCCCGCTCTCGTGGGGACAATCCTTCCATGACTTCAATAATGTCTTCGCGCAGAAGTTCTGCGGTAACTGAAGATGCTGGAGTCGTAGTGTCCTTATCTTCGATGAAATCACCGAGCTTGCTATCTTCTTCTTTGCCAACCGGCGTTTCAAGCGACACCGGTTCTTGCGCCACTTTTATAATGTCACGCAATTTACTGACAGTAATTTCCATCGCTGTAGCAATTTCTTCCTCAGTCGGTTTGCGACTCTTCTCTTGTGCGAGTTGTCTTGTTATCTTTTTGAGCTTATTGATCGTTTCCACCATATGCACTGGAATGCGGATGGTGCGCGCTTGATCGGCTATTGAACGCGTGATCGCCTGGCGAATCCACCATGTGGCGTAGGTGCTGAACTTATAACCACGCTCGTGGTCAAATTTCTCGGCACCACGAATCAGACCTAGATTGCCTTCTTGAATCAAATCGAGAAACAGCAGGCCGCGGCCGATATATTTTTTCGCGATTGAGACAACCAATCTCAAGTTTGCTTGCACAAGTCGACGCTTAGCTATGGCGCCATCAGCGCCACCAAGCTCGATTCTGCGCGCCAATTCAATTTCCTGAGACGCAGTCAGCAACGGAATGCGTCCAATCTCCCTGAGATACATGCGAACAGGATCATCTGATGCCAGGCCCTTTGACGCGGCTTCAGTAAATTGTTCAGGATCAGAATCGTCTACCTTATCGTCGTATCCGCCCATGAAGACACGCTCTTCAGAACTGTTGTCGTCGGAGTCAGAACTTCGTCCGGCCGCCGGCGGCAATTCATCATCGTCATCGCCGTCGTTAACGAGCATCTCCTCAAGACCAGTGCGCTCACGCTCCTTGCCCGCTTCCTCAAGCTTATCGAGCTTGTTGATAAAAGTATCTTCTTTGTCTGTACTCTTGGTCACGAAGCAGGTCTCCAGTGGGAATTCGATGTGTTGGAACGGCAGCTTGTTTTGGAACGGCAATTTGCTAAATCGACGGTCCGCGGACAATTACGACTACGACATTGCGTCTTCAATTCTACGCTTCAAGTTAGACAGGTCTTCCAAAGTCTCGCATGAAGGTATTTCACGTTCAAGCTGATTCAACAAACTCATTCTACTCAAAATCGCGATCTCGTCTGTCTCATTGTCCACAGATGGCAATAGACCTCGCAGAGTCGCCTGCATTCTAGTAACTTTCTCCTTCAAAAGTCGCGCCTTCATTTGCAGCAGCAGCATTTCAATAGGTGAGTTCTGCTTGCGCAACTCGTCAACGCGCTCGATTACTTCCACGAATGCCGCTGACGCTGCAGGTTCTGGCGCTAACCTATTCATCACCTTGCATTGAAGATCGTCAACAGTTTTGAAGTCAGCGCCGATTCCTTCGATACATTCTTTGATGAATTGATTGACTGGCGTCAGAAAATATTCACCGGAGAGCGCTAATGTCGTTCGTTCGTAATCGTCAGTCGAGGTGAAATACAAGGCAAGCAATTGTTGCTCTGCTTCAATATTTCCAGCTTTGACCGGTCCTCTCTGGCTGGCACGGGGACGGGATTGACCGCCCGAGTTAGGATTGGCGCCGATACGATTACTCTTGCGATATTGCGACACATCTTCGAGCAAATCTTCTTCGCGAATGGCAATTTTCATCGAGCATTGACGAACGTATTCATTTCTTTCAACTTGATTTTTGATTTGGGCAAGAATCGGAATTAGTTTACGAGCCGCTTCAATTTTGCCCTGATGTGTGGTGAGATTACACTCAACCAGCGCCTGATCTAACTGATAGTCAATCAACAACGGAGCATTAGCAAGTGCTTCTGCAAATGCTTGCGGCCCACCTGCCGCACGCAAACATTCATCGGGATCTTTTGCTCCAGGAATACGCAGTATGCGCAGCTCTAGACCAACACCGTCTGAAACTTGATTCAACGTTTCCACACCGCGCTCAATTGCTTTGACGCCCGCAGCGTCGGCATCAAATGCTAGATAGACGCGCTTCGAATCGGTGTAGCGCACAAGGGAACGCGCTTGCGCCTCTGTCAGCGCGGTGCCACATGTAGCTACAGTGTTGGTGAAACCAAATTGATGCGGAGTTATTGCGTCAAAATATCCTTCGACAACGATGACTGCATCTTTCTGCTTGATTGATTCTTTGGCAAGGTTGAAAGCATAAAGCTGACGGTTCTTTACGTAGATTGGAGTTTCAGGAGAGTTGACATACTTGGCGTCATCATTAGCCAGAGTTCTGCCACCAAATGCGATGACTCGTCCCTGGTCATCACAGATAGGAATCATCAATCGATTGCGGAAGAGATCGTAAAAGCTGTTTGTCTCCTGCTTGCGTCTTACCAACCCAGCTTCTTCCAGAGTTGCAGGCGCAACCTTCGTCGAGCTGGTCAAATAGCTGAGCAGACCATCCCAAGTAGGGCCGGCGTATCCAATTTTAAATCGCTCGATTATGTCTTCAGGTATGCCGCGCTTATCCAGGTAATCTCGGGCGATTGCACCCTCTGTCGGATCTTGTAAAAGTCGACAGTAGTACTGACTCGCTTGTTGATACAACATCAAAATGTGAGTGCGTTTGTCGTACTCTTCCTTCTGCTCGACTGTCTCGACGAGCTGCACACCATACTTGTGGGCCAGTTCGCGCACTGCCGATGGGAAATCCATGCCCTTTTTCTTCATCAGAAAGGCGTAAACATCACCCTTTTCATGGCAACCGAAACAATGAAAGAAGCCTTTATCCGGCACGACTGAAAACGACGCTGACTTTTCATCATGGAAAGGACAGCGACCCATGTAGCTGGTGCCGCTACGTTTCATAGTGACGTGCTCGGAGACTACTTCGAGAATATTGGCGCGGCTGCGCACTTCGGCAATGTCGTCTTGTGAAATAGTGCTCAATCAATCGCTCCCGACCAAATTTGCCAATCGAATCTCCCAGAGATCCGGTAGAGAGGCTAGCAACCGCAGCCCTACTGGGTTAGCTCGCCCGACAATGTCAGTTTTATAGCACGGCGCCCGGCGCCAACATTCCGCCTGGCAGGTTAAATTCATAGATCCGAGTATGTGTTTTCCGCTAATATGTCCATCGCTAATATCACCGCATGTCGAGGAGCAGGTTTATGAAAACCCTGATCAAAAATGGACGCATCATCACAGCAGTAGATGACTACATCGGCGACATTTTGATTGAAGACGAAGTGA
>JBBQFO010000170.1:0-10223 GCA_038322035.1 Candidatus Obscuribacterales bacterium
CCAAACTTCTCTGGGCGGCAGGTCCAGAGTTGATTTCCCATTCACTGCAGTAATCAAGTCACCGGGCTGCAGATTGGCTTCAGCTGCCGGCATGCTTGGAAAACATTTGAGCACGAGCGCATAACCACGCTGCGTGGTCGGCATGTTCATTAAAAATCCGCAGACACCATATCCGGTATCTCGCTCTGCATATAATTTTTCATATTCTTTGCTACGCGATCCCAGCAAAGCGCGCATCAGAGTGAATGGATCCGAGATCACTGTGCTGGGAAGATTGGCGCGCATGACATACGTATTGATCACTATTTGCTTCATCGTTTGCGGACCTTCCTCAACCTGCACCGTCGCTGACTGTTGATCTGAACCGTCTCGCAGTGCTCGTTTGCTTGCTTCTAGTTTGTGAAGAAGTTTTGGGATTTCGGATTCGGTTGCAGCAGGCGGTGCAGCTTCGACCGGTGAAGATGTGTCGATCTGCGGCGACAACGGCTTCAGTTCTACTGGAGTGGCGCCGCTATCAGCGGCAATATCTGCAGCTCCTGCATCTGGAGCCTGAAGCGACATCAGCGACATAACAACTGTTGCTGCTCTTAGAACACCAGCTTTTGATTTGCTATTAAACTCAAACATATTTCCCTCGGACTTGATTTGAGAGCACCGAGAACAGAATTCCGATTCCCATCCTCACATTTAATTGTCGAGATTCTGTGAAGTCTAAGAGAAGTGCCCAGCGTTCTCGTTCGACATATGGAGTAACCTTTTAGTTGAAGGATTTAGGAGTGTCACCGTGAATTTGTTCGAATTCCGCCTGCAAGCGCAGGCACTGGCGCTGTCGACTCTGCTTTCTGGGATTGCTTTACTAGCGCAGGCGGGCGAGGAGTTCTCGCCCAAGCGAATCAAAACTACTAGCGGCGTGACTTATACAATGTTTCCGAAAGGCAAACTGGTTTTCGATTTCGTCGTTTCTCGTCCTGCCCGCACTCAATCTGAAGTTTATCTCTGCATTCCTTCTGCCTTTACGACGCCTTACGATCAGGTCGATGGCGTATACATCAGCAATGGTTTGATTGGAAATGCGCACGGTGTCAACAAAGAACTGGGCGGCGCAATGCTGATTGAAAATGGACAATGCAAATTGCTTTCAACCAACAAAGGAACAATGATAACCGAAAAATTTTTGAACGATGTGCAAAGGGGTCGTGGTTCGCTGTTTCAGCAGTTTTTGATTGTTCACGATGGCAAGGCGGCATCATTCAAGGATAAGAGTAGATTCCAGCGCCGAGCCGTTTGCGAAACCACAAAAGGAACGTTTGGCGTCGTAGAAAGTGACAAACCGATTACATTTACGACTTTCAACGACGACCTCGTCTCTATCGGGATAAAGGAGGCGCTTTACTGCGATATGGGTGCTTGGGACGAAGGATGGTATCGATCTGGCACCACTGGCGAAGTGACAAAAATTGGACTCGATCGATCGCTGACAAATCGTCAGAGCAACTGGTTGTTGATGAAGGCGCCGAAAAAATTGACGCCGAAGAAGTCGGAGCCGAAAAAGTTGGAACCGAAGAAGTTGGAACCGAAAAAATTGACGCCGAAAAAGTTGGAAGAAGGAGCAGGTGCGCTTAACAAATAGGTTCTATTTAGATGGCGCAACGGGGTCGATGATTTCGAGATCCTTGCCCTCATCGCTAACATTCCATTGTTTTCGAAACATCATCAAATCCGTTTCGAATGCGGCTGGGCGAATCATCACATCTCCCTCGAACGGATCATCAAATGTGTAGAGCAGATAGATGTTCAAGCTAATCACGAGTGTCACCATCGACGTCATTATGACTTGCAATCTCGTATTTTGAGCGCCAAAAAAGTAAGTGAACACGATGGTGGCCAATCCACCCAGTATAAGCACCCACCAGAGCGCCGCCGGCAGTCCGTTATGCAACGCTTCAATTCGTAGTCGACGCGCATCGCTCATTGAGACGAGCGATGCCAGCATGGATTGATGCACATTGCTTTCCATTTGATTGGCTGGCTTGTAATTCGTGCATTCCTCCCAGATTGTTCGATAAGTTCTGATCGTTGAGACACTTACATTTCGTTTGCTGAGAAGCGGCCATTCTTCATTGATGATTTGATCTGCGTAGCGTATGCAAAGCTTGCGCAGTTCCGTTTTCTCGGACTCTTGTAAAGCACCAGCGTAGTTGAAGATGTCAGCTAGAGAGGCTGCTTCTTGTTGCACGGTTGATCGCGCCGTTTCGAAACGCTGCATGGCGTTGCTAATCATGAAACCAAGGAGCATCGCAAACATCATTCCGACAACTTGAGAGAGGGGGTCGGTGACGTCGTGGTGAATCTTCAATTCCGTGGACTGAAGCCATCTGCGGATAAAGAGTAATCCAACAACTGATGCAAAAACGGTAGACGTAATTGCTGTTATTCCGATTAACGTGTCGATTCCCAAGTAACTGGCTCCGCGGACTCTTCTGGGGATAAATCTGGCGGCTCGCACGCAGGCTAGGATAAGTCGAGCAGCTGCTGCCTGGACAATCCTAGGATAATACCCGAATAAGTCTTTGCGGTGGGGCAAAGCGGATTTTTAAATTAGCTGTTTGGATGAGCGAGTGGTTTTTTGCGTGGCAGGGCCACTAATTTATTAACTAACAACTCCAATTTTTTGTCCGTGATTGGTTCTTGTAGAATTTCAGTTACACCAGCGGCTTTGGCTATGGCTCGCTGCTTAGCGGACAGACGAGTGATGCAAGCTATTATAGGCACTTTGATTCCAGCAGCTCTTATGGCCGCTGATGTTTTGAGCCCGCTTTCGACTGGTGCTCTCACGGATATGAATACAGCCTCAAAATCGGATTTAGCAATGGCATGGACCGCCTCTTTTCCTCCTTGAACCGTGACTGCATCGATGCAGTGAAGTTGCAATAAATCGGTTAGAACTTTTGCATCGCGTGGATTTTTATCGACAATCAAGAAATTCTTCCGCAGTACATCTTCTAGCGGCAAGGAAATCGTAAAGACGGTTCCTCGCTGCGGTTCACTGGTGCAAGAAATGGTGCCTTTTTGTGCATCGATAAGTTCCTTGCATAAATGCAAACCGAGGCCGAGCCCCGATCGTCGATAGCTGCTATCGGCTTGATAGAAGCGCTCGAATAACCGTTCCAGCTGTGTTGCTTCAATACCGATTCCAGTATCGCGTACTGTTAGTACAGCATTTCCATCTTTATGGACTAATTTGATTTCAATTTTTCCTTTTGCCGGCGTAAACTTGATCGCGTTGCTAAGTAAATTGGATAGCACACGTCGCATTGCCAAACGGTCCGCGTGTACCGCGCAATCTTCTTCGCAAGAATTGAGTACTTCGATATTTTTTGAAAACGCTATGGGCAAGATCTCGCGAACACATTCTGCGACAATCGAAGCCAAATTCGTATCCGAAAGGACGAAATTTTCACCTCCTTGTTCGAGACGGTAGGTGTCAAGTACATTGTTTATAAGCAGCAGTTGCTGGCGATTGCTATTTGATAGCGACGAGAGCAGGTCTGATTGACTTTGAGATAAGTTACCGACAGCGCCAGCCAGAACCATTTCTAGAACCCTCATTCCGCCAATTAAAGGGTTTCGCAGATCGTGAGCGAGCATGCCAATAAAGTGTTCTCGTTGCTCAAGCAGCATTAGCCGACGGGAGGTTTCATCCGCGCGTTTGCGTTCAATCGCAAACCTGATCTGTCGATGCATGACTTCGCTTGTTGGAGCATCTTTCAGAATGTAGTCCTGCGCTCCATTCTGTAACGCTTCCAGCGCCATTTCTTGTTCTGCCATTGTCGTCAGAATAATTATTGGTACCGCATTCGACGCGTTTCTGAGTTTGATTAAGCTTTGCAGCCCGGCCCCTGCAGACAACGTTAAGTCAAGCAGCACGGCATCGAAATTTCCATTCAGAAGTTGTTCTAAACCCGACGCCAGCGTATCCACGGAGTGCAAGTCGATTCTGCCTTTGCTGGACGCAGCGTGAAGAGCGTCCAACACCGCGGTTAGATCTTCCGGAGAATCCTGAATTACGAGGAGTTTGATTGGTGGATCTTCTGAAATCAAATAGGCTCCCCCTAATCTAATCGGATTGGGATACCTGCAAGAGAGTCCAGTGGGGCTATCACTGTCGTGCTGTCCGCTTTCAGCATGATAGCGGACGAAAATCTTACTTTATCAGTATACCCAATTATGCCTGCTTCCTTGACCAGCAGAGACATGTAGGCTGAATCAGACATTTTGGCTAAATCCGACATGCTGCAGCGATCGCAAAATATCGCTGAAGCGGGCGCTCATCGCTGATTGGTCACCGAATCCTGTGCAGTTCAACAATAGCCACGAGTTCATCAACCAATCGAGTTGAATCAAACGGTAGCAATTCTTTGCCATGAAGTATGTGTTGCTGCATGCAGTGATTCACCACTGTTCCGATAAAGACTCTAGCAAATGCTTCGGAATCGTCAAATTTGTAGATGGTTTGATTTTTTATCCGTTCGACAATAAGTGAGAGAACGGGTCTCACAGTTGCGTCTGTGAAAAGTTTGGCCAGCTCTGGAAAGCGCTCTGCTTCACCAATCATAGTACGCACAAAACGAATGTGGCGTGCATCCTGATGCCGCGCTAAAATCGTCTCGGCTATTTTTCTAAGCACTGCTGGTAGTGGCTTATCGATTAGCTCTGGTTCCTGTAACGCGTTCTGAACGTAATCAACGGTTAGCGAAGCAATTACCACACGAAAGAGCGATTGTTTGTCTTGAAAATGGCTGTAAATGGTTTGCTTGATCACACCAGCGCGTTCGGCTACGAGGTTCATGCTGGCGCCTTCATATCCAAGTTCTAAAAAAGTTTCGAGCGCTGCTTCAATAATTTGAGAGCGCTTCTTTCTAGATAATTCCGAAAGTTCCTGCTCGCCATCTTCTGTCCAAAACTTTTTGATTTCGCGACGAGATTTTGACGGAGCACTTGTCTGTGTGTCGTTTGGTTTCTTCATTAGACTCGTATCATACCGATCGGTATGGTAAGATAATACCTCAACTCCAGGAACTTTGCATGGAAACCACACACGATCCAAGTTCGACCGGTCAGGGCGGCAGCAAAGCCATCCTTCCAGAGTCGAATCCTTCCAGTAGCAGTTCGCCGCCTCCAGCTGAAAACGGGCGGAAGAACATAATAAAGATCGTTCGCATTATCGTGATTCTGCTTGTCATCGGCGGGGTAGTGGCATTCTTCCTGATTCGCAACAAGCCTGAAGGAAAGCCCGGATGGCTCCGGCTTAGTGGCAGGTTGGAAGGTTACGAAACTAACGTCGGCGCGAAAATAGCGGGACGAATTATGTCGATATCTAATCGTGAAGGCGAAGAGGTGAAGCTTGGCCAGCTGCTCGTCAAGCTCAGTGATGAAGACATTCAAGCTCAGTTGCGCGGCGCCAACGCGAAATTTGAACAGGCGCAGGAGTCCATCAAGGAAGCTCAGGCTCAACTGGATGCATCGAAAGAGCAAGTCACACAAGCGAAGTTGAACGTCAGTCAATCCAGAGTGGATGCGCAGGGGCGCATCGAGCAGGCACAAGCAAATGTTGCTGCGCAGCAAGCAGACTACGCACAGGCGCTGGCGCAAGAGGCTCAGGCTAAGGCTGAATATGAGTTGGCAAATATCAGAATTCAAAGATATGACGAGTTGGTTGTACAAGGAGCGGTAACGCAAGACGAAGCCGATCAAGCTCACAGCACGTTCAAATCATCGGGAGCAACAGTCAACGCGCGGAAAGCTGCGGTCACCTCTGCCTTGAAACAGATTGCCGCCGCGCAGGCAGCTTTGACGCAGGCGAAGAGTAACTCGTTGAATCCTCCGATCAGAATCAGTCAACAGGAATCAAATATAAAAACGGTGGCACAGAACGAAGCCGCAGTTGCGAGAACGAAGATCGAGTTGCGCAATGCAAAAGCATCGATAGACGAAATACAATCCAAGATCGATTACCTGACAATTAAGAGTCCTATACACGGAGTCGTGACTGCGCGAACGGTCGAGCCTGGCGCCGTCGTAGCTGCCGGTCAGACTGTCATTTCATTGATTAATCTAGACACTATTTTTCTTCGTGGATATGTACCTGACAGCGAAATTGGTAAAGTACGAATCAATCAGTCGGCATTGATTTATTACGATTCGGATCCCAAAAAAGGGATACACGGAAAAGTGATTGAGATCGATCCCCAAGCGAGCTTCACTCCAGAAAATATTTACTTCAAGGATGATCGAGTCAAGCAAGTCTTTGGGGTGAAAATCATGATTGATAATCCCGATAACTATGCTAAGCCCGGCATGCCGGCTGATGCCGACATTGACGTGAGCCCTGATTCCGGAGCGAAAAACAGTTGACTAGTGCGGTAATATCTGCCAGCAACAAGTCCACTTCGCTCGTTATTGAAGTCAAAAACCTTACAAAAAATTACGGTAATTTTGAAGCCGTCAAAGGTATTTCGTTTTCAATCGACAGAGGTGAAATCTTTGGATTGATTGGACCTGATGGTGCCGGCAAAACAAGTACATTCCACGTTCTTGGTGGAGTGATGGACGCCACTGCAGGCGATATTAATATTCTGGGGCAGACGCCACGATTAGCACGCAAAAAAATTGGATATCTCACCCAGCAATTTTCGCTGCATTTGGATTTGAGCATCTGGGAAAATTTGGTCTATAGCGCAGGCGTTCGTGAAGTTTCCGACGAGCAGTTCAACGATCGAAGCAAGAAGTACTTGCAGTTGATGGACCTGTATAAGTTCCGAACGCGTCTGGCTGGGCAGCTTTCAGGCGGGATGAAACAGAAGTTGGCGCTCTGTTGTGCACTCGTCTCTGCGCCGGAAATTTTATTGTTGGATGAGCCAACCACTGGTGTTGACCCTGTATCCAGAAGAGAATTTTGGGATGTTTTGGCGGAAGTTGCGGCCGAAGGAGTTACAACCGCGGTTGCTACGCCTTACTTGGATGAAGCTGAACGCTGTAACAGAGTTGCTTTGATCAATGACGGCTTGATCAAGCAAATGGGTACGCCTCGCGACTTGATCGCGAATCTCGGTATGCACCGATTGGAAGTTCATTCAAAAGAATTGGCGAAATTAGAAGTTGCTCTTGGTAAAGAATCAAACAAGTCAGATGTAGTTAATGATGTTCAAGAGTTCGGAGATCGCCTCGACATCCTCACTCCTGATGTGGAGCAGGGAAAAGCGTTTGTCACAAATTTAGCCAGGCAAGAAGGTGATGATAATACACAGATAACTGTATCCGAGCCAAGTCTGGAAAATGTCTTCGTCAGCACTTTGCGATCGACCCCACAAGGTCAGGCTTCGGACGCTATGTATAAGTTTCGGGAGCGTCCACAATCCAATGCGGAAAAGGGAAAGGTTGCAATCGGTGCGGATAAAATTGGAATCCACTTCGGTAGTTTCCAGGCCGTAAAATCGGTCAGCCTGAAAGTTGGCTACGGCGAAATATTTGGGTTGCTCGGTGCAAATGGTGCTGGCAAGACAACGACCATCAAAATGCTTTGTGGATTGCTCACACCTAGCCAGGGAGCTATGGTTCTGGCTGGAGCTAAAAGTGATTTGCGCAGCTCCGCTTTGCGAAAACGTATCGGTTACATGAGTCAGAAATTTACGCTCTATGATGATTTGAGCGTGAAGGAGAACCTGGACTTCTATTGTGGTGTTTACGAGGTTCCTGAGCACGAGCGTCGTGAAAAAATTGATTGGGCTCTGTCTAGTTGTGGATTGAAGGGGCAGGAAAAACTGCTGACTAAATCGCTGCCTGGAGGTTGGAAACAGCGGCTCTCATTCGCTGCCTCAGTCATGCACCAACCTGAAATTTTGTTTCTTGATGAACCAACATCCGGTGTCGATCCGCTGGCGCGTCGTCAGTTGTGGCGATACATTCGTCAATTTGCCCGCAACGGTACGGCAGTGCTGGTGACAACACACTTTCTCGAAGAAGCTGAGCACTGTCAGAATCTCGCTTTCATGGTAGCTGGTGAAATTGTCGCCCAGGGAACACCGACGCAAATCAAGCAACAACAGCCAGGAAAATTGGTTGAAATTGTTGTCGACAATTCACAAGAAGCGGCTCGGGTTATTCGTAAAAATGTGGCTGCTTGGAAAGTAGCGATCTTTGCAGACGCCCTGCACGTAGCCTTAGACGAACCGGAAAAGGAGCTGCCAGTGATCTTGCAGAAGCTCCAGAGTTCGGGCGTGAATATGATCCGTCATCGCGATATTAGTTTCTCGCTTGAAGATGCCTTCATTGGAATCGTGCAAAGAGCGAGCGAGAGAGACAAATGAAAAAACTGATCTCGCAATGCAAGAAGGAGTTGAGGCAATTCGTTCGGGACAAGCTGACGGTCGCTTTGGCTTTCGTTCTACCGTTGCTCAGTCTGATGCTTTTTGGATACGGTGTGCGTCTAGAGATAAAAAACATATCGTTAGTGGTGCAAAATTTTGATCAAGGGGCTCTCAGTCGAGACCTAATCGATCGAATCTATAATAATTCACAGTTTGATGCTCATGCATGGCAAGGTTCACATCCACTTGAAGACGCGATGGATAAAGGTTATGCCAAGGCTGCGGTGATTATCCCGCCGGACTTTTCCCGCACTCTAGCAAGTGGTCGGCAGGCACACTTTCAAGTGCTTGTGGATGCAACCGACGTCAACAATGCTCGCGTTATTAAAAACGGCATTCTAGCAACCACCAATCGGTTTATGACCGACAATCGATTGATCGACAATAGCAATCCGGTTTTCGATTCGGACATTCGATTGTGGTTCAACCCAGGTCGCAAGGAGAGTTTGTACGTAGTACCGGGCGCGCTGGCCGTGTGCCTCTGGATTTACCCATCCTTATTGGCCGCACTAGCTATGGTGCGCGAAAAAGAGTCCGGCACGATTCTGCAAGTTTACGCATCAAGCATTACCGCGGTTGAATTTATCGGTGGCAAAGTCTTGGCGTACATGTTTATTGGAATTCTCGAAGCTCTTTTCCTGATTGTAATTTCCATGTTCTGCTTTGGTCTTCGCTTCGTTGGAGATCCAACACCCTACATTCTTGGCGTGCT
This sequence comes from Candidatus Obscuribacterales bacterium, assembly GCA_038322035.1. Taxonomy (GTDB): domain Bacteria; phylum Cyanobacteriota; class Vampirovibrionia; order Obscuribacterales; family Obscuribacteraceae; genus PALSA-1081. The sequence goes on from JBBQFO010000170.1 coordinate 9,139, forward strand.
GCTCTTCATTCTTAGTGCGGTATCATTCGGCACAATGATTGGCACCAGAACCAACTCGCAAAGCTCTGCTGTGCAAGCTGTTGCGATGGGTGGTTTTACTACGGCATTACTGCTCTCGGGATACCTCTATCCAATTAGAAACATCATCTATCCGCTTTCATATGTAACCGTGATGGTGCCGGCACGTTGGTTCGTGCAACTGTCGCGAGACGCCTTTGTGCGCGGCGGAGGCTGGGTCTATGACTGGTACTTACCGCTCTTCCTTGCGCTTGGAGCAGTGTTCTTCTTCAATATTGCCCGTAAAAATCTAACCAAGATGCAACTGAAAATATGAAACTATTGGGGCGCATAATTAGTATGTTCTTTGGTGAACGATTGCGAGCGCTGATCGTCAAAGAAACAACACAAATTCTTCGCGACAAGCAACAGCTTTTCCTGTTGATGTTTCCGCCTATCGTACAAATTTGCCTGTATGGAGCCGCGCTCAACCCCGATGTTCAGTACTTGCGGATGGGAGTGGTCGACGAGGCTAAAACCTATAAATCTAGAGAGTTAGTTTCAGCACTTGTTGAAAATCGGGTTTTCAAAATTGAACGAGTCATGGATGATTTGCGTGCTCTAACAACTGCAATTGAGCGCGGCAAGCTTGATGCCGGGCTGGTTATTCCACCCGATTTTGACAGGCGGCTCAGTCAATCTCGACCGGCTGGTTTGCAAATTATTTTGGATGCTGTGGATGCAAATACTGCGGGTATTGCTCAGGGCTACTCGACTCAAATGATCCTGATGTTCGGAAATTTGCTGGAGCCGAGAAAAGAGTTGCCCGTAAAGGCAGATGTCTCCTACGTTTACAACCCTGGATTGGTTGCGTCGTGGTTTTTCATTCCCGGAGTGCTTGGTCTGGTTTTGACGTTAACTGGCACTTTGGTTTCTTCTGTAACACTAGTGAAGGAAAAAGATTCTGGCACTTTGGAACAACTACTGATGACTCCTGCAGAGTCGTGGGAAATTCTGGTCGCTAAGATTGTGCCTCTGCTTGTGATGCTGAACGGCTCTGTGTTGTTGGCTGTGAGTCTTGGGCGACT
>JBBQFO010000171.1:0-10145 GCA_038322035.1 Candidatus Obscuribacterales bacterium
CAATCGTCGCAGGAAGCGCAAGTCGGAACCACAGATTGAAGCTTCGTTTCATAACCACCACATTTTGCTAAAAGGAGTATGTCCGTAGAGAAATTGTACCGTGTCTATCAAAGCGCCTCGCTTACTTGGATAAGAAACGCTGGTGATAACGCCTGAGGGGTCAATGACCGCGGAGATTCCGGTGTTCGTGGCTAGCACCATGAATCTTCCATTCTCAACAGCACGCATGATTGCAGCTGCCAAAATTTGTCGGTTCAGTGATGACTGATGGAACCAGCCGAGATTGGATACGTTTATCAGTAAATTGGCACCGTGACGAACTTCATTTGAAATGATGTGCGGATAGATAAGCTCGACGCAAATCGATACGCCAATGCCTCCCCAAATGCTGTGCAATGGACGAGCCGACTTCGATTTCAAAAATAGATCTGGACTGAGAGGCAGACGCTCGTTGATTTTCTGGCCAAGCTGACCCAGTGGTGCGAACTCACCGAATGGAACCAATCGTTGTTTGACATACAGGTTGTCTTTATCGGTGCCACCGATCAATCGCGCGCCGTTGACGTGACCGTAGCGCATCGCCTCAATCGAACCAACGAGAATTTCCTTCTTCTCTCGTGCGGCTGCGCCTATTAGTCGGCCGGCCAAATTGCCCGAATTCATCTGATCCGGATTGAGCAAACCTTCGGGCAGGGCGATTATCGGCACTCCCAAATTTGTCGAAAGATTGGAGTATCGATTGGCAATTTCAATTGGCTTTGAAGTTTTCAGTCGATCTTCTTCAATCGAGACATTCCCCTGAAGAATAGCGATCGGAATTGCAGGTGTCTGTGTATAGATGTTCGCTTCGGCACCGGGTCTCGTTGAGAGTGCCGTTTGCTCAATTTGACCAGCGCCCCAATTACAAGCGACGAGCACCAGAATCAATACCACCAATGCATCGACCCAGCAACCCGCTTTCGGAGATATTTGACCGATGCGCGCCTGCAAGCGACGGGCAGCACCGCTGAATTCCAGGAAGATTTCAGCGACAGTACAATTAGCAAGAATGAGCAAGAAATCGATTAGGCCACTGCCACCAAGTTTGGCGATTTGAATCAGCTGAGTTTGGTGAGCCTGCGAGTAAGCAAGTTGGTTGACGGGCATGGCAACGAAGAATTCTGACGTGCCGACTACCCATAGAAAAAACACCCACAATATAGGCACACTCAATAGATAAGGAAAGAACGGCCGTTTGAAGTGAGGAAAGTATCCAGCTCTCAGTGGCAGGCAAAAAACCAGGAGCGCAAAGGCTCCCACGAGGAGCGCTTCGTGCACCGACTCAACCGCCCAGACGAGCCCAGCAGCCTGCACCGCAAGCCAGTCGTCAAGACCAAGCCAGCGCAGCGGGTAAATGCCCAGGCACCAGCTCAGTGATACCAGATAAAAACCAACACCAAAAGATAGTCCGGTGAGAAATGCTTCCATGCGACCAGAGCATCCGCGCAGTAGTACCAGAAGTGGTGCCAGACCAATCCAAGCTAACCACCACTGATCGAAGCCCGGGCTGCTCAATCCCAGCAGACAGCCAAAAGCAAATGCGAACGGCAATTTCTCAAACGACGAAAAACGCTGCAGCCAGGCCACCGAAGAAGTCGGCCCGAGATTCTCGATTAGGATCTCACTACTTTGCATTGAGGTCGCTCATGATGCCAGATACAATGTTACACTTTGTTTGCGTGACCGTGATTTGTGGACGTTTACCTTAAGGCCAGAAAGGCGATTAGTCTGAACATTGAATCACAAGGATTGCGAATTCTCGGGATTGATCCTGGCACTGCCACCGTTGGATATGGTTTAGTGCAATCGATGGGCGGTGGCGGCAAAGCCTCGCTCCGTTATATCGCATCAGGCATCATCAAAACTACAAATAGAGACACCACTGGCGACAGGCTCTCTATTATACGAACAGATATGCTTAGTCTTATCGCCGAATATAAGCCGGATGTGGTTTCTGTCGAAGCGATCTTCTTTTTCAAGAATGCAAAGACGCTCGTACCGGTTGCTCAAGCCCGCGGCGTGATCCTCGAAGCTGCGGCCTGCCAGAGACTTCCGACGTATGAATACACACCGATGCAGGTCAAGTTGCACCTCACCGGACACGGTCGAGCTGAGAAATATACAGTGCAAATAATGATTGCGGAGCTGTTAAATTTGCCAGAAATAATCAAGCCAGACGACGCATCGGACGCTCTTGCAATCGCGGTCTGTCATGCCAGGATGTCACCGATAACCACGGTCAGTTCGCAGGTACAGGCTGGCCAGCAGTTGAGTACTTAATCCAGCCAGTTCCTTCGTGCCCGAACTTGAACTCGGTCGGATGCAGGATTTCCGCCATGATCTCGAGCGATTCAACAGCGCGCGGACCAGGGCGATTGAAGTATTGATTGCCATCTGCAACATATACATTACCGGCTTTCACTGCTTTGAGTAACTTGTAACTGGGCTTGTTAGCCAGCAAATGCATTTCTTCAAGCGTCCGTTTGATATCAAATCCGCAGGGAGTGACAACGATAAAATCGGGATCATCATTCTCGACTTGCTCCCATGTCATCCAGGGCGAATGTTTTCCAGCTTCGCCGTATAAATTGACACCGCCTGCCATTTCAATCAATTCAGGCATCCAATTTCCAGCTGCCATCAACGGTTCAATCCACTCGATGCATGCAACGGTTGGTTTGAGTTGAATTTTTGCTGCGACGTTCTGAATTTCGCTGATCCGCTTTTTATACGCCTGAACGAGGTCGATACCCTTCTGTTTAGCACCCAGCGCGGATGCGACACGATCGATATCCGACCAGATATCTTCCAGACAATTCGGCTCCAGAGAAACAATCTTCGGCTGAGACTTGATCATGTCGCATGCGGCGGCTTGAACGTCTTTCAAACTGACCGCGCATACTTCGCATTGAGCTTGAGTGATTATGTGCGATGGAGCAAGTTCATCCAAAAGCGCTGCATCGACTCGATATACGCTGACAGCTTCTTGCAAAATTGCTTTGACTCGTTGATCGATCTGATAACTCGTTCCATCAGTCTTGAACTTGGGACTGGTGCATTGAGGCAAATCTTTGACCTGCGGTGGATAATCACACTCATGGGAACGCCCAACCAGCTCGGAGCCAAATCCAAGAGCATAGACAATCTCGGTGGCACTGGCGATTAATGAAACGATGCGGTTTGTCATGATTTCCTACTGACGAAATTTCGTGTCGATCAAATCTGGAGTGATATCACTAATAGTTGCGCATCCGCTCAGTGCCATGGATAAATCGAACTCGGACTTAAGCATGTCCAAGACCGTCAGCACTCCGCTTTGTCCAGCCACGGCTAAACCCCACAACATAGGTCTGCCGATCAGAACAGCGCGTGCCCCCAGAGCAATCGCTTTGAGGATATCGGTGCCGCGACGAATGCCACCGTCCATGTAAACTTCGATTTGACCGTTGACCGCTTCAACTACTTCCGGAAGCGCATGGATTGTCGGAACGGTGGTGTCAAGTTGACGTCCACCGTGGTTCGAAACGATAATACCGTCGGCACCATATTCAATGGCACGAGCGGCATCGTCGCCACGCAAAATACCTTTAACTAGAACCGGTAATTTTGTGATCGACTTGAACCAAGCCAGGTCTTTCCAAGACAAAGATGTGTCGTACAACGAGGAGATGTAAGCGGCTAATCCCGAGTCAGGGGAACCACCTGGAAGCTGTTCCAGATAGTTACCGATGAAATTTTTGCAGACTAACCCGGCCGGCAAATTGAATTTATTCCGCACATCACGTTCACGTCTTCCTAACAGTGGCGAGTCGACAGTGAGCACAAGCGCCGTGTACCCAGATTTTTCAGCGCGCTCAATCAGACTTTTTGTAACACCTTTGTCTTTGTATACGTAAAGTTGAAACCACAAATTGCCCGACGCAGCTTCTCGAACTTCTTCGATCGAATGATTCGAGAGAGTGCTGAGGATCATCGTCGTGCCAAATTTTTCTGCTGCCCTGGCGGTGGCAAGCTCTCCATCCGCATGTGCCAGTCCTTGAAAGGCCGCCGGAGCGATTAAAATTGGGGCTGAAACTTTGTGACCGAGAACAGTTGTGGACATATCCCTCTGGCTAACATCGACCAGCATTCGCGGACGCAGCCAAATGTCCTGAAACGCCGACATGTTGGCGAGCAACGTTTTCTCATCGCAAGCACCACTGGAATAGTAATCATAAGCCAACGTCGTCAACTTGGTCTTGGCCACAGCCTCCAGGTCGAAAATATTGATCGAAGTGTTGGGCATTTCCAGGTTTTTCACAGACAATGCTTCCTTTACGATGCGCTTGCCTGTGTAGTTTACCTTGATTTGATAAAAAGCAGACAAGCCAACACCCTATAGGGCGCTGGCTAGTCTGTTTGACGCGGGGGGAAAACCCTTAAACTCTTTACTCTTCTAACGTAGCAAGGAGTGTTGGCATTTTCTTGGCATTTTCGCAGCGCCCCCAAATCGAAAAAATCAGGGTGTGTCATATTGCATAAGAGCTAATATGGGCAGAAACTTGAAAGAATGACGCAAACAGAACACGCACCGCTATTGAATGATGAGCACGAAAACTTCAGACGGTTGCATCCTAAGACTGCATGGTGACAACACCAGAGCTGGCAGTTAGAACTTTGCACTTAGCAGTTTGACCGATGGTTAGTGAGAGTCGTAGTTACTGCGAACACGATCCATGATCGCTTCCATCTCATCGATGTGGCGTTTGAATTGTCGCTTCTGGTTGAGAGCAGCCTTACACTCTTGCTCTACAAAAATGAAACCAAGTCCAGCCAGTGGAAATAAAACTACTCCAGTCAGTATTGCAAGTCCGCACATAATAAATCTCGCCGAAAGGATTGCCGCTTTTCTGTCGGACACAAAGTGGTGTCGCAGACTGTCTAATTAAGAAGCATCTGTGTAAAGGACTTATGTTGACAAACCCACCTTCTTTTAAGATTTTGTAAAGACGTGAAAGCTTGATATGATGCGGAATATGGAACACCGGACGTGACAAATGCAAACACCAAATACTCTTACACGTTTACTTCTCGTCGATGATGACCAAAAATTTTGTCGCTTAATTTCGGATTATCTTTCGCGATTCGGATACGAAGTGCATGCAGTGCATAGTGGCACCGAAGGTGTGCAAGTCGGCAAAGAAGATTCATGGCACGCAATCATATTAGATGTGATGCTTCCTGGCATGGATGGGTTCGAAGTTCTACAGAGGCTGCGTGAACACATCGCCACACCAGTGCTGATGCTCACTTCATTGGGTGAGGAAACAGACCGAATTGTCGGGCTTGAATTGGGAGCCGACGATTATTTACCAAAGACTTCTTCACCAAGAGAATTGCTTGCCAGATTGCGTGCAGTGTTGCGACGCTCAGCACGACCAGTACCAGGAACTGCTGAACAACCCGCACAGGAAATTGTTATTGGACCACTGCGTATCAATCTTGGAGCGCGAGTGGCGTTTCTTGATGAGCAAACTCTGCCGCTCACTCCTGTTGAGTTCGACATTCTAGTAGTGCTCGCAAACTCCCGTGGGCGGGTCAAATCGAGAGAAGAGTTGATCAATGAAATCAGAGATCGTAATTACGATGTCTACGATAGATCTATAGATGTACATGTTTCAGCACTGCGAAAAAAATTGCACGACGATCCAAAATCGCCGCGATTCATTCGCACTGTTCGAGCAGCGGGTTACATGCTAATCCACCCGAATGAGAAACTCTGATGAAAGTGCGCTTTCCGCTTTACGCACAAACGATCAGTTTTTTGTTAATTCATCTGATACTGCTTTTGGTGCTCTTTCTTGCGTTGTTCAACACAAAATTTGGGCCAGGCTGGGACGCTGTATTGTCCAGCCCAATTGGAGATCGCGTCGAAGCCATTGGTTGGGTAATTCAAAAACAACTTGAAGTAAACAAGCAAGACGAATGGAGCGCTGTGCTCGATGAGTTCGGAAAGTTCTACGGTGTAGATTTCTGTCTATTTGATTTTTCAGGCAAACAGTTGGCGGGTCAAACAACAACTTTGCCCGAGACTATTGAAAAGGAAGTAATCAGACATCGACGCAATGCGATGGGAGATCGAATCCCGGCTCCAGGTCAAAGACCGAGTCCCGAGGCCCCGCCGCCCCCCGACGGACCGGAGCAGGATGGACTACCGCCTCCAGATAATCACTCAGCCACGCAATCTGACGATCCTCAACCATCAACATTCGGACAAACAAAAGGCTCGCCACCAGGTGCGGTGCGCCGACGTTTTCGTGGACGTTTTATTCTGCATACAACTGCACCAGACAAATTCTGGATCGGTATTCGTATACCAATATTGCGAAACCACCGCATCTTCCCAGGCACATTACTCGCATCAACAGACAACATTTGGCAAACAGGTGTATTTTTCGATTTCAAACCAGTGCTAATTTTAGTCGGAAGCGTCTTGCTCCTGTCTGTAATTTTCTGGTGGCCATTCGCTTACAGAATCACCAGAGCACTGGCGGAAATGACAAAAGTTACTGAAAAAATTGCAGAAGGCAGATTCGAGTCACGAGTCAAAGTCAACAAATGGGATGAAATCGGGTCGATGGGTGAAGCAGTAAACCAGCTTGCATCGCGATTGAACACTTTCGTCACCGGAGAAAAACGTTTTCTGGGAGACATTGCGCACGAGCTTTCCTCCCCCGTGGCACGCTTGCAGATCGGCTTAGAACTGTTGGAAACAAGTGCAACAAGCGAACAAGAATCGATGATCAATGACATCCGCGAAGAAGTCGAAGAGATGACGCACTTGATCAACGAACTGCTGGCATTTTCAAAAGCCGGACTGCAAGGGAAAGAGATAGAGCTAAAGCCAATAAACCTCTCCAAGCTCTTGACCGATGTGACACTGAAGACTGCATCCGAACAAATTGTCAAAGTTGACATAGAAAATGGACTCTCGGTGCTGGGAGATCAAATGCTCCTGGAACGTGCATTCGGAAACGTATTCCGAAATGCAGTTCGGTACGCTTCTGCAGACGGTGACATCAAAGTGAAGGCAATCCGCTCAGGAAAAGAAATCAGCGTAATCACTTCCGACAGCGGACCCGGAGTGCCACCAAGCGCAATAGAACACTTGACGGAACCGTTCTTCCGGCCCGAACCATCAAGAAGTAGGAGTTCAGGAGGCACGGGGTTAGGACTCGCTATTGTGCAGACTTGCATCGAATCCTGCAATGGCTCTTTATCGATCCGCAATCGACAACCGCGCGGACTAGAAGTAGAAATTCGCCTACAAGCAGCAGAAAATCACGCCGTCGAGCCACCTTCAAAAAGTAACGCTGTGGATAGCTAAAAGGTACTGGTTGGTTCGATCACGAAGACGCCGCACTGCGGGCGCTTTTTCTTGAATTGCCTGATTTCGCTTAATGACACATTCGGACAATCTATGAGCACCAACGTTTTCAAAGTTTTCAAATTCACCAAGTGATGCAATCCGACATTGGTAATCTTGGTATTGGTTAGATTGAGTTGCACCAGCGATTGCGCATGGCTCAATGACTCGATTCCGTTGTCAGTGAGTTTTTCAACGCCCTGGACATTCAGCTCTCTAAGCGCCGGCAACTTGGCCAAAACGCGCATGGTTTTGTCAGTGACATTCGTTGAATCTAGGTTCAAGCGCTGCAGCTTTTCCATCGTTCCGATTACCGCTGCTCCCTTATCTGTTATGGGCAGCTCCACCAAACGAAGCGAATCCAGCTGAGCGAATCGAGTCAGATAAGGCATTCCCCGGTCAGTCACGCCAGTGTTGGAAATATCGAGGTCTGTGAGCACCGGCGCACGGAGTTCGGCTAATCCTCTATCAGTAATCTTTGTGTTGCCGATATAAAGATCAGTCAACAGACTTGTACGCTGGAGTGAGTGCATTCCCTGGTCACCGAATTTGGTATCAGTAGCCCAGAATTTTTTCAGGTTTGTTCTGTGCAGTACGTTGCAACCTTCATCTGTGATAGATGTACCTTTAACATCAAGCTCTGAGAGAGCCGGCAACAGCGTGATGTTGAACAGACTCCGATCGCCGACGCCGCGTGATTCCGTCAAATAAAGTCCCCACAAATTTTTCGGTTGAGGCAAATCATCGAAAGCGAAATCATTAATATTGGCACGATGCAAACTTACCTTTTCCATGTTGGGAAGATGAGCAACGACGTAGACTGTGCGATTGGAAACATGGGTATTATCAAGATAAAGCTTCTTCAGAGACAATTGATTTGATAGAAACATAGTGCCGCCATCACTGACTCGAGAACGGTTCAAATCTAGCCGTGAGAGCTGCAAATCGCCATCTCTACAAGTCTGTTGCAGCAACGTATCGTCAATCTCATCGCGCGGAGTGCTCAAAAGTTTCTTCAAATTGTTGTACCGCTTCTCGTCGAAGTTCGTAGACTGCGTAGAATTTTGAATCGCATTGCCGCGCTTGTCCTGCGGGACTTTCGAAATCACAACATTGAGAAGACGGTAGTGTTGCCACCAAACGCAAAAAATTAGCGCCACCAAAATGAATGCGAATCCAGCGACGTAAACAAACTTTGGAATTGGCGTATGCTTTTTACTTTTGCCTGTACGCAAAGGTTGTGAATCAGCCTGTTTATTAGGTTGTATGCTCATGAGAGCCATTTCCAACTCTTGCATCGTCTGGTAGCGATCGTCAGGGGACTTCGCCAAAGTCTTTGCGATTACGTCTTCAACCTGACTGGAAAATCTTTTGCCCTTACTGGCCTCAGTCAGCGAATCAGGAGTATCCGCCATTTGCATCATCAATGTATCGACGATGGTGGCACCCATAAACGGAGGACGACCAGTTAAGGTTTCATACATCACGCAGCCCATCGAATAAATGTCCGTGCGTGCATCGACACGAGTACCCCGGCACTGTTCGGGGCTCATGTACAGAGGGCTACCAAACAACTCTCCGGTCTGAGTCAGGTGACCGATATCTTTATTTTCGCCCTCTTTATCGAGCAATTTGGCGATACCGAAATCGACGATTCGAGCGTCTTCAAAACTTCCGTCGAGGCTGGAAATCATCACGTTGCTCGGTTTCAAATCTCGATGCAAAACCCCGACAGCATGAGCGTGATCGAGCGCATCACAAAGCTGGATGAATCTAGGGAGACTAGCTTCCAGAGACAATCCACCGCTTTCTTTGATTACGTCGGCGAGAGTTTTTCCTTCAATAAAATCCATCACCATATATGGTTGCCCGTGCTCAGACACACCAAAGTCATGAACAGTAATAATGTTTGGATGACGCAAGCTCATGATCGCTTTGGCCTCCTGCTGAAAGCGCCGCAAAGCCTGGTCGGTAACTAAGAGCGAATGCAACATTTTAATCGCGACGATGTGCCCAGATTCGCGTTGCCGCGCCTTATAGATGACGCTCATGCCGCCCCATCCAGAGACGGACATGAACTCATAAGTATCGGCGAGTACCTTACCTGGAGCTTCAAATATTGTGGTGTTGTCTACAGGACACACCATCGTGTTGTCAGAAACCTCCAGTCCGCACTTAGGACAGCGGCGCGCTACTGCGATGCCTTGTGACTGCCAGGGCGCTGGAATCGAAACAATAGTTTTGTCGTCATCTTCGGCAGACATGAAAAGCGCACACTTGCTATGTATTGACTTTCCAATTGTTCCCCGAAAAACAGGGATTGCTCCGATTGTAGTAACGCTGCGGCCCTGGACACCCGAGGACTGCACTAAACATTAGGCATGACAGAGTGAACTCAGGCAGCGCGATTATTTGTTGTCCATCTGTTGTTGAAGGCTTTCGGTATTCCTCGGAGTAAGTTCTTGCTTTGGATCAAGATTGATCGATGAATTGAAAAACCTCTTCAGCGCTGGACTTGTGTGAGCCAAAAGTGGAAACGCAAATCCGTGCGTCTTGCTAAACGCAATGACCGCAGTTCCCTCTGTGCCCCCGTGAAGAGCGTAATTCATGTTCTCAACCGCGGGCATTCCGGCAAACTCTGCGCCCGAGAGAGTGCAGAGTACCGAGAGCACAGCGAAGAGCGGCGCCATTGCGGCGACGA
>JBBQFO010000172.1:0-10077 GCA_038322035.1 Candidatus Obscuribacterales bacterium
GATTTTGGAATCGCTAAAATTAACAAGGCGGAAGAATGCAGCAGTCTCACTCAAACGGGAGATGTTTTTGGTAGCCCGCTTTATATGAGCCCGGAACAAGCGTCAGGCAAAAAAGTGGATGCACGTTCTGATATTTATTCACTTGGATGTTTGATGTACGAAGTTCTAACTGGTGCACCACCGCTGCAGGCAGATACGATCATACAAACAATGTTTTTGCAACTCAATCAGATGCCGACGAAAATGAGCGAAAAAACTGGCTCTTTTTTCCCCGACTCTTTGGAGTATGTTGTACGAAGGTGTTTGGAGAAAGATCCAGCGCTTCGCTATCAGACGATGTTGGATCTGAAAGTGGATCTAGTCAAAGTTTCAATCGATCAACCGATTCGAGAGCAAAAATATTCTTCTCTGTCACAGGCTCCTAAAGCCACTGTTAAGATCAACTGGCTGCAGATTACCATTACCATTCTCGCGTTTGTTGCAGCCTCCTACACGGTCTTTGAAAAACGTGAAATGAGTGTCGAGTCAGAACGTCGCGAGGCTCGAGCTCGCACCACTGAGCAGAAGTTTAATAGTGACCTGCGATCAATCGGCTCTGAACCATTGTCTGGAATCGACGGTGAAACGTTCGCCACTCAAGAATTAGCGCAAGGAAAATCGATCATCACTTTTCCTGGTCTAACTGCCGATGACGCAGCGTTGAAGTATATTGAGGGCAATCCTAGTATTGTTTCGCTGGGCATACGCGCGAGTGCTATTACTCCTCAGGGATTCACTCACCTTAAATTTCCGAATTTGGAAAAGCTTGACGTACAGGAGACTGAGATTTGCCCCGAGTTGATCACTGCCATCGTCAATCTGCCAAAACTCAACGTCTTAAATCTTGCCAAAACCAGGTATTCTAAGTCTGATCTGATTCAGATTAGCCAGCTTCAAAATTTGCGTTCTTTGAATTTAAGCCGCTCGAATTTAAGCGACGACGACTGTCAAATAGTTGCTCAAATGAAGGGTTTGCAGCTGTTGCGCATTGGACTCAATCCGCAAATTTCTGACAAGGGCATAAGCGCACTAAGGTCGCTGAAAAATTTAGAAGTCCTCGATTTGAACAACACAGGTGTAACGGATAAAGGGCTGACTGCGTTGAAGTCTCTAACTAAGCTAAAAGAGCTCCAACTCTATCAAACGCATATTTCTGATGACGGCGTCAAAACGCTCTCTAAAATGCCGTTGCAAAGGCTACTTCTTGGTGACACATATATTAGCAGTCGATCTATTCAATCTTTGAGCAAAATGACTCTGCTCAGGTATCTTGAGATCAATCAGAACCCACGAGTGCCATTAGAGACGCAACAATACCTTGCGGAGAAATTGGCAGATCAGGGTGCTGTCGTTAAGACGGACAGAGCCAATCAGCGATGAAACTCAGCCACTGGCCAAATTGATATGCCACCGCGGGGAGTGAATCGTCCTTCCACTTTTATATATGCGGGATCCAGCAACTTAATCAAATCATTAGCGATGCGGTTCACGCACGACTCGTGGAATTCACCAAATTGCCGAAACCGTCCCAGATATAGTTTGAGTGATTTACTTTCCACCAGTCTCTCGCGCGGAATGTAGTCGATTACGATCGTCGCGAAATCCGGTTGACCAGTGATCGGACACAGACTGGTGAATTCATCAGCCTCGATGTGCACTGTTCCTGCCACTTGATGCGGATTTTGTTCGCGATCAGAAAATGGATTTGGCACATGCTCCAGAATCTCAACTGACGGGTCAGTGTAGACATATTCAGTTTTTTGCCCTAGATGTTTTAAATTTGGTGTGGTCAAAATTTTGCCTCTCTCAATCGATGTTCAATAGTTTGTGGCTTTGCAAAGTCAGCCGGTATCCGAAACGCATTGCCACGTCCACACATGTGCGCCTGTTAGCTTCGTTTTGCTTCTCTTCCCCCGCATCTAGAGGCATCACATAGATGTCACTGCCAGCAGGCGGTCGCGCAATCTTCGTTTTTGTCTCAACCTTCTGGGTCGATTTATTCGGCAGTCCGTCCAAAGGATCGACTCCCTCTGATTCGAGCACGTACTTGAAAGTCGTCACTCTTGGCAACAGTTTCTCGTGTATGAAGCTCGATTTCGGGCTGCATACGATGTGGAGATTTGGATGGTTCGGCAAATCCACCCAGAGCGTGCCGTTTGTCTCGATTTGCGCAGATAGCTCCATGTTTAAAATGCGCTCCACTAGTGGTGCGATATTCTGCCGGAACGGTTCACCACCAGTGATGACAACAAGTTTGCAATGCTCAGGTCTTTCTGATTCAATTCGTTCGAATAGTTCATCTAGGGTTGGGTGCCAAGTGGATGATTCGAAATCTGTGTCGCACCAGAAGCACTTGAGATTGCATCCAGCCAGCCTAACGAAGAGTGCTGGCTTGCCGATAAATGGTCCTTCACCTTGTAGCGTATAGAAGACCGATTGAATCCATAAAGATTGGCCGTCACTAATTTCTTGGGGACGTATTGGATTTTTACCGAGCATCCTGCAATCCTCTTGCCAGTAGCGGATCTGTGATGCCGGCTTCCTCAAATCCCTTTTGTCTGAGCAAACACGAGTGGCAGTGTCCACATGGTGGCATGTCGCCGTTATAGCAGGTGGTTGTAAAAGCGAGCGCTTCCATACAGCCTTTAAGTAATTGTGCGAGTTCAACTGTTTTTCGTTTTGACAAATGAACTAGCGGCGTCTTCACTGCAATTCTTCTGTCCAAACCACTGGCCAGCGCATCTTCCATTTTCTGGATAAACTCAGCTCTGCAATCAGGGTAGCCTCCGAAGTCTTCTTCGGACACACCAATAATCATCTCGTCACAACCAGTCACATAGGCGCGGTTACCTGCCACACACAAGAACAAGATATTTCTTCCAGGTACGAATGTTTTTTCCAAACCACCTGGCAAATCTTGCTGCGAGTTGTAGGCATCAACTGATAACTTCAAGTCTGTGAGCGGGCTTAGTCCTGCGAAAATCGGTCCCATATCGATAATTTCGTGTTCGACACCTGCCATTTTGGCGACGATTTTGGCGCTGTCAATTTCTCTGATGTGGCGCTGATTGTAGTTGAAAGTCAACGCAACGACGTCGTCATAGCGTTCCTTTGCCCAGTACAGGCAAGTGGTGCTATCTTGTCCGCCGGAAAGAATCACAAGTGCCTTTGGCATTACCTACCATCCTCTGGTTGAACACGCATTGGATTCTTGCACTCAAAGAGCGCTTGTTTTTGATTGGACGACGTAAATTATAGACTGGAATGTACCAGAAGCTATGGCCGTGCCCAGTTGTGTGTCGCTAATTTGATTTGGTCACTTTGAAGGCGTGCGCAAAAGCTTTTTATCCATTTTGTCATCTTCGTCGGCTTTCGGCTTGATGCCTTGCTTTTCACGCATCGCTAGCTCTAACTTCCAGAGTAGAACTTGCACTTTGGTGCGTGTTCTTGCCTTCTTTACATTCGGGGAATCTATAATCTGGTGCAGTGCCGTTGAAAGCTGAGAGTAAGCAATCTGCCTGCTCTCGAATGCTTCGGTGCATTCTGGATTCAAGTCAAGCGCTCGCGTGTAGTCTTCGATCGCTTGCTGGTAGCGATTGAGATTGTGATACGAAATCCCTCTGCAGAAGTAGGCACCGGGATCTTTGGGATTGATTTCAATCGCTGTAGTTAAGTCAGTAATCGATTCTTGGTGCATCTCCAGTTCGCTGTAAGCAATGGCTCGACAATAGTAGGCGCTCGAGTCCCCCGGTGTGAGATTGATGAATTCACCGAAGTCCGCGGCGGCTTCTTTGTACTGTCCTTGTTGAAAATATGCGTAGCCACGCTCTGTGTAGGCCAGAGCAAGTTTCGGGTTGAGATCGATCGCCTTTCCACAGTCAACTACCACTTCGTCCTGTCTGCCCAGAACGCCCTTCGCGTAGGCTCGGTAGATGTAGGCCCAGGCATTTTCTGGGTCGAGTGCGATCGCTTGCGTGTAGTCTTCGATTGCCTTTTCTTGCTCTCCAAGCAGGTTATAGGCGAATGCTCTATTGAAATAGACAGTAGCAAAATTAGGCTTTACTTCTAGAGCCTGGCTAAAGCACAGCACTGCTTCTGTGAAGCATCCTCCGGTAAGCAAGTCCATTGCTTGCTCGTAAGCCTTTTGAGCTTGTTCCTCTGCATTCAATAAATGCACCTGTCGAAGCTAGGACGCGAAACTCCAATCGCAATCAGCCAATCTCTGGTGGATCGGGCGGACGGTTTCAGGAGAAGAACTGCCCGTGTTAACACGCTCTCATGTAGTCGTCAGTGTTGTCAATAGTTTGCGTGAGCCGCTTGGCTGGTCGATCTTCGCAAAGCAAGCTTCCATCCCTACAATTGGGAATTGGGCTGAAAGCTTAATTCTGAGGCTCTACTTAGTCGCGCCGGGCAAGCTCTTCAGCTTGTTGTCAATCTTGAGTGAATCTGCTTGTCTGCCAGTCATTTTCAATATGGACGAGTAACTTTTCAAAACGGAGATCAAATTTGTTTTGTCAGCATCTTTATTTAGCAGTGGAATGGCGCGCAAGAAGTAGGCTTCAGCTGATGGGAAATTTCGAGAGGCTGCTGCCATCATGCCAGAGTTGGCATAGGCACTGCCTAAGTTGTGATTGACGATCTCTGAATTGGGATCTAGCTTTTGTGCAGCTTCGAGTTTTTGCACTGAAAGCGCAATTTTGCCTGCTTTCATTGCGTCTGCAGCTTCCGAGTTCAGTCTGAGAAGTTGGTTGACATTGCTGTTTGGATCGCCAGACATCATCATCTTAGACATGTTTAGTGGATGACTGGTGATAGTCTCAGCACTAGCTGCGTAAATTTTGGCGAGCGTACTTTTGTCTCGATTAGTTAGTTGCGGAACAGTATCGGCTGGCATGACTGTGCTGAACATGATGTCGCCTGGTGTTTTGCTATGTCCTAAGATGCCCAGTGCATGCCCGATTTCGTGCAAATCTATTCGACGAGCGTAGTTGTTGGAAAGCTTCTGTGTTCCAAGTGGTGGGATCGAAAGAAGGATAATGTTCACCTTCAAAATGCCTTTGGAATCCGGCACCACAACTGCGTGTCCACCTTCTGCTGAAGATATCATTTGTTTGGCATCGTCTGTCCAAGTGCAGACGATCTTGGCCGCTGGATCATCTGTATATTGGAATTTGATCACCCCTTGCGATGCATCTGCCCAATCGGAAAACGCCTGCTTCAGAACATCCACATATTCTTGTCTGAAGCCTGGCACGCTGGCGTCTGGCTTGATTGAAATTGTGATTGGTAGTCGCGCTTGAGGCCAGCGCGCGATGCCGTTTTGTGTAGCGTCATCAAAGTAATCATTTGGATTCTGCGCAGCAGATTTCGAACCGGCAGTGCGCTGCAGTTCATTTTCCAGCATGGCGACGCCGCTTCGCACTTGTTTCGCTTCCGGAGCATTCGGGCTGAGCTGCAAAAAGGTTTTAAACGCTTTGATCGCGTCTTCCGTTCGTCCAAGCGATTGGTAGCAAGTAGCGAGTGTTCCCCATGCCGGTGCCGAAGTTGGTTTGAGCTCAGTTGCTCTCTGCAATTCGGACATCGCCTCATCGTATCTGCCTTGCTGGACAAGGGTTGTGCCTAAGTTGCTGTGAGCGTCAGCAAACTTCGGAGAAATGGAAATGGCTTCCCTGAATTTCGCTTCGGCGCCGGGTAGATCATGGGTAGTGACTAGTTTTACGCCATCGTTGTAGACCTGGATAGCATGATTATCAGGCTGAACCCCTGCCTGCCCGAAAGCCTGTGAGCCAACGGACAAGCCCAGGACGATTCCAGTGATGAGCGGACGTAATTTGCTGCGGACCATCATTCCTCCAGAATGCATGCAAGTCTCATTGTAAAGCTTTTGGGCTCCGGCATCATCGTTGGCACAATTGTTTCTTCGACGTTGATTGATGGACAATCGCCGGATATGCTTTGGGCTCAAGGTTGGGTGGTTTGCATCTGCGTGTATGTACGAGGTCAGTTGTTGGTCACAGATTTGCAACTATCTGCAAACCAAGCGGCATCTCCGACGTATATATTGGTGCGTTGGATTTTTCTGCGTGGTCTTGGATTTGTTTATTTCGTCGCCTTCGCTTCCTTCTTAGTGCAAGCACTTGGTTTGATCGGCTCACAGGGAATTTTGCCAGCTCATCTATTTTTGGAGGAAGCTGGGGAAAGCCTCGGTGCCATGCCGTTTTTGTCTTGTCCAACTCTGTTTTGGATTGATTGTTCTGACACCGCTTTGCATGGGCTGGCTGGATGCGGAATTTTATTTTCTCTGCTCGTTATGGCGGGAATTTGCACCGGCCCGCTTTTGATCCTCTTGTGGGTGATGTACCTATCCGTGGTCACTGTCGGTGGTGACTTCATGACTTTTCAATGGGATGCGTTGCTACTGGAAGTTGGATTTTTGTCCATCTTTTTTACACATTACCAGTTGCTCGATCTACCAAAGAAAGCAGCGGACGCACATGTGAAGTTACCAGCGCCATCCCCCGTGGTGCTCTGGCTTTTTAGATTTCTGCTTTTCAAATTGATGTTGTCTTCTGGCTGCGTGAAACTATTTAGCGGTGATCTTGCCTGGCAGAATTTGAGTGCGTTGCATTATCATTATTGGACTCAACCTTTGCCAACTCCGTTGGGCTGGCTTGCGGCTCAACTTCCTGATTGGTTTCAAAGTTTCTCTGTGGCGGTGATGTTCTTCATCGAATTGCTCGTGCCGTTTTTTATTTTTTTGCCTGGCAAATTTCGCTTGTTCGCGGCCTATTTGACAATGTTTTTGCAGGTTCTAATTATGTTGACCGGCAACTATACCTTCTTCAATATTCTTACTCTGTTGTTGTGCATTCTTTTACTGGACGATAGCGTCATTTTGAAATCGAAATACAATCGCTTCGCAAAGGCGCTGATCGACTCCAGTGTTGCACGACCAGCCGGCATTCTAGCCAAGATTAGACTCACCATTCTGGTGGCTTTGATTGTCACCATAACGCTTAGCCGGAATTCCTTCACCCCTGGACCGATCAAAAATTTTGCCCATGCCTTGTCGCCGTGGTGCCTGGTAAACGGATACGGCTTGTTCGCAGTGATGACGACGTCAAGAAAAGAGATCGTCGTCGAAGCCAGCCAAGATTCAGTTCATTGGGAACCTTACAAGTTTTTCTTCAAACCTGGTGATCTGAACCGTGCACCACCCTGGGTGGCACCGTATCAGCCTAGATTGGATTGGCAGATGTGGTTTGCTGCACTGGGTAATCGAACGGACAGTCCATGGTTTGGGCATTTTATATTTCGACTCCTGCAGGGGTCGAAAGACGTCAGTGCTTTGCTACAGTCCGAGCCCTTCAACGGCCAACCTCCAAAGTATGTGCGCGCTTCGTTGTACGACTACGAATTCACGAATTGCGAAGAACTGACCAAATCTGGTGCCTGGTGGAAGCGGAAATCTATCGGACTGTTTTTCCCAGAAGCCAGTTTGAGACAGTCTGGCGAGGAGACAAAGAATAATTCAGAGAGCCTTGAGCCGCCACATTAGAGAGAGAGGACGCGCGAAAGGCGCAGTTAACCTGCGCCACGCTTAGCTCAAGAAAGAGCTGTATTACATTTTTGTGTCAATGTCGGTAACTCTTTTTTCGATGTAAGCGACTTTGTTTGTAGTCAAATCTTTGACGTCAGAGTTCAAGTTGTAGGCGCCGATCATAGATAGAAGCAAGGCGGTTCCGAGGCTGACTGCGGCAAGGCGCATCGTGCGTGTCTTTTTGCAATCTTCTTCACATGATTCTACTTCTGCTACTCGTCCGTTCTCTGTATAAATGGTGACCATTGGAACCTCCTGGGTTTATGTCATTCCTTGTTGGCTGTCTCGCACCTTGACGTAACCACTTCTATTACGGTTCCAACTTCTTATAAGGAGGCTTGGTCTGCACTGGCAAAGTCGACCCGGAAATTTGCGGCACTAAATCATGCGTATATATCTTTTGGAAATACGGCTCAGTCCTTAAATTCATTTTCAAAGAAATAACTTGCATAGTAAGTCTCGACTGGATACCATACAAAAATATGTGTAGTTGTTGAAGCCGGTCTGAGGAGGTCGCTGAATGTTTGAGTGGAGAGTGAATCAAATTCGCGTGGATATGATGGAACGAGTGCTTAATCACATGGAGAAGCAGGGCTATGAGGTGCAGGTGATTGTCCCGCTGCATGGTGGAAGGTTTGAGCAATACTCTGAAATTGCTGTAGGTTCTGACGGCTCAGCGGTGAAAACCGAAGTTCTGTTAGCAGGCAAGAAATTATTGACTGAAAAGGCACCTGAATTGCACAAAGGTATGCCCGCTGTCACTCCTGAAAACCTCGACATTATTTACGGGCGTGAGAAGGCTAACACAGGCGTCAAATCCGCTTAATTTAGAAGCTTAATTCGAATTTCGATCCCGCCAAATTGTCGTTAAATTAAGATGTTTCCTCGCTCTTAGGTGTATGTTAGCTGTTATGGCGCAGGCAAGACTTCCTTCTGACAATGTGACTGAGTCAAATATCGCTGCCGTTTTAAATTGACAAGGTGTCGCTCCGACATCAGAGTTGAGTTGTCGAAAAACAATTCAAACATCAGGAGCGACATACATGAGTATAAATTGGAAAGCCGGGACTAGCCTGGCTGAGAACATTAACTTGAGAAATTCAGGAAAGTTAGAGACAGCCGAGAGGCCAAAGAGATGTTGGGATTGTCGGGAGTGTGATTGTTACTGGGCACACGGGAGCTACAGCAGGCATCTAGAAGAGGGGGAGCTGTCAGCGGTCATAGCAGTACCGAGATGGAAATGCCGGCATTGTGGCAGTACGCAGTCGAGTCCGCCGTCGTTTGCGGTGCCCCGGTGTCGCTACACCATTAGGGTGATGGGTGCTGGGCTGGATGGGTATGCCGAGCGGTTGACGAGCTACCGTTCGGAAGTTGTGAAACTTGGAGAGACTGGGCCGTCGCCGTCGCAGTTGTTTCAGTGGGTCAAAGAAGTTGCGAGAAAAGCGGGCGCGTTGCTGGTAGAAGTGCAGGGCATGTGCCTGACAGCAGGGGAAGATGAAGCCGGGTTATTGAAGGCGGAGGCGGCGAGCTGCCCAAACAGCTACAAGGCGGTTGAGTCTGGAAAAGCCGAGCAGCTGAATATGCTGGCGAAATTGCAGTCATTTGCTGGAGTGCTGTTTCAGGGTGGAGTAGATTTTGTGTTTTGGTGTTTGAGTCTGCGGTTGTTAAAAGACACTGGCCGGCAGATTTTCTTACGCCAGGTGGTGCGGTTGTCAGCTCCACAGAGAAGAAAACCCAGAAATTCTGGGGTGTTCTAGACTTTGGCCGACTCTAAGAAGGGGAGGCAAAGGATGGAGTTAGATGATCGAACAAGGCGAGCGTTGTTCCGACTGGAAGTGATAGCGCCGCTGGTATCAGGTCGCCTTGAGAAAGCTGAACTTGCGGAGATGCGCAAGCAAGTCTTGTCGCGTGTCTACGATACTCCAGATGGCCAGCAGTGGCAGGTGTCTGAGCGGACACTAAGAGCGTGGATCAAGAAGCATCGAGAAGGTGGTTTCAATGCCTTGTTTGATGGTGACCGCGGAACATATGGTCGCAATCGAGCGTTGAGTGAGGCCGTGCTGCAAGCGGCAATGAGCCTGAGGAAGCAGGAGAGTTCGCTGAGTATTCCGCAGGTTCTAGACTTACTAAAACACAGTGAAGGAATTGAAGCTGCTGATGTTGATGAGATTTCGAAGTCTACTTTGAACCGGCAGTTAAACCGCAGGGGGGCGAAGAAGAACCGGCCGAAGATGGAGGCTGGAACTTTTCAGCGTTGGCAGCAGAAGTTTGTCAACGATCTCTGGCAAGGTGATTGCTCAGACGGGCTCTGGTTGCCGGATCCATCCAATCCAAAGCGGTTTAAGAAAACGTATCTGATTAGTTTCGTGGATGATGCCAGTCGAGTGGTGCCACATGCGCAATTTTACTGGGATATGAAATTGCCGAGTCTACTTGAT
>JBBQFO010000173.1:0-9913 GCA_038322035.1 Candidatus Obscuribacterales bacterium
ACCCACGGGCATCGTCGGCACCTGGAACACTTCCGGCACCACGGGAGCAGCTGCTTCCGTGTCACCATCGGCAGTCGTCGGCGCCGCGTCAGGCAAAACGCCCGGCACTGCGTTCGGGTCGGTCGTCCCATCGGCGCTCACCACAGGCGTTCCGGTTGCAACCCGGGCCTTGGGCTTGCGCCTCGGGGGCGGCACAACCAGAACGGGAACCTGGCTGGGGTCGTCGCGCAGCGTGGAGCCGGCCCACAC
Source organism: Candidatus Obscuribacterales bacterium (assembly GCA_038322035.1). Taxonomy (GTDB): domain Bacteria; phylum Cyanobacteriota; class Vampirovibrionia; order Obscuribacterales; family Obscuribacteraceae; genus PALSA-1081. The sequence continues at coordinate 250 of JBBQFO010000173.1, forward strand.
GCCAGTGGCGAGCAGGTGAGCCTCAAGCTGCTTGTAACCGTCCAACCAGCCAGCCTGCCACCCGTCGGTGAGCGCAAGCTTGCCCGTCCAACCAACAGCCTTCTTCACGAACCGACCCGCACGTGCAGCGGCGCGGCTCTGGAAGTGCTTGTTGATGTCGAACATGTTGACGTACACGAACTGCGCCAACTTCTTGTTGCCGATGACGATCACACCGTTCTCGTCATTGCCGTAGCTCGCCTTGGCGCCGAGGTTGTCGGAACCGAAGATGACCACCGGCTTGTCGCCCCACGGGTCGATCACGATGATCTTGCCGTGAGTGATGGCGTGTGCGTCCGGAAGCTTGAGCAGCTCCTTGACGAAGTCAGCGAAATCCTGCTCCCGACCCGTTGCCAGAGTGAACAACGGTTGACGGCCCTTCCGACGCTTGGTTTTGACACCGATGAGCGCGTCGTACGAGCTGACGGTCAGGAACTGGTACAGCTTGGAGTTGCCGTTCCAGATGTCCGCCATCCAGTGAACAACCGACGGGCTGCCCGGGTAAAAGACCTCACCGACCAGCACCTCTTTCGCCCCTTCCATCAGCGACTTCACCCTCGTCAGGAATGGCGAGAGCGGAACCGGAGGTGTCTTGGGCTTGAGCTTGCTGTCCATGCTCGGCTGGAAGTAGGTCTCGATCACCGTCCCATCCGCCAAGGTGATCGGCGCGTAACCCTGAGCGTTGCGCTGACGGAACGCGAGAGTCTGCTGACCATTGTCGGCCAAGAGACGGTTCCAGTAGTCCATGAAGTTCGCCGCCACCTGAGCGTCGAAGATACGAGCCACCATGTTGGACTGGCAACCCAAACCCGTGTTCGTCCAGTTGGTGCTGCCGGTGGTGACATCCGTCGGCTTCCTGGACTTGTCGGTCTTGATCTGGAACTTGTTGTGGGCGATGCCCCAGTCCCCGATCATGCGGTCGTGGATGTCCGCACCGTCACCGTGCAGGGCCTTGCGGGCCGGAGCATTGGTGAAGTCGTCCTTGCCGGTGTTGCCGAGGATGAGCGAGAAGTACTGGATGTTCTTCCGGAGGAAGTCCACCAGCTGGTTCGCACTCAGCTCATAGAGAGCCTGGTACACATGTCCGCCATCGCTGGCGCATTCCGTGACAGGAGCCATGAGCATCTCGGGAACGTTCGCCATCAACTCCTTGCGGATGACGTTGTTGGGGTTGTTGTAGTCCTCCAGAGCATCGATGATCTTCTGGAAGTCCGGCTGACCGTCGGCACCGATCCCGATCATGTGGGCGAGCCACTGGGTCGAGAGAATGCCGCGGGTGAAGGCCACTTCGAAAGTCGCGTCGACCTTCGTGGTAAGGGTGACCGGGTTGGTCGTAACGACAAAACCCGGGATGGGAGTCAGGTTGCCGGGCGTGCCGCCCATGGCCTGAATCTCATACGTGTACGTCTCGCCCGACTTGCCGGTGAAGTCGATCCAGAACTTGCGTTGAATCGGCCACACGTTGCTCGGCTGACTGGTCCAGTTGTGGTTCTCCTGGCCGTCGAACGGAAGCTTGGTCGTGATGATCTCGCGATCACCCTTTGCGTTGATGCGAGTCAGGCAGAAGCCGAGACAGCCGTCAATCTTGACGCCTCGGTTCCAATCCCAACCAATGAGGGTCACCGTGTCGTTGTTGTGAGCAGCGGCGACCAGTTTGATTTGCGTAGTCATAATGGTTTCCTTTCGTGCCGATGTTTCGGCTTGCGTGAAAAAAATGCCACTACTCACAGCCCAACAGGGTTGCGTGTTAATGGCGTGAGCAGTGCGTGATGATTGCTGGGTTAGAGGTTGATGGGTTTGTGAGTGGGGAGAACGGTAATACCCGAGACTGCGCAATTGCCCTATATAAAAGCAATAGAGATCATTTCCACTAAGAGCTCTTGAGAAAGAGCTATATAGCCTCTCTAGTAAGTTCTTTGAGATTTCTAATAGGTCTAGTGCGAGCTATCACCAGTCAGGAATAATTCCCAACATGCACTTCTTGACTACTCGCCTATCTAGCGCTACCGCCAGAGAATTGCTCCGCTAAGCGTGCTATTAATGCGCCGGGATCAAGTTCGAGGCAATGGTAAGGTTATCCAAATCAAATAGGTGGACTCGAATGGCACAGAAACAACAAAGACCTGGGATTCATTAGTCGACTCGGCTAAAACACCTGGCGACGTTTTTTCTGCCGATGTTAAAACACCCAAAGTCGAACGTTGGACCAAGAGCAAACGGCAAGTTGCGCGAAGATTCTTACAAAGATATCTCGGCATTGTTCGATTGGATCAAACCTCGATTCGACCTGGATGCAAATCGCATCATGGTTATCGGCGGAAGCTATGGCGGTCGCATGACGCTGGCCATCTCAACTTTTTACAGCGACAAAATCTGCTGTGCGAGAGATGTCGTTGGACCATCAAACTTAGTTACTTTCCTGGAAAATACACAAGGCTATCGCCGTGATTTAAGACGGGTCGAATACGGTGACGAACGGGATAAAGACATGCGTGAATTCCTTGAGAAAATCGCACCGAGTAACAACGCAGACAAGATCAAAAAGCCACTATTCGTAGTGCAAGGCAAAAACGATCCACGCGTACCTGCCAGTGAGTCGATTCAAATAGTCGAAGCGGTGCGCAAAAATGGCACTCCCTGCTGGTTTTTGATGGCCCATGACGAAGGACACGGTTTCGCTAAAAAGAAGAACGCCGATTTCATGTTCTACGCAGAAGTGCTGTTCATGCAAAAATATCTGCTCAACGATTAACCGCTGGCAATGTTTCGCACCAATAATCGAGTCCAGGCGAATGCGCTAGGATATAGATGAGGTTGCAAAAATGACGAAGCAAGATCCAAGGCGCCTTACTATTATGCTTGCCCTGACTCTAATGTTGACACCGTCAGCGCCCGCGAAAACAACGTCAGCGAGAGCTAATACAACCAGGTCAGCGAAAGCTGCTAAACCCCACAATCCAGACACTGACGAGGGCGTCAAGTACTTCGGCGAAAACAAATTCGACAAAGCCGTCGAGAGCTTTAACAAAGTGATCAAGGCAGAGCCGAAAAGCGCAACTGGATATTATCGGCGCGCTGAATGCTACGTTCGTATGAACAAATTCGAAGCAGCTATCACTGACTGTACGAAGGCCAATGAACTGAAGCCGACCGATCCAAACCCACTTCGAGTTCGCGCTTTTGCGCACATGAAACTGAAGCAATACGGACCAGGAATCGAAGACTATACGCGCGTTTTGGGAATGAGACCGGGAGACAAAGAAGCGAGCCAGAACAGAAGATTGGCATGCAGAATGATCGGCAAACCCGAGCCTCTGGTAGTACCGATAAAATCCAATTACGACCCTGCTGGGATGGTTTCAATCGGTAAACAATATTCAGATCACGGACACTTCAAAGAAGCAATCAAAATGTTTAACGAAGCATTGGTGTACAACGACAAACGAGCAGACACTTATTTTCGCCGCGCCGAAACCTACTTTGCAATGGAGCAATTCCAGGATTCCATCAATGATCTCAACACAGCGGTCAAAATAGATGCAAAAAAATTCAGCTATTTTTACAGCTTAGGAAAAGCGTATACAGCCTTAAATCAATATGACAAAGCGATCGAAAGTTTCGATCAGGTCGTTAAGTTGAAGCCAAGCAACGACGGAGTACATATGCGCTTGGGCGGATGCTATTTGGCGAAGGGAGACAAACCAAAAGCGATCGAAGAATGGACACTACATATGAAAATAGATCCGACAGACGACAAGGTTTTATTCCAAAGAGCAAATTTATATCACGTCATGAAAAAGCTGCCGGAGGCGATGGCCGACTACAACAGGCTCGTGACCATGCATCCAGAAGATGAGGATGCCCACCGACGACGTGGTGAGGTCTACATGGACGAGCACGATTACAAAAAAGCAATTGACGATTTTACGATAACAATCAACTTGGACAAATCAAACGCAGGCTCAGTCTATGTTTTGCGCGCTAAAGCTTACCAGGCAATCGGTAAACCCGAACTAGCAGCAAAAGATTTAAAGTCTGCGAAAGAATTTGACGAACGCTTATGACGTCATTGATCGGATAGATAGGCGGACTTAAGCGCTTTATATGCAATCGTTCCATAAAGCAAACAAAGCATAACAAGTCCAATAATTGGAAATTTCATCACAATCTTTAAAAAAGGTCTCAAAACATAGTCGAGCACCAGTATGCCAGTCGAGGCACTAGCTCCCCAGCCCATATTCAAATCTCCAACTTAGTTAGTAATGAGGTCAGTCTGTCATCAATCGGTTAAGGATCGGTTAACGACCTGAAACTCCTGTTTACGCGCATACATATGCTCGCGAAGACCCTGGCTGTGACCTTCCCCTCACGCACAACTACTTCATGTAGTACTAAGAAGAAAAAAGTGAAGCCTTCGAATTAACGAAGTCATTCACATAAAAAATCAGAACCCGCCAAACAGCGATCGAGCGACGTCCGGATTTCTCCAGACGCCGCATCGACGCTGCCTTGACGACGTCCAAAAATCGCATCCAGCACTGTCGTTGAGCTTATTACTTGGTGATAACAAGCCTCTCCAGTTCGTCGCCCTCAAGCGAGATCTGGCGCACAGTTAGCGTCGAACCATTCACATCGCAAACGGTGAAGCTGTGAAGCTCCGCCACGTGCTTTGCAGTCGACTCCAACCAACCCTGATGGGCTATTGGCAGATGCTGTTCCTGCAGCTTGGCGCCACCAGCACCGGTGACCAGATAGATCACACCGTCTGGCTTGGTGACAGTTACACCATCGAACTTTCGATCCAACTGCCAGGTGCCGTCCACCGAACCGTCGGCGCCAATCAAGCTGCCATCAGCCTTCGGCGTGACAGCGAACTTGAGCGGGTAGGAACGCTCGTAGAGATGCGCGTGACCGTTGTAGACGATGTCCACACCGCACTCCTCGAAGATGCTGGTGAGAAGTCGCATGCGCTGCTCCTTGCCGTGCTTGCCGTGAGAAGTGAAAGCGGGCTGGTGGAACATGACGAACTTCCAAGTCGCCTTGGTCGACGCCAGGTCCTTGCGAACCCAGTCCTGCAGCTCCTTGTTCGTCCAGTCGACGTTGGAGTTGGCATCCAGGATGAGCCAGTGCGAGTTGCCGTAGTCGTAGGAGAACGTAGCCATGCGCGGGTAACGACCCAACGCGCCCTGAAGGAAACGATCCTGATTGGCCTGCTCGCCGATCAGCTTCTGGCTGATCAGGCTGGAAAGCGCATCATCCGGTCCGTTGATCGGCTGCGACCAGAAGATGAAGTACCCGAACAAGTCCGGAAAGTCATCGAGGTCGGGCTGGTCGATCAGATCAGGACGACCATAGTCGTGGTTGCCCAGACAGGCGAATGATGGGATGCTGCGCAGGAGCGGAGCGCCGGCGCTCGGTGAGGACCGCTCGGCGTTCATGAACGGGAAGTACTTGAGCAAGTACTCGGAGACGCGACCGCGCTTGTACGCGATGTCACCGGGCATGGCGAGGAAGTCCGGCATCAAACGCGAGATCTGATGCGCGATCTTCATCTGCTCAGGCTTGCCTTCGCCCATGTCACCGACGGCGACGAAGCGATAAGGCTGCGACGCGCTCTTGCGAGCGGTGCTGTAGGAAGCGAAGATGGGCATACCATTCTTGTGCACCTCGTACTCGAACTGCTCGCCGGGCAGGAGATCCTGCACCACGCAAGAGAACTGAGTCTGCTCGTTAACCTTCGCCTGGTCGTGTTCGAGGAAGGCGACGGGGCTCTGCGCAGGCGTTAGCCAGAGGCGCTTGAACGAGCCGCGAAGCGACTTGGACAGTCGAATTTCGAGAGACCACTGGTCCGCCGGAGTGCTTGGAGCAAACCAGCGAATTTCAAGGCTCTCGCGCCCGCTGTCACCAGGGGCAGTGCCAAGCTGGACGTAAGGCTTGACCAAAAACTCTGGCGTTGAGCCAGTCAAATCATTGTCGTTGCTGCCGGTGTCCGACTTGCTTTCTGCCAGGTTGGCGCAGGGCGTCACAGTGAGGCGACGTCGCAGTGCGCGAACAACGTATATGGCCAAGCAAATGTCGAACAAAAACAGCAGCCATAGTGCTGCGTCGTAATACATAAGCTCTCCTTGAGAGTAGGAGTCCGAGCGATTGGGCCCGGGCTCGATTTAATCGCGCCTCTGTTGAGAGCGCGAGTTGACACCACGCATAGTGCGTGAGCAGAAAGAGCGGAACAAATGTCGTTCCGCTCTGACTGCGAATTTGGAACGATGCAACTTGGCTCAGACGGTGGCGAACTTGTCCGCGGCCTGAACCAGCGCACGACGAATTCCGGGCTCCGACATCGAGTGACCGGCATCGGCAACCACGACGAACTCGGCTTCCGGCCAGGCCTGATGCAGTTCGTAAGCAGTGGCGATCGGACAGACCATGTCGTAACGGCCTTGCACGATCACACAGGGAATGTGCTTGATGCGCACGACATCATCGAGCAGCTGCGAGTCCGTCTTCAGGAAGCAGCGGTTGATGAAATAGTGGCACTCGATGCGAGCGATTGCCACTGCGAATTCGGGGTTGCCGAAGCGCGCGCGCAGTCCTTCATCAACATGCAACTTGCTCGTGCTGCCTTCCCAGAGGCTCCAGGCCTGAGCGGCTTCCACCCGGATGGCGGCGTCGTCACTGGTCAGACGAGCGTAGTACGCTTTGACCATGTCGAGCCGTTCGTCAGCCGGAATCGGCTTCAGGTAGTCGAGCCAGAACTCGGGGAACACGGTGGAAGCGCCGGACTGATACAGCCAGTCGAGTTCCTGCTTGCGACCGAGGAAGATTCCTCGCAAAACAAGCTCTGTGACGCGGTCGGGATGGGTCTCGGCGTATGCGATAGCGAGAGTGCTACCCCATGAGCCGCCGAACAACATCCACTTCTCGATACCGAAATGCTTGCGAATCGACTCCATGTCCGCGACCAAGTCCCAAGTCGTGTTGTGATCGAGCGATGCGTAGGGCAAGCTATGTCCACAGCCGCGCTGGTCGAAGAGAATGATGCGATAGAGATCGGGGTTGAAGAAACGGCGATAGCTCGCGTCTGTTCCACCACCGGGACCACCGTGAACGAAGAGCACCGGCTTACCGTGGGGGTTGCCTGACTCTTCGAAGTAAATCTGATGACCATCCGAAACGCTCAGCATTCCTGTGCAGAATGGCGCGATTTCGGGGTAAAACTCACCTGCCTGTCGGACGGACGTATTGGTCGCCGGGGCAGAAGTTGTGTCGGTATTCATGTCAGACCTCCGCTTTCTGTGGCACTGAATATGGTGTCTTGTGAGTAAACGCTCACGATCACACCATCAGCAGGTTCCATGTGCTCAGACAATCCATGCGCATATTGGCGCGTGGAACTATGTCGGGGCAAGGGATGGGGATGTGCCGGTTGGTCCTGCTGGGTAGTTAAAGAAAATAAAAAAGCTAAATAAAACAGCTAAACCTAGTTCAGATCTAATCGCGCGATCAATAGCTCTTTTAGATCAATTAGCTAAGCTTCTCTACTTTAGGCATTTGACCGGGCGTAACAAGACTGGCCCAACTAGCGAACCTTGGCATCCCCACGGTCTCTCAAGTTTGCGCGCCTAACCGACGTTGAGGACAATCCGCCTTTCCGGAGTGGCCGACAACCGCAGCTTACAAGCCCGACTCATTACTGATTCGAAGTCTCCTCCATCTCGAGGCACTTCGCACAAACCCACGGACATTCGCAATGCACTGCCGTGCACGCCATTTCCTAGCTGCGTGTTTTGCAGATTAGTCAAAAATTGTTTGAGCGTTGCTGCAGCAGTGGTACCCGAACAGTGCGGGAAGAGAGCAAAGAATCGCACTCCGGTGGCAGCCGAAATGGTGTCGAGCGCTTGCCCTGCACTCTCAAAACATTCCTGAACTTTGCCGATGCTTTCGTTGCTGAGCACACCTTGTGATTCTAAGCCAATCGCCGCAACACAAAACGGTGTTCTGCTCATTTCATGACGAGCAAACTCAGTGCGAGTCAACATCAAAAACATTCCATACTTCAACATTCCAGACGGCTCGATCAGATTGGAAAAAGTCTCGCCAATCAAGTCATCGGCATTGGCAAAATCATCTGGATCGACTTTGATTCTCGCCGCCAGTGGAATAGGTGGAGCGGCGGTTCCAGGCAGTTTCGGAGGGGCAGACGGAGCGGCCGGAGCGACTGCAAATTCACCCGAAGGTGGCGGAGCTGCCGCCACTTTTCCAGCAAACAAATCCTCAATGGACGAATGCACAGTGCGAGTAGCGGCCGGGTAGCCGTTCTGAAATTTGTAATCGCCTTGCGTCCAGGTCAACAAATCAACGACCACGGTGTCGCCCGTCATATCTCTATCTTTGTAAATCGAATGAATCGACTTTGCGTGCGTCGCTTCTCCATCAGTAAAAAATAATTCCGACGTCACTGTTCCTTGATCGACGAGAAGACGCCCGGTTGCTTTACTGGAAACAAAGCGCAAGATCAAGGAGCGGATCGCAGTGTCACGCAAGCTACCTGATTCAGGCAGTTCAGCACCGCCTGCAGTGCCAGAGGAGGGGCCAGCGGCACCACCATAAGAACTAACTGGAGCACCTCCATATGCGGGCGCGGCACCGCCATAAGCTGGTGGTCCACCGCTGCTTTCTTCACCAGCAGCTTGCTGGTCATTGCCTGCCCACTGCTCATCCAGAGGTGCGGCTGCCGATGTGTCAGCGGCTCCGTCGACAAGAATTTCATCAATCACCGACTGAACCATATATGAGTCGCTGGACTGCATATTAAAAAGTTGCTGACGTCGCCCCTCGATGTCAGCTTGCAGCGTCCAATCAGCCGAACCCGCAACTGCGTTGTCGACAGCGCTGACGTTCCAGCCTTTTCGCGCATCCGAACCCTTGCCGTGGGTGATGACGCTTAAATAATACAACTTGGTCTGATCGGGCGATTGCCAGTTGTAAGTGAACGTCCGGTCCACAGTTTTCTGCGACAGCCCCAACAACATTGTCAAATCAGCATTTGTTGGCGGTAGTTTCTTCGCTTCCTCTTTAGGTTGCTTGCTCTTGCCCAGACCAAAGCCACTGCTTCTCATTACAATTTCTCCCAGACGCTAACTCAACTTGCCCCACCGACTCACCCTTGTAACAGCTTGCGGGTTATACTTGCAAACGATGATTGCGCCTCTGTTTTACTCACCAAAATACAAGACAGACCTCGGCCGGTTCGGGGTTGACAAACCGTTCGCGCTGGACCGGGGTGAATTGGTCCTCAAACGCTTGAACGAAGAAGCGTCCGCCCGGGGCGCCGAAAAAATCGAATACCGGCTGCCTGAAACAATCACCGATGCTGACGTGCGCCTTGTGCACACAGCGGAATATCTGGAAACCTTGAAAGACACGGCCACATGGCTGGAAATTTTTGAATTTAAGGGAAATGAATACATTCCCGAAAGCGCAACTGAGCCGCTGCCAAATTTAATCGAAGATTTGCGCCTCAAAAGTGGTGGCACAAAGGCTGCCGCCATGCTCAGCCTGGAAACTGGATTGGCAGCAAGCTTGGGCGGAGGATATCACCACGCTTTTGCCGAGCGTGGTCGCG
>JBBQFO010000174.1:0-9908 GCA_038322035.1 Candidatus Obscuribacterales bacterium
AATTTCAAAAATAAGTCTTGCAACAAATTGCCAAGCGCGGGGTGGACAATAATTTCTGATCTGTACGATACGCTCTGCTATCATTCGACTGGTGAAACTGTTCCAATGCCCGTAAATGTTCCGCTGCCCATAGATGAATCCAAAGGTTCCGTGTCGAAGTCAAAACAGAAACCAGGACACAAGACGTACTGTCCGGTGCAGCTTGAAGTTCAAGAAGCACTCTTGGCACTTGGAACTGACCGCCTTGTGCTCGCCATTCACGATCAAAGTTTTCCCAGTGCAGCTGATGAAGAAGTAGGCAGAGGATCTGCCTATACAGATGGTGGCACCAAATTCATTCACTTCGTGCGTTCACTTGGATTCACTGGCATTCAGTTTGGACCACAAGGAAAAACGTCGCAAGGAAATCCATCGCCTTACGATGGCACTCTGTTTTCAAAAAACGAACTATCGATATCACTGAAAGCGCTGGCGGAAAATTCGGAGTGGTGCGGTTTGTTGGATATGGCTACCGTGGCTGATCTTGTCGCTGACTGCCCGGCATCACAACCTGAAACACAAGGTTGTTTCGACTATAAATATGCCTGGCACGCGCAGCAAGCAGCGCTGAGAAAAGCATTCAGGAAATTCGTAAACAGTGAGCGCGAAGTTCCTCAGCTCTGGAATTCATTCAACGAGTGGACGGAAGCTCAACGCAGCCTTGGCGAAGATTGGCTGTTTCGTGATGCAATCTTTGAAGTCTTGACGATTGAATATGGCACTGATGATTGGCGACGTTGGTCAAATTTGGATCAACGATTATTTGCATCAGCGCCTGGAGATGAGATTGCAAGCCAGTCCAGGATTAGTGATCTGCGCGAGCAAAGGGGCGATCAGATTCGCTTTTATTTCTTTTGCCAATTCGTTGTGCATTTGCAACATAAGTCTCTTCAAGAGTTCGCCGCGGATATTGGGCTTCGATTGTATGGTGATTTGCAAATCGGCTATTCGTCGTCAGATACGTGGAGTTGCAGGCACCTGTTTTTGGCGGGTTACTTGATGGGCGCTCCGCCTAGTAGAACTAATCCAGACGGTCAACCCTGGGGCTTCCCGGTACTGGACCCTCGCAAATATTACGCTGACTGTGCGGTCGGAGAAGCTGCTAAGTCTGGGCTCTCAACCTCAGGTGAATCGCAGCGAGAATTTGGCCCGGCGTTAACGCAATTCAAAAGTCGTATTGAAAAGATGTTGCTCGAGTTTGACGGGATTAGATTGGATCATCCGCATGGATTGGTTTGTCCGTGGGTCTACGACAGCACTGATTCAAATGCACTAAATGCGGTGCAGTCGGGCGCCCGACTGTTTTCGTCTCCGGACCAACCGGGGCACTCCGACTTGGCCCACTTCGCAATTGCCGAAACGCAGCAATTGAATCCAGACAAACAAACTCCTCGCTATGCAGACAACTGGGTTGTCGATTTGCGTGACGATCAAGTAGAACTTTTCTCCGTCTTAATCGATCTGGTCATTGACGTCATGGCCAAGCAAGGTTCGCCGGCGTCGGATGTTGTATGTGAGGTTCTGAGTACCTGTCCTTATCCGCTTAAGAGAGTGATGGAGCGTCATTCGCTCGGACGCTTCAGAGTCACCCAGAAAGCCAGTCTGACCAACGCTGCTGATGGTTATCGCAGCGAGAATGCTCAGCCCTCTGATTGGATTATGGTTGGAAATCACGACACTAAACCGGCCTGGCGTATTGTCAATGAATGGAAAGAGTCAGGTGAAATAGAAGATCGGGCTCAATATCTGTCTGAGCGATTGGAACCAAATCCAGAGTTGAGAACGGCATTCGCAGCAGATTTAGTTGCAAATCCAAATCACTTATGCGAGGCGATGTTCGCAGACTTATTTGCTAGTCCGGCACGTAACGTCTCGATTTTCTTTCCGGATCTGTTAGGGATGAACGATGTCTACAACGAGCCAGGCACCGTTAGTGATACTAACTGGTCTTTGCGTGTTCCTCACGACTATGAAAATCTCTATCACGAACGTGTCAGTGCCGGTAGAGCGATATCGATTCCACGCGCTCTGGCTCTGGCATTGCACGCTCGGTATCCGCAACCATCATCTGAGATTCTTGACCTTAGAGACCGTCTTCAGCTTTCCGAATTTTAGGTTTTTCAATTTTGCATTGAGGCATCAAAGTATCAAATTTTTGTCGTTCTGATTGGCTTGGTTCGTAGTTGCTTAATTGCAGGCGGTTCAAGTGATTGAGATTAGTCAATTTCAACAAAGCACCTTTGGAAATTCTGGTTCCATCTAACCAAAGTTCCTCCAGCGTGCCGATCTTGTTGATATAGTTGAGTCCACTGTTGTCGACAAACGTATCGCTGAGACCGAGCATCCTTAGCTTCTTGGCTCGACTAAGAGCCTCGATGTCGCTACTGCTCAAGCTGTTTTGACTGGCGTCAAGAGAGTCGAGATCGGGCATATCTGCAATCAATTGCAATCCTTTTTTTGTGACACGGCGATTCTCACTGATATCTAACATCTGTATCGTTTTTATTTTTGAGATTGCTTCGCAGCCAGCGTCGCTCAGATTGATACTTCTCACATCTATCCCTTGCAGTTTTGTTTTGGCCAGTTCTCGAAGCCCTGCTTCGTGGATGTGGGTTCCGTTCACACTCAAGTACAAGAGCGGTTTCAGCTTTAAGATCGTGGAAACGCTCGTGTCATCGAATGGTGTGCCGTTGAGCACTAACTCTTCTAATTTTGTAGCGTTTTCCAACTTGCTTAATCCTGTCGGAGTGATGTCTCCGCAATTTGTGAGAACCAATCTTTTCAGGTTGGGCATCTGCGAAATTTTTGTCATCGCCTTATCTGTAATTCTTTTCCAGTTATGGGCTGACGCGCTAACTTTATTGGCCAGGCTGTTATTGTCTCTCGATAAATAGTCGAGCACCATGTCGTCGCCGTAGTCCTTTGCCGAGCGGTCCATGATTGTTATCAGATCAACACTTTTCCCAGCCAGAGGGGTGGTATCTTTTAACGAGTACATGGCATAGGTAACGGCAGTTATCAGAAAAATGCTGCTACCTAGTATGGTGGCACCAATCACTATAGGATTGCCTCGGTTTTCTCGCTGGACCTTCGACTTGGATTCGATCTGTTTTTCTTGTTGGTCGAAATGTGTTGATTTCGTGAGACTTTTCTCGGCTTCTTGAATTGACGCGAAGCGTTTATGTGGATCTTTCTCCAACATTTTGCGAACTGCATCTTCTATGTATGGTTCAAAGCTTCCGCCTAAGCTACCTTCCTTCAGTGATGGTGGTTGTTCGTTGATGTGCTTGATCAAGATGCTGAACGAATTATCGCCGGAGAATGGAGGATAACCGGTTAGACACTCGTAGAGCATGCAGCCTGCAGAATATTGATCCGAGAGATGATCAGCTGATTTCCCCTGACATTGTTCGGGGCTCATGTACAGCGGACTGCCAAAGATTTCCCCTGTCTGCGTGAGCTTATGTTCCGAAGCTTGCTCGATTTTTGCTATTCCGAAGTCCAAAAGTTTGATCGATTCTTCTGCTGTTCCGACGTTTACTACCATGATGTTGCTCGGTTTCAGATCTCGGTGTACGACTTGATTCGAATGGGCATGTGCTAGCGCATTCATCACTAACGAGATCAGTTTGATTGAGCGTTCTACGCTCATCGGTCCGTGTTTCTGTAGCAATTCATCTAAACTTTGTCCTTCGACATAGTCCATAGCGATGTATGGTCCTTCTCTGTGCACATCAAAATGGTGAATGCTGACTATATTGGGATGAGATAATCGACCGATTGCCTTTGCCTCTTGCTGGAAACGCTTCATCCATTTCTCTTCGGACAAAAGTCGTGTTTGCAAAACTTTGACGGCGACGGTTCTATTCACAGCCAGGTCAGTACATTTATAGACCACGCTCATGCCGCCCGTGCCTAGTTTTTGCTCCACTCTGAAGTGACCAATCATTTGCGGCATTGCAGTCGCATCGGACTGATGTTCTGGCTCGCTTTGCGAACTTTGACTAGGTCTCTCAACTAGCGACGAGGCTTTCTCAGGCTCGGCGTATGAGCCATCCGCGTTTTTGTGATCCGATTCCACAGACTAGCCTTTTGATTGCTGTTTTCGGTCACCAGGTTCTTTTTAGAGGAGGTTAGCGCTTACCTATTCAGTGTAGTGCTAACGCCCACTGCACATTTTAGCAGTCTTGCCAAATTATGGTGAACGGATCTCTTGTGCCAGTCGATCGTCTATTTCCGCGCATTGGTTTCGGCGTAGTCGCTGGCTTCGTTCAGAATCGCTAATGCTGTTTTGTCCAAGACAAGCTTGGTGGCTGCGATCAATTCGTCCAATTGCTTTTCATTGGTCGCACTGGCGATCGGAGAAGTGACAGTTGGTTGCGCCATCAGCCAGGCTAGTGCCACCGCCGATGGTGTTGAGTCTGTCGCCTTCGCTACTTTCTCCAGTGCATCAATAATTCGAAATCCTCGCTCATTCATATATTTCTCTACACGCGAGCCGCGATCGCTTTGCGCCATGTCTTCTTTCCTTTTGTATTTGCCAGACAGAAAACCGCTGGCTAGTGAGAAATATCCGATCACTCCGATATTCTCTTTGGCGCACAGTGGCGCCAGTTGTGTTTCGAATTCTTCTCGTTCCAATAAGTTGTATAGCGGTTGCAGACTTTCGTAGCGAGGGAGTTGAAATTCGGCGCTTACTTTGAGAGATTCACTGAGACGTTCAGGTGTGTAATTCGAAGCGCCGATAACACGCACTTTTCCTTGTTTGACCAAATCAGCATATGCGGTCAGTGTTTCTTCAACCGACGTTGTTTCGTCGTCTTTGTGTGACTGATACAGGTCCACATAGTCAGTTTTGAGGCGCAACAACGACGCGTCAATCGCCTTCATTATATAGCTTTTGCGCAGTCCACTTTTGCCAGGACCCATCTCCATGCCGACTTTTGTCGCGAGGATGACCTGGGCGCGGTTCTTTCTGTCTTTGAACCATTTGCCAATCAGTGTTTCGGATTCGCCGCCTTGATTGCCTGGCACCCAAGTCGAATACATATCTGCTGTGTCGATAAAGTTGAGCCCAGCCTCGAGACAACGGTCGAGCAACTTGAACGAGAGTTTTTCATCTCTAACTGTCCAGCCGAACACATTTGCACCGAAGCACAGTACTGAAACGTTGAGTTCGCTTTTGCCGAGCTTCTTTTGGCGCATTTATACATGACCTCGTTGAAAGTTTAGTGAAATTGTAGCAGCGCGCAGAGCCGTTAATGTGCAAATGCTGTCTATGGCAGCATCTCGAGCGTACCGTTCGAGTCTTATAAAATCGACGTTCACGCTTAATCTTTAAACCTGACAAAAACACCTGTTGAGGGATAGCTTTAAGTGCAAAGTTTTGATAGATCTAAGTAGTGGAAGGTTTCGCATCCTTCCGGTTTAGGCCAATACGTTTGGAGGCATCCTAGCGACCATCCTAAGCGAACAAAAAATGGGAATTCAATAAACTAAACCAGCGCACCAAGCTGGATGAACGACGCTTTAAGGGCAGCCGCACAAACTTGTGGCTGCACTGTCGTTTTTGTACTTTTTTGATCTGAACTGTTTTCAGCTGCACCATATATAGTGCTCGGCTCTGCTGATCGAGGCAGAGTCTATAATGCAAATATGCTGCGCGAAACTGATGTGGAAATTTATGCCCTTTTACAGAAGATCTCAGAATTTCCTGCGGTCATTGGCTCCGCTTGCCTGACTCTTGCTGGAGGAGTGGTGTGCACCACTTTGCCGGATGATTACCATAACGATAACCTTTTCCGCTGGTCCCTTGACCTGCTTATGGCTGCAGAGCTTGTGGCAAAGTCATCATCTCTAATTGATAAAGTTCAGCATCTGACGATTGTCACCTCTACAGGCAGCTACATCATCGTAATGCGTGGCGTATATGTAATTGTCACCCTCACAACCTTCACAGACCGCGGCCTTGCGGTAATAGAGTTTGCCAACGAAATATCATCATTGAGAATTCCGGCTGACGGCCGAAACGATTTGAGTTTCCAACCTTAATCAAACACTTTGAGGCTGCTAAAATGTGCGTCGCAGTATTTCTCAAGGCGGGTCTATTTTGTTTCGAGTATCAAATTTTTTCAGCCGCACGGCTGTTGCAGGCACATTAGGCATCGTTACAGCGCTTCTGATTCCGGCTCATTCAGCCCAGGAGAGCGCCGCTACCATAAATGTTGACAATATGGACAAAAGCGTCGCCCCTTGCCATGACTTTTTCAAGTACGCAGACGGCACATGGCTGAAGAAGACACCTATACCTGACGACTACGCGAACTGGGGAATGTTGAGCGTCATCAACGAGCAAAATCTTGCCCGTGTTCACAAAATTCTGGAAGAAGCATCCGCCAAACCTGATCTCAAGCCAGGCAGCAACGATAAGAAAATCGGCGATTACTACTTCAGCGGCATGGACACTAAAAAAATCGAGGCTTCAGGCGCACAGCCCCTAAAGTCAGAATTCCAGCGCATCAACGACATCAAAGACCAGGCCGAGCTGCAAGCTGAAATCGCTCGATTGCATCCTTTCGGCGGCAACGAACTGTTCAAATTCTCGTCGGACCAGGACTTTAAGGACAGCACGAAATACATCGGATCAGCCTGGCAAGGCGGATTGGGTTTGCCGGACCGCGATTATTACACGAACTCAGACGCGGACTCGGTCAAGAAGCGACAGGATTACCTGGCTCACATCGAAAAGATGTTCGAACTGCTTGGTAACAGCCACGCTCAGGCAGCAGAGAAAGCCAAGAAAGTCATGGACATCGAGATCAAGCTTGCCGAAGCAAGTATGAAAAACGAAGATACGAGAAAGCCGGAGAACGTCTATCACAAGATGACTGTCGCTGAGCTCGACAAACTGACGCCGCATTTTTCGTGGACAAAATATTTAGCTGAGATTGGTCATCCAACCATCGAACACATTACAGTCGGACAGCCAGAATTTTTCAAAGCTATGGACGCTCAACTGTCCGCAATTCCGCTTGCTGATTGGAAAGACTATCTGACGTTCCATCTGATCGATGACGCTTCGCCGTATCTTTCTTCCAAATTCGAAGATGAAGATTTCAATTTTCACGGGCGCCTTTTAGAGGGCAAAAAGGTGATCTTGCCGCGCTGGAAACGGGTGGTCGAATCAACCAACAGGGACCTCGGTGAAGCTGTAGGCGAAGTATACGTGCGCACAGCATTTCCACCTGAGGCAAAACAAAAGGCACTTCGATTGGTGCATCAACTGCGCATTACGCTCACGGAAGATTTGAAAACGCTCGACTGGATGAGCCCGGAGACGCGCAAAAACGCGCTCGCTAAGATAGATTCTTTTCAGGAGAAAATCGGCTATCCCGATAAATGGCGTGATTATTCGAAGTTGCATATCAGCCGCGATGGCAGCTATTTCGCCAACGTGACTCGAGCCAACGAATTCGAGTTCAATCGGCAGTTAAGCAAAATCGGCAAACCGGTCGACCGCACTGAATGGATGATGAACGCCCATACTGTGAACGCCTATTACAATCCAGCCATGAACGAAATTGTATTCCCTGCGGGCATTTTACAGCCGCCCATCTTTGACGTCAAAGCCGACGACGCCACCAATCTCGGTGGCATGGGAATGGTGATCGGTCACGAGATGACACACGGTTTCGACGACCAAGGCAGTAAATTTGATGCCAAAGGAAACATGCAGAACTGGTGGACGCCTGAGGACATGAAGCGCTTCGAGACTCGCGTCGATCTGATTCGTAAGCAGTACGACGGATATGTCGTGGCTGGCGATACTCACCTGAAAGGCAAACTCGTCTCAGGGGAAGCGGCTGCGGATCTGGGCGGTCTCACGATCGCGTACAAGACGCTCGAAAAAGAGCTAGCAGGCAAACCGCATCAGAAGGACGCCAACGGATTTACGCCTGAGCAGAGATTCTTCATTGCCTTCGCTCAATGCTGGGCGACAAACTACAGACCTGAGCGCGAGCGTCTGATCGCTAAAACCAATCCCCACCCTACAGCCGAATACCGAGTTAATGGAACGCTAGCCAACATGGACGCTTTTGCCGAAGCATTTAAATGTGACGACAAAGACTCGATGATGCTGCCCACCGATAAACGTTGTCGCCTGTGGTAACGGACATAATCGGACCGAAAACGGAAACGCAAGCAGGCTGAAATTAGCGCGCTGACTAGCTCTGTGCCAATGGAGGTAGTCCGACGCCGAAGTCTGAGAAATTGCCGACACGCTGTCTAGGCTTGTCTTGACTGTGTCGATTAACGGAATTGATGCGCTCTTCATATTGACTGCTTGGGTTGAGAACAAGTCCATTAGCCATTTTTTGAAAGAAATCGCGAACCTGGTCTGAATTATGCATTTGGTAAGTCCTCTCAGTAGCCAACGCGAAGGAGGTCCGAACAGCTTTGTTGCAGTTCTCTTTCATTTAGTTCGTTCGGGATAGTTTTAATATAAGGGACAAGTGTGAACTAATTGTCCCTAGCCACTTCCTCTAGCGCGAGGATTCTTAGAAGCTGACTGGCGCCCTACTGTCCGCCATAGCTCAGTGCTCACAGTGCATGCCTATATCAATGTCTATATCCGCTCGAAATTGCCTTCTTTCCTTCTCTGACATTTTTAGCCCCATCAGGCCGCCTGTTAAATTCGCCATCCAATAATGCTTTTGGTATGTTTCTACAAAGGACTGCCAATGCTCGTCTTTCGAATCGCCAGTTTTGAGAAAGTGATTGAATAAACTCAATTCGAGTTCGAAGATTGTCTTGTCCCAAATGCACCATATTTGAAAAGTTGTACTGGCTTTTATGACACAGTCGATTTTCGTGGTTTCAAAAGAGGTAATGGACAGTCGAGAGGATATGGCATCAGGCTTGGCCGACATCAGAACGTTCAAGATACCGCCGCGATCACCCGAGAGGCTGTCGTCATCTTGAGACATCGTCATGCCATGTTTCGTCCAAAATGTGGACGACTTTTGTTGAAGTTCTAGATTCCACTCCGGAATCTCAATTGTTCGGGCGATGGTTTCGACCATTAGCTTGTCCGTTCACGTGAAATATATCTGTATTCCACCACATATTCCTCAAATGGATCCGTATCTCCACGGTCCGCTTGTCTGGGCCAGCGTAAAGCGGTCCTTGAATAAAGCAACGTTCTGGTAACACTGTCCTGATATGACTAGTTCAGTTCACTGATATGAGGTCATCCTATGCAGTCGTCCGGGTTTATTAAATTCAACATGCTATCAACGAAATCACTTAGATTGACTTTCGCGCTCGCTTTACTAAGTTTATTTGGTACTTGCTTCTTTTCCAGTTTCCAGCTTCCAGCAACAGCAAAATCAGGACATAGAAGCAGTTCCACCCAGAGAAATTCTGAATCCCTTACACAAGAAGCTGCACAGACTTATCGACCTCCGATCGTCTCAAGAGCGTATTCTCGAGTGATTGGCGGAGTGCACGTGAAAAGAAACTCGGATGGTACGGTTGAAACATACGAAGCTCCTAGCCGCCCTGTGAACCTTTATCCAACGGTGAAACCAAGCAAGTCTGCGCGGCACTCCAAATAACGTTTGCAACACCCCGCTGGGCACCTATGTGACCGTGATTTGATATCCTTATGACTGGTCGTCGTTGGGGATTTCAATGAGCGTCTACTTCGTTTACCGCAGCCATTACGGAACTCCGAATCTAAATCATCTGAAGAAATTCGATGACAATTCAGTTCTTGAATGGTTTCAAAAACACTGGCGAGAGTGGGCCGAGCATGTTGACGATACGGCTTACGTTCTCGAGCTGTTTGGCTGTGACGTGTACGGTTT
>JBBQFO010000175.1:0-9907 GCA_038322035.1 Candidatus Obscuribacterales bacterium
CACGACGCTCTTCCGATCTGATGCAGTGGAGAAGAGTCAAGATGCTATTTTGGCACGCTGCGCCACTCCAGACCAGCTCGTATACTGCGGCCCCGAGGGTCTGCTCTTACGATCTGAGGACATGGAATCAGCAAAACTTCCAGTCAGAGAATTTTTGAAAACGACAAAACATGCACCAAAAGTAGTGCTCATGCCGGTGGCTGGCAAGACTCGAATTTTCCTATTGGGCAAGTCTTTGCGGAAGTGCAAAGAGATGGAAGATGTCCTCAAGTCTCACGTAATCTTGCAAACCAGCGGAGACTTGTCCACCATGCAATTTCTGCCGCAGAGTGAAGTCGACTATTTGAGCAACTGGGAAGCGGAAAAGTACAGGCAAAACTTGTGACGCACATTGTCATTCCCATGTCTGGAACAGGAGAGCGGTTCAAGAAAGCCGGTTATACAAAGCCGAAACCGCTTATAGACGTGGACAATGCACCAATCATCAAGTATGTGGTGTCGATGTTCGACCCGAACGACAAGTTCACCTTCATCTGTAACCAGGACCATCTCGAACAAACGGATCTTGCTCAAGTCCTCAAAAAACTTGCACCCAAGGGCGAAATCATCACAATTGCGCCGCACAAAAAAGGTCCCGTCTACGCAGTATCGCAGTGCTTCGATCGCATTGCCGATGACGAAGAAGTGATCGTTAACTATTGCGATTTCTATTCATACTGGGATTGCGAAGACTTTTTAGCGACAACCAGAAAACGTGGAGCGGCCGGATCAGTGCCGTCTTATAGAGGGTTTCATCCTCATATGCTAGGCACGGACAACTACGCTTTCATCAAAGATACGGATCTCTGGTTGCAGGCAATCCAAGAAAAGAAACCGTTCACAGATGACAGAATGTCAGAGTTTGCGTCAAACGGAACCTATTACTTCTCTCGCGGCGAATATGTCAAAAAATATTTCGCGCGGCTAATGGAAAGAGATATTCAAGTCAACGGCGAATTCTATGTCAGCATGATCTACAACCTGATGGTAGAAGACGGTCTTCCCGTGTCAGTTTACGAAGTGCAGCACATGCTGCAATGGGGGACGCCTCGGGATTTGGAAGAGTATCAACACTGGTCCAACTACTTCGCGAGACTGGAACAAGAACAAGAAAGTACAATACCGACGCAGCTCACTGACACAGTCCTAATCCCAATGGCCGGCAGAGGCGCCAGATTCAGCGCGGTTGGTTACGACTTACCAAAACCGCTGATTCCGGTTAGTGGAAAGCCGATGGTCGTGCAGGCATGCGATAACTTGCCGCCAGCCAATCGCTACATCTTCGTAGCTTTGAAAGAACACCTGGATCATTCGAAACTGGAACAGACGCTGCGAGACGAATTTGAAAACGTAAGCGTCGTTGCCATAGACGAAGTCACCGAGGGTCAAGCCTCCACTTGCGAGCTCGGACTTGTGAGGGCGACGCCGCCACAAGCGCCTGACGATCAACTGCTAATCGGCGCCTGCGACAACGGCATCATTTACGATCCGCAAAAGTGGAACGCATTGCTGAACGAGACAAGTATCGATGTTGCCGCTTTGAGCTTCAGGCAACATCCAGCCAGTGAGCGCAATCCGCAAATGTATGGCTGGATCAAAGTGGATGGAAACGTATCCGAGTTTCCGAAAATCACCGGCGTTTCAGTCAAGAAAGCGATTTCGGATCAACCACGAAACGACCATGCCATCGTTGGTGCGTTCTATTTTCGCAAGACGAGCGACTTTCTCAACGCTTTCGAGATGCTGAAAAAAGAAAACATCCGCGTCAACGGCGAGTTCTACGTCGACAGCATGATCGAAGTGGCTGTGCGGATGGGGCTTACATGTGTCGCATTCGAAGTCGATGACTACATCTGTTTCGGGACTCCGAACGACTTGAAGACATTTGAATATTGGCAATCCTTCTTTCATAAGTGCAACTGGCATCCCTACTCGATCGAAGTCGATCGAAATGCAAATGAAAAAGACACTGAGCTACGGCAAAGAGTTCAAATGGGGACGGAACGACCATGACTACTCGTCTAACAATCGTAATTCCTTGCTACAACGAAGCTAAGAATATTCCGCTGATCCTGAACCGCTTTCAGGAAGTAACCACTCGCGGTGACATCAAACTTCTCCTAGTAGACAACGGCTCTAAGGATGACAGTGCGGATGTATTGGCCAGTCAATTGCCAAAGTTTGCCTTCGCGGAATCATTGTTGGTGCCCGTCAATCAAGGTTATGGATACGGAATCCTGCAAGGGCTAGCAGCCTGTAAGACCGACTACCTTGGCTGGACTCATGCGGACATGCAAACCGATCCCAAAGACATCGTGAGAGCGATGGAAGTAATCGAGAAAGCTAATTTCCCAGTCGACATTTATGTGAAGGGCCAGAGACGAGGGCGCCCGCTCTCAGACTCATTCTTCACTGGCGGCATGAGCATCTTCGAGTCCGCCTACCTCGGTACATCGCTGTGGGACATCAATGCGCAACCGAACATATTCCATCGTTCTTTTTACGAAACGTGGACATCGCCGCCATCCGATTTCGCATTGGACCTGTACGTTTACTATCTGGCAATGAAACAAAAGAAGAGTTTAGTCAGAATCGACGTTGTCTTTCCAGAGCGTCAGCATGGACAGTCCAACTGGAATACGGGCTTCAACTCAAAAGTTCGCTTCATCAAACGCACGCTGGATTTCAGCGTCAAGTTGAAGAAGACGATAATGTAATTCCAGATTCGAAGGGAACGATCACCATGCACTACATCGCACATCGCATCAACGAGCTGGAAAACCTGAGAACTCTGCCCACCGAATATGGTGCCGAAATCGATTTGCGGGATCGTGGAGATCGCCTGATTCTCGTTCACGACCCATTCAAGGACGGCGAAGACGCAGAGCCATTTTTCGCAGAATGGAAGCACGGAACACTAATCCTAAATATCAAAAGCGAACGAATCGAACATCGCATCATTGAGTTGATGCAGAGATACAAAATCACCGACTATTTCTTTTTGGATTCTTCAATCCCAATGATTGTCGCCCTAAACAAACTCGGTGAAAAGCGAATCGCTGTGCGCTATTCCGAGTTCGAAAGCCTGGATACGGTACTAAAATTCGCAGGAAAGGTGGATTGGGTCTGGGCAGACTGCTTCACTCATT
The DNA here is from genome assembly GCA_038322035.1 of Candidatus Obscuribacterales bacterium. GTDB lineage: Bacteria > Cyanobacteriota > Vampirovibrionia > Obscuribacterales > Obscuribacteraceae > PALSA-1081. The sequence goes on from JBBQFO010000175.1 coordinate 3,189, forward strand.
TACCATTGCATCAGAAAGAATTCAGCACCCTTAAAGATGCAGGGTTCAAGGTGTGTCTCGTGTCGCCAGAGCTGCAAGGGCGCCCGGAAGACATCGAGCCTTACAAGCTCCAATTAGCTAACGATGGCATTGAACTGGATGCCATATGCACGAAGTTATACAACATTCCAAAGTGGCAATAATCGAAGCACCGCTGAGTCTAATCCGCATGTGGAACCAATCGAGGTGATTGACCGCACTGATGGCAAAACAGATGTAAAAGTGCACCAACTCGTCCATCTATTGAATTTGCAACTCGCGAACCAGACTTGCCATTAGCGCGGACATTTTTTCGAGGAGCAAAATGTTCTTTGCTATCGGAAATTCTCCAGCAAGCAATTTGGGATCGATGTAGCCAATCAGGGTCTCAGACTCTTGCCACACCAGAATCTTGAGCGGTAATTCTATCCCAATGGATGGTGATTCAAGCATCAGATTCGTACCGGCTTTTGGATCTCCGAAAATAACGAGAATCTCGTCCTTCATTTCAAAGCCACTTGCCCTGCCTGCTTCGGCATGATCGATTACCGCAAAGATGGTGATACCCTTTTCCTTCAATAAATCGGAAAGTTTGTTAACGGAATCTTTGACGGAAAGCGGACTGGTAACAATCGTAAGTGGGTTGGACACCGTATTTCGCTCCATTATCAGATCCTTCGACTGCACGAGTTTAACACTGTTGCGCAGTCATCCAGACTTCAATCAGAGGAGTTCACGTCCCACTGCAGAAGCACCAACCCATTCAATTTCTTCTTTGGATGCTGGCTGGGAAAAGTCAGAAGCAGCCAGGAGAGCAGCCATAGTGTAACGCGGCCTCAGTTGGGGTTCGCCCTCTAAGCGTGCACAATCAACGTTCACGGAGTTCTTGACTCGCCCTGCAATGTTCTTCATTCTGATCGACCATACATTCAACACGACTAACAGTGATGTTGAAATTGCCGCGAAATAGCTTGCCAGATGTGCAGCCCACACGGCATAAAACATGTTGTGCTTTTCCGGCGATACATTCGGATCTGGCAACACCAAATGACTGTAGGTTGCGATGTAATACACAGCAATGCCGGACACGATGGCGGAGAAGGTAGTGATAATAACGATCAGACCAATTCTACCTGCGAGAGATTTTGCGGTTAATTTCGGCGCACCAGAGTCAACGGTGGATACGCGGGCCAAAACTGTTCCAAGAAGCAAGCCTATCCACCAAGTCCCGGTGATTCCCCACGCCACTCCCAGCACCGCTGCAGACTGCGTGGCAAAGAGATGCGGATGCGCAACTGTAAAATACTCCACGCAAAGATGTGCCGTAACTTCATCATGGATGATTCCATAAACTACTGCGGCACCAATACATAAAGCGACTATTCGAACTCTCTCCATAGTTCCTACTTTACCATTGCGGAAATCGAAACAGGGAGTTATAAAAAGTAATCGCCCCTCGATGGTTACCGCGCTGATGTTCAGCGAAGCCCGAAGGAGCTAAGCATCTTTTCAAACGGGATCTGGCTTTTAGCATGTGGACACTTGGATACGACAACGCTCAAACGCAATCGATCAAATCGCAGTTGGATAAAATGGAAAGTCCGTTGCAAGATTTAGCGAAGCGGAACAGGTCTACAAGCGCTGGCGTCAACAGTTTCGCCGATATGTTCAAGAATCTATAATGCGCTAAGGGTAGAGCTTCGCGATCAGCTTTCTGTCGTTATTCGACAATCCGAGAACAGGATGAGATTCATCTGTAGCTGCCAAAGACATCGCATCACGCTTGTCGTTCGAATGATTCCGAATTCCAAATGCGTGACCGACTTCATGCAAGCACAATCCACGAACCCGCTTTGGGTCCAGCTTCAGCAGCGTTTCCTCAATAAGACATATACGTACTCGATCGTACTTGCTGTTGTGATACTCAGTTACGTTCTCAGCCCACTGATGGTCGGTCGTGTTCTCGCAAACAAAGACGATATCGGCGCTAACATATTGATCCGTCAACACGTAACGCAACTTTCCATTGGATGCTTGGCGCCATTCGCTCAAAGCGGTTTTGATCTCATAAGATACCAATCCGCCCCGAGCTGCGGCGACGGTGCCCGAGATGTAGACTCTGAGCGGAGAATTCGAGTCTGGCCAGCGAGGTTCTGGCAACACTTCAGCGTGTCCGATCGCGCCTTGAGCAGCGCGGAACGGTTTCATTGCCAAGGCTCGTCCCGGTCTTCTGTATCTCGATGAAAACCTATCACCACGTAACCATCCCTGCTGCCCACCCATCGAAAATGAGTCTGAGCCCGACGAAAATGACTTTATGCCAGCAGTGGTTGCACCTGCCACAAATGCGTCTAAGCCAAGGATAGAGTCAGAATCATAGTCAGGCTCAAACTCCGGCACAGGCGCCCTGGGCAAAATGTCATCCGGAGTTAGCTTGATTGGGCGAGGTCCTTTACCGACAAAGAATTCCGCCCAGGGATCATTGGAAGACCGCTTCGTGACATACGTTGACGGAGCCTGCCCGACCACGAATTGCGATGAATCCGGCCCCTTACATAACCAGCTTGCAAACGGGTCCCTGGCACCGAAGTCACGCGGTTCAGCATGAAGGTAACGGTCCAAATCTTCGAGCGCCACGTGAGGCTCATATCCAGCGAACTCATCGCCCTGTGCATACATTGCTGGCGCCTCCCCCAATAGCGGCTCGGTGAGCCGTGTGCGAATTTTCCGCATAGACAGCGGTGACTCGCGATTAACGGACTTGGAAGGAAATACGTTCCCGCCGCTAAAGCAATCAGCGGACTCTAATTGCGCGAGAGCAACCGTCGAGCACAACAGAGCGCAGCAAAGCGCTGCGAAAAACGCGCACTTTAATTTGTTTGGCATATTTTCCGAATAGTAAGTGAACAGCCCGATTTTACGACTGATGACAAGAGAAGGCACTAGGAAAAACACTAGAAGTGCAGTCCCAGCAACTTTTTAGGGTGGTACAATTCCAGCCTGTTATGCGCCTCTATCCTCGCCTGCAACACCGCAGGGAAGGTCTTTCCACACATGAAGGTAATCATTCTCGCTGGTGGACTCGGCACCAGGTTGATGGAAGAGACTGTAGTCAAGCCCAAGCCGATGGTGGAGGTGGGCGGACGTCCGATTATCTGGCACATCATGAATATCTACGCCCATTATGGATTCAAAGAATTCGTCGTGGCGCTCGGCTACAAGGGCGACGTGATCAAGAGCTATTTCTTGGATCAATATTATTTGGAAAACGATCTAACCATCAATCTGCGGGACGGGAAGAAAGAGGTTCACGACACACCTTCCAAAGATTGGCTCGTGCATCTCATCGACACCGGTTTAGCTACGCAGACATCGGGGCGGATCGCGAGATTGAAGAAGTGGATTAACAACGAAACATTCATGCTCACTTACGGAGACGGGGTCGCCAACGTCAACATCGCAGAGTTGGTGGCATATCATAAATCGCGTGGGAAATTGGCGACAGTAACAGCAGTTAGGCCACCAGCCAGATTCGGAGCGTTGAACTTTGATGGCGAAAACATGCACGTCAACGACTTCCTTGAAAAACCTCAAATGGGCGAAGGCTGGATCAACGGTGGATTCTTCGTTTTGGAACCTGACGTGTTGAATTATCTAGGAGAGGATTCCGAAATTTTCGAGCGAGCACCGCTACAGAAACTAGCGGAAGACAATCAATTAGTAGCTTTCAAACACGAAGGATTCTGGCAATGCATGGACACGCTGCGCGACGTGCGCTTGCTTGAAGGTTTATGGGAAGCAGCAGCAGCACCTTGGAAGGTTTGGGCATGAGCGAGTTTTGGCAAGGACGACGTGTATTTGTGACTGGCGGAACCGGCATGATCGGGTCCTGGCTCGTCAAAGAACTACTCAAGGAAAGTGCGGTGCCTGTACTCTTGATTCACGATGCAGACCCGCAATCCGAGCTGTATCGAAGCAAAGATGTAGACAAATGCTGCGTCGTCAACGGTGCACTGGAAGACTATTCCACTGTCGAACGCGCGATCAACGAACACGAAATCTCGACGGTCATTCACCTTGGCGCACAGACGATTGTAGGCACTGCGCATCGCTCACCGCTGCAGACTTTCGAAGTAAATATCCGCGGCACTTACAACGTCATGGAAGCATGCAGAGTGCACGCCAAAGTGGTCAAGGAAGTCGTTGTAGCCTCAAGCGACAAAGCTTACGGCACGCAAAAGATACTTCCCTACACTGAGGACATGTCACTGATTGGCCGCCAGCCCTACGAAGTATCCAAAAGCTGCGCAGATTTGATCGCTCAATCTTATTTCCACACTTACCAAACTCCGGTCACAATCGCGCGCTGCGGCAACATCTATGGCGGCGGCGATCTGAACTGGAATCGCATCGTACCTGGCACAATTCGCTCATTGCTTCAAAACAAGCAACCAGAAATTCGCAGTGACGGCGGCTATGTTCGCGACTATATTTTTGTCAAAGACATCGCCAGAGCCTACATGCAACTGGCTGAGCAGCTGAACAACGAGGGTGTGCGCGGAGAAGCATTCAACTTCAGCACCGAAGCACCACTGACGGTGCTGCAACTCGTGCAAGCAATTCAAAAATCGCTCAATCTGGAAAACATGGGAGTGCGAATTCTCAACCAGGCTGAAGGCGAAATACACAGCCAGAGCCTATCGGCAGGCAAAGCCAAGAAAGTTCTCGGTTGGACCGCAGACTTCGATCTAAATGGGGGGTTGAATGAAACCATCAATTGGTACAAAGCATTCCTTAACTTCTGAGTTCAAGGACTCATTTAGGGACAAACGAATTCTGGTCACAGGAGCGCGTGGCTTCATCGGCAAGCACGTCGTCACTTCGCTGCTTGAGCTAGGAGCGTCCGTACAAGCGAGTTCGCGAGATTGGACCGGCACAGACAAAGATAATCCCAATTTGCATTTGTTGGAATGCGATCTGAGCAACTTTCAAAGCACTAAAGAATTAGTGGCCCAGAGTCGAGCCGACATAATCCTCCATCTCGCCGCTACAGTTACCGCCCAGGAGAAAATTGAACTAGTGGTGCCAACTTTGAACAACATTGTGGTCGCCACTGTCAATCTACTGATGAGCGCAACGGAAAGCGATTGCCAGCAGTTTGTTGCCGTCGCCACTCCCGAAGAGCCTACCAACGACCTCTCAGCAGCCTCTCCATACGCAGCAGCTAAACAATGCGCATCGATTTACTTCAAGCTTTTCCAAGAGCGCTACGGTCTCCCGATCACGGTTGTTCGCCCGTTCATGACGTTTGGACCGGGGCAAGAATCAAGCAAACTTATTCCCCACACCATCCTCAGCTTGCTCCGCAAAGTGCCACCACGTTTGTCTGATGGTGCACGCGAATGTGATTTCGTCTACGTTCAAGATGTTGTGCGCGGCATTCTCAAGGCTTCTCTTGTGCCAGCCACAACCACAGATCCCCTCGACCTGGGCACCGGTCGCCAGACATCCCTGGAAAGCCTGTGTAATCAAATCCGCCAACTCATGAACACATCAGTCGAAGCACAATTCGGCGTGGCAGATGTTCGTCAAACTCGAGAACCAGTCTTATCCGATATCGCCGCTACGAAAAAATTGATCGATTGGGAACCGCATTGGGAAATGGAAGAAGCGCTTGAAGAGACAATTCGAACCTATCGAGAAACAATCAGTGTCTAAGGCCGAAGCACTGAGAGAACAAATACTGGCTCTGGTCGAGCAGTATCACGACGAAGCTTACCCGAAAGAAGAGTTCGTTCCAGGGAAGTCCGCCGTGCCCGTTTCTGGGAGAGTTTTCGACGGCGAAGACATCAGCACTCTGGTTGATTCTTCGTTGGACTTCTGGTTAACGACTGGTCGCTTTGCCAAAGAGTTCGAAAAAAGCTTCGCCGAATTTGTCGGCACAAGACACGCACTGCTATGTAATTCCGGCTCGTCAGCAAATCTACTTGCCCTCTCTGCTCTAACTTCTGATAAGCTCGGAGACCGACAGCTGAAGCCCGGTGATGAGGTGGTGACAGTTGCGGCGGGATTTCCAACAACAGTCAATCCCATCGTTCAAAACAATCTAGTCCCTGTATTCGTCGACATCGAATTAGGCACCTACGATCCATCCCCAGAGAGACTGGCAGCCGCAATTGGACCAAAGACACGAGCGATAATGATCGCGCATACGTTAGGCAATCCATTCAACATCGCTGCTGTCAAAGCACTCTCAAAAGAGCATGGACTCTGGCTGATCGAGGACAACTGCGACGCACTCGGTTCAACATATGATGGAAAAATGACCGGCACATTCGGCGATTTGGCGACAGTGAGCTTCTATCCAGCTCATCACATCACCATGGGCGAAGGCGGTTGCGTGCTCACTAACAGCGGACCAATAAAAACACTGGTAGAATCTTTCAGAGATTGGGGACGCGACTGCTGGTGTGCACCGGGCGTTTCAGATACTTGCGGCAAGCGCTTCGAATGGCAACTTGGTGATCTACCTTTCGGTTACGACCACAAATATATTTACAGCCACGTCGGCTACAACCTGAAATTGACTGATATGCAAGCAGCTGTTGGTGTTTCCCAGTTGAAAAAACTGCCGGCATTTATTGAAGCAAGAAGGAAAAACTGGAAATTTTTGAGCGATGCTCTTCAACCGTATCAGGACT
>JBBQFO010000176.1:0-9894 GCA_038322035.1 Candidatus Obscuribacterales bacterium
ACACTTTGTCCAGATTCAACCTTCGTTATCGAAACTATCGGAGGTGCGAAAGTCGCAGTCGATTGCCAGAATCTGGACATGTATACAGGCGCACTTTGCAAAAACAAGTCTCACGATCCTCACATTGTGGAAACTTGCAAAAGACTTGTCGGTCCGGGAGATGTTTTCTACGATATCGGCTCAAATGCTGGTTTTATAGCTTTGGATGTTGCAAAAAATGCTAACGATCAGGCCCAGGTTCTCTCCTTTGAACCTCAGCCCAGTCTCGCGAAACACAGCGCACTCTCCTGCAAATTGAATCAGTTTGCCAATGCCAAAGTCTACGAAGTCGCAGTAAGCGATAAGGAAGGCGTTCTGAACTTGTTTTTCGGTTCACATGCAAAATTAGCAAGCACCATATCTGGTGTCGATCCGTCTATTGATCGAACCATTCCGTGCCAAAGTATTACCATCGACAATCGCGTAGAGAATGGTGATTTGCCCGCTCCAAGCACAATCAAAATTGATATTGAGGGCGGAGAGATGGCGGCGCTCTCCGGTGCAAAAAATACTATTAGCAAGCATCAACCTTCAATAGTATTTGAAGTAAACACGAATGTCGGGCGCGCCGGGTTTACGCGTTCGGACATCTTAAACTTGCTCAGTGGCCTTGCAGACTATGCATTCTATTTTATTTCAGCAGATGCAAAATACCGTTTGGCTGCGGACATAAGCGATACGTCCTATACGGATATGCTGGCGATTTCCCCTGCTAACTTGCACCTAATCAAAAACTATATAGTTTAGAGCCTTTAGCTGGTGAGCACGATGTCGTAGACCTCAGCGGACGGCAGATCTATATGACCAATTTCTTCGAATGATGTTTTATCCAGAACGGCAATTCGAGCATTAGGAATTGAGTTTGGTCCGAGCTCTGCGTCTCCTCTGTGTCGGATTGCACTCAGCCCAACATAAATGTGATTTTTTCCGAACGCCAGTCCGCGAGTAAATGCACCGGGAAAGTGAATTTCTGAAACACTTCCGTCTGTTGCTCTAATTAATAGCCTGTTCGTTTCAGAATCGCATACGTATTGACGTCCGTCTTCATCCATTCGAGGAGTGTGCGGTTTGGTCAGTCCAGACCAGAGAACATCACCTGATTCGAGATCAAACACGACACCATGTCCGTGCCACGATCCCTCGTAGTCACTCGGTTTTTCTTTTCTTCCAAAACAGGAGACCACATAGCGACCGTTCCACAGATCGATGCAATTCAAATGCCACGAACCCTGTTCGCCAGTGAACTTCCATTGATAAGCTAAATTCCCTTCGGGATCTAGTTGCACTACCTCATTGGTACCCGTTGACACCACGAATAGTTGCCCAAATTGAAAGCGCACATCATGTACCTGATTGTACGATTGGTTGACCATGCATGCTGTTCCGTTCTCGGCATAAAAATAGAGAATCATATGCGAACTGTGATAAATCGAGCGCACTAATAAATCGTAATCACGCCACAACCCAGTTCCGGAGAGCCTGTCGACGACGCGTATGGAGGTAGGGCTGCCTTTCGAGATCGAAAATAGACCGCCCATAAATGGAGGTTTCCATACCGCTGAAACCAACAGCTCATCCTCAAGAGACAATTCCTGCGTTGTTTGAGGAGGCACGATCAGTGTGTTCGAAAACCATGTGACACTTTTTGTTCGGTCAGATTCGATATTTATTAATTTGCGTTCGATGGTAAGTCAACCTCTGATGAGCCGCTCAAAGAGCAGAGTTCAAATGTTTTTTCTAGTCGTTTAGAAAGGCTTCCACCCGCAAATGTGTAACAGAAACTCTCCGGCAAGCACTCCAAAAATCGATCTGTTCCCCTTACGCTGAGCAGGTTTGATATCGGAAAAATTTTTCTAATTTGGTCGGATTTTGAGGTTCGAACGCAAGAAAGTTCAGTCGCCGTCGGCTCACCATCGAGATGCACCGAGACGTCAAATCTGGCATCACAGGTCGGTTCGGCGACATGAGCGGCAAGCGGATACCATTCGCGCAAAATAAATCCTGGCAATGAAACTCCGCTGGCGGCAAGTATTTTGCGTATGCCTGGAGACAGATTGAAAGGCGCAGCAAAACTAACGATTTTGTTTTTCTCCGTGTTGATAATTGTCATGTCTTCGGAGACTACTCTCCATCCGTATCTTAAGGAGAGGGCGACAGCCATTGTTGTTTTTCCGCTACCAGGAGCTCCAGTGATAAGCACCTGGTGTCCGTTCGGAGAGACCAGGCAAGCTGATTGAATTAGCAGACACCGTTCATGTTGGGCGATAACCTGACGAAGGAGCTCTGCGATGTCAAAGGACAAGCCCATCTGAATCTCAAGAGCTTTCGCTTCGTAGCTGTTTTCACCATGACAGTGTGGCAAAAGTCTATCCAATACTGATTCAAAGTCAGGATCGGCGTGAGTCAAAGAAAACTTCGCTTCTCCCAGTTGATAGGTATGTTTTGCCTTATTCATCGATTTGTCCCGCAACTTCGTTTCAATTTTTGCATTGTTTGTCCCAATTCGCTCAGGATTATCTGAAGGAAAGCTTTTTATCTGCAGCGAGAGGTATACTTCGCCGATTCGCGTGGGACAGGAGTTCGGAATCTAGTTGTGAAACGCAAAACTATTTTACTTTTCCTCTGGTTAATAACGCTAATGAATTCAGCGTCTGCGCAAACTGTGCAATCAAATTTGCAAGTAACAGAACCCGCTGCTTTGTCTGCCGACCATAGCGAGAAAGCCGAACTACTACTCAGAAAGAGTTGTGATTTTTATCGCTCTCTCAAAAATATGTCAGGGCGGCTGACCACTGAATTGACTACAAAAAGAAACTCGGAAATTACGCAAAGACTGTATGAGATCGGTTTTGAGTTTGAACGATCCAAGTATTTGAGCATCGAAATTCTAAAACCAGCGAACGGTGGAGTGGCAACGCTGAACGGCTTGGATGCAATGTTTTACAAGCCAAAATGGAAATCATTTGCGAATGCAACCGTGAACAGTTTCGATCAAGTTTTTCAGAACCAAGATTTCAACTTTGTCACTGAAGGCGTTTTGCCGGACACTCTATTTCGAGGTCTCGCTTCCGATGACCCTTACGCCGCCATCATGAAAAATCGGAAGATCAAAAGCTATGACGGAATCACAGTAATAGATGGTGAGAAATGTCACCAACTCACTCTCAGCACAAGGGAGATGATTTGCGACGCCCATCTATGGCTATCAGCCGGCGCTAAACCGTGGATCAAGCGATACATGCCTGTGCGCGATTGTCCGTTAAAGATTTTGCCGGTGCCTTCTCAACCGGGACCGGTCATCGAGTTGACCGTCAATGTAGTCTATAGCGGCATGCGCGACAATCAGACTGTCCGCAAAAGAGGCATCAAACCGGCTTCCAGTGCCAAACGGGTGACTCATTTGGCTGCCTCTGCAGCACAGGATGCGCGGCAAAGCCTGGTCGGTTCACGCGCGCCCAAAGTCAATATAAGCACCATCGGTAATGGCAAATTCAATTTGTCTCGTGCTCGTGGGAAAATAGTCGTGTTGGAATTTTGGGCGACATGGTGTCCACCATGCTGCCGTGCCCTGCCCATCCTCGAGTATGTCACTGGTGAGTTTCCAAAAACTGATGTTGTCTTCATCGCGATCAATGAAAAGGAAGGATTCGAGAAAGTGCGAGCGTTTTTGAAAGAGAAATCACTGAACCCCCGAGTCGGACTCGATGTGAACGGCGAAGTGGCACAAAGCTTTCGCGTTGTCGGCATACCGCAGACCGTAGTGATTGGGCGAGACGGGAAGATAGCATCAGTACACGTTGGACTGACTCCTGAATTTAAACAAGAGATAACAAAAGAGCTGCAGTCCCTGGTTTCTCAAAAGAATTGAAGGCTGGATTGCCGTTTGAAAATCGAGCAGTCTCTCGGTCAAAATTATTGACAGAGTTGCAAAATCTTTGTCAGTCGTTCGTCCAGCGTACCGTCTTCAATCTCAAAACACTGAGCTGATCCCACGTATGCAAGCAGTTTTTCACCAGCAGCGGGTACGCGGATAATATTAGAAATTGGCAGACATTTTCGATAGTATTCGCCAGCAGATAGTTTAGTTACGCCAAAGTTTGGTTGTTCGCGGTTGCGCGTGAAAACAAAACAAACATCAAAGAATGCGCTGGCGCCCGAAGGCGCGGACATTTTTCCAAGCGGTGACCACTCCAGCTTGATAATAGGATCCGGAACTTTTCCGATTGAATCGCGAAGCAATTCTTTCGTTCCGGGCTTCAAGGAAAATGGTGCACCAAAAGTAATCAGTTCGTCTTTGTTGAAATCTATTAGCAGGATATCTTCAGCAATCACTTTCCAATCATAAGCTAGCGCCAGCGCCATTGTGGTTGTGCTCTTACCGGCACCGGAGCGTCCGACAATCAGTACTCTTTTTCCGCTGGGCGTGATTAAGCAACCAGCGTCGAGCCACAAACATCCAGCATGCAACTCAAAAATATGATTTTGTAAATCGCGCAGATCGTTGCTGCGCACCTGATGAATTTCGCCAGCATTTGCTTCAGAACAGCGTGGCAACAGTATTTCCAGATCATCTAGAAATGGTGCCGCCCCATTTTCTATGGAAAACGCAATTCGACCTAGTTTGTAAACTGCAGGTGTGGATGGGTTGCTAGGTGTCACGGAAAATTCTCACGGTTGTCACGTTGAAGCTTTGGCATCGCAGAGCTGGAGGATCGTTTGTATGCGCTCTTTTAAACTGCCGTCTCTAAGCAAATAGCAATTTCCTTCTGAAACATACTCGCTAATCTTGTCTGGTGCTCCTTTTACTCGGGTAATGTTTGATTTTCGCAATAGGGCTCTTATGTATTCTGGCACAGACATTTTTTCGCAGCTAAATTCGCCGCCTTGCGGCTTATCGAAGTGGATGACGAGGTTAAAAGGTGTTTTCACATTACAACCTAGATCCTTATCTCGTAGAGCCATCCAGGCAGCGCTATCATCGGGCAATTGGCTGGACGGAAAGCTCGTTTTGAGCAGGTCAAGTGTTCCCGGCTTAATCGCGAATGGTGATGCGAAATTTATTATTTCGTTGGTGTTCATGTCGATGTGAGTGATGTCTTCTGAAAGAACTTTCCAGTCAAAGTTAAAGACGAGACCCAGGACCGTTGTACTTTTGCCGCTGCTCAACGGTCCTGAAATCAGGACGGTTTGTCCCTGTGGGGAAACAATAGTGGCTCCGAGTATCCAGATTGATTGGTAATGTAATTTATGAACGTGATTGATTACATCGAGCAAGCTGTTGATGGAGTCAGCTTTTGCATCGAATGTATGTTTTTGAGCCGAATCTTTCCCGCCGTACGGTTGCAAAAAAATTTCAAGTTCTCGCCGCAAATCCTGGTCACAATTGGTGACCGAAAAGATGACGTGTCCTAGTTTGTACGTCGGTGTAATGGTTGTCGCGCTCTTGAAACAAGGCAGCAGATACTCTCAAAAATGGTATCCTAATTGGTTTTGCGAAGTCAATGAACGTGGATGAAACTCTTATCGTCAGCAAACAACGTGGCCCAAAACTTAATGAGTTCTGGATTCGCTCCTTAGGTTTGTCGAAAGATTTCAGTCGTATCAAGCTGCTCTCCGAGTTGCAACCCTTTGAAAAGCTTTTGGCAGCCTTGCTACGAGGTGATCGTGGCGCTGCTATAGATGTGCTTGATGATCAGACAACTGCTCCGGATTTATTTGAGCAGCTGCTGAAATTGGCTAGCTTAGAGGGCTTCAGCAGTCTTGTGTATGAGCGAATCTTTTCTCTGGATATTGCCGCAAGATTTTCTGCGAGTGTGGGTAATTCATCCACAACACATCTCGGACAAATCAAAGACTCTGCAACGTTTTTGGTATCAAATCACTTTCGTTTAGACGAGAAATTTGCCAAGGTATTGAGTATCACAAAAGAATTCAGAGCGCATGCTCTGTGGGTAAAAGGCGCTCATCTATCAAGAACTATTTATCAGCCTTCGCACTTCAGGCACTACGGTGACCTCGATGTAATTGTCCATCCCTCGAAATTTGAGGCGTTCGTAGAGACTTTGAAGGAGGCAGGTTTCGAATTTTTTGATTTGCCTGCGCACTGCAATCAGATAGGAGTCGGTCCTCTTCGACGACCTTTGGACGTGATCACGGCACCGCTTCCAGATTGGATTCCATCTGGCGCCATCACTATGAATCGAAGAAAGGATGATCTGTATGTTGATATAAAGGTCGGTCCATTTGAACGCGGCGTGCAACTCGTAGAGTTCGACAGGTTGTTTGCGGACGCCGAAGAAGCCACTTGCTTAGGAAATACTTATTTGGCTCCGAGCGATTCAGACCATTTGATGATTATGTTGTGTAATTTTGCAAAGAGCAGGTTCGATTCCTGGCGCACTCTTCTCGATATTCATTTATTGGTGTCTTCGCTCAACCGTAAACCTGGTGAATGGGAGCGTTTTGTTCGAAAATGCAAAGTTGAATCGATTGCTACTACTGTTTGGATCGGCCTTGCTATTGCAGTCGATCGATTATCGACATCGGTGCCAGATATGGTGCTACTAGAATTAGCGCCTGAGGAAAATTTTTCTTCTCATTGCCTCATGTTTACAGTCAATCCGGCTTTCGTTTGGAATTCGACAAGCCTTCCAATGAAATTATTGAATATCACTGTGTCATCAGATTGGAAGCGAAAAATTAGTTTGTTGACTCGGTCATTCTTGCCATCGGCAAGATTCCTCTGCGATTATTACGGCGATCGTGGAAACGGAATACAGCTCTCTTATTTGAGATATCTTCCGATGCACTGGTTCGTTTTATCGATGCCTGGCGGTGTAGTTCGCCGCACTCTCGGTAAACTCTGGTGGTCATCGAAACCAGGGTTTTAGACTTTGAAATACTTCAGTCAAACCGATAGTGCGTCAATGATAAATTTCAAGCGCGCCTCTAGTTCTCCATTTGAAAGAGTCACGCACTGAGTCTGTGCAAGACTTTTCAAGAGAGATTCGTACGAACCTTGCAGTTTCAGTAGGTTCGAAATTGGCATAACTTTGCGCGCGAATTCGCCTGCCGTAAGCGAAGTGGCTGTCAACTCGGCGTTGGAAGTCTGATCTCGCTCCAACCAAATCGCCATATCCCATGTCGGTTCGATAGTGGCGTCGCCGATGGCATCAATGGTTGGCGACCAAACTCGATTTTTTCGCCATTCGAGTTCGAGAGTCACCTCAGGTACGGCATCGATTCGCTTGAGAACCTCAATGGATTTGTCATCGAGCGATGCCGGTGCCAAAAACTTCAAAAGTCTGCTGTTGTTGTAATCCACTACGCAGTAGTGTTCTGCCAGCACTTTCCATCCATGCGCGAGCGAGAGAGCAACTGTCGTGGTGCTCTTCCCCGATTTGCCTGGACCGGCGATTAATACCCTTTTCCCATTTGGAGAAATGACGCAGCTCGCTTCAATCCAAACGCACTGTTTCTGATGGTGTACGGTACCTGTGTGTCGAATCAAAACAGGCACGTCTTTTGAACAGCCGGTGTTAACTTCATGCCGATCTGCCGGCACTTGCGCACCTTCGAAGTGAGGCAGCAGCCGCGCAAGGGCTTCCTCATACTTCGGATCGCAGTTTTTCAAGGTAAATACAACCCGGCCGAGTTGATAAAATCCTGTTGTCTCGCAGACCGGATTTGAATCTTGCACTTCGATGCTCATGACTGGCTCTCCTTGAAGTAACCATTCTAGTCGGTGGCTTTTTTCTTTCATTTGATTGCCTTAAGCTTCTTCTTGACCACGTCACCGAGACTGCCCGAGTTCCACTAGTTATGCGCCTGCAGCAATGGAAGTGGTGTATACTCTTCGCTCCCCAATTGACTCTACATCGCAACAAATGGACGAAGACAACACTTCTACTACTGAACTCGGCGTTCGTAGCGATAGCGTACGCAGAGCTGAATACGGTGGCACTGTGCCATTTTTTTTGCGAAGTTGGTGGTTGCGCGATAGAGTGGGATTTGAAGACATAGAGTTCGGCATGGGCAGCACTGCCACGCATCCTCTGTGGTCTTTGCACTCTGACCCCATTTGCGATGCCGCAAACATCGATACATTTGGTGTGTAGTCAAATGGGTTGCGAATTATTTCGACTTCGCGAATCGCATCAATCGAAATTATGAAGGTACTTATTCTTTCTTCGCTGGACGATCCGCACGCTAAGACCGCGAGCGAACTCTTGGCAACGATGGGTGCGCAAGTCGATTTGTTCAAGTTCGATGAGTTCATTGAACGGTGCACGATTTCATTTCTTCTTGGTCCAGGTACGAATGTCTGCCGAATTGAGCGTGCTACAGGCGACCTGGATCTTGGATCGTATTATTCAATTTGGTATCGCCGCCCCGGAGTTTTTCAAACTCGGCAGTTCGTCGAACCGTGGATTGGCAGAATGGTTGAAAATGAGGCTCGCAGCGCTCTAGACGGAATTTTTCGTTCACTAGATTGTGTCTGGATGAATCTTCCCGCCAACAATCTCGCTTGTAAAGACAAGCTCTGGCAGTTGCAGTTGGCCTCGCAGATTGGCTTAAAAATTCCAGAAACTCTGGTGACAAATAAACAATCGCTAGTTGAAGAATTTTTTGAGCAGTGTGACGGACAAGTTATTTATAAGTTGATGGGCGAACATACAAACACGCTCATTCCGCCAAATGAGAATCCGCGTGGAGTCTCGACCTTGCCGCTTCGAAAGGAAGATCTGCCCTTTCTTGATCAAGTTGCTTTCGCTCCTCATTTATTTCAGAAGTGTATCCAGAAGGCCTACGATCTCCGGGTCACGATAGTCGGTCAGGAGATATTCGCAACACGTATTGATTCGCAAGCGGGACGCGGCAAAATTGATTGGCGACATGATTACTCGGTAGATATGGAGCCATTTGAACTGCCTGATGAAATTTCGCAAAAGTGTTTTTCTCTGAC
This sequence comes from Candidatus Obscuribacterales bacterium, assembly GCA_038322035.1. Classification (GTDB taxonomy): domain Bacteria; phylum Cyanobacteriota; class Vampirovibrionia; order Obscuribacterales; family Obscuribacteraceae; genus PALSA-1081. Next base: position 9,005 of record JBBQFO010000176.1, read on the forward strand.
AAGAAAACTTGGATTGAACTACGGTGCGCTCGATCTGATTTTGACAAAAGATGAGCAGTACATATTTCTTGAAATAAACTGCGCTGGACAATACTTATGGGTCGAAGAAATTACTAAACAACCGATTACCGGGGCTGTGTGCAGACTGTTGACTGGTAACTGTGAACCTCTTGTAAAGTAAAACCGAAATTGTCCGAAATAGTTATGTGCACTTGGAAACAATATCTTTTGAAACGTCACTTGCAGGATAATTTAGTAGCAACTACAATGGCTGTTGTCTGTTATGGATAGCATTTGTTTTTTACCAGTTCGAGAAGTTAGGAATAGTCATGACACAAGATTTTGAAAGTTCCCAGAACAAAGCCACTGCCGCAAATTCTTGCGAGCCGTCTCTGACCCGGGCTGAGTTTATTACTAGGGTTGTGAAGGGAGCCGCCTTAACTGGTGGTGTTCTAGCCGCACCTAGAATATTGGATAAGTTCCTAGTACCGCCTGCCTTTGCTGGTGCATCCACTGCGACATGTACCGCAGGAACAGCCACAACTGCTGGTGGTCCAGATACGGTTCAAGACCTAGGTGGCGGAGCATTTTATGTTGTTTGCAACAACAACGTACCTTCGACCGCTTCCCAATGTTCGAGTAATGCAGACGCCAATTTGTTGATGAACTGCCTATAAATGTTCTGTTTGATCGCGTTTGACGGATTATCGTCGCGCGATCTACCAGCACTGTTGAAGCAGTTGCCACGTTCTCGTGAGCTGCTTGCCACTCTATCCCAGCATCTTGTCATGTATTCGTTAAACTCAGCTCAGGCTTCCTGGGCTGAGTTGTTGACTGGTGCAAATTTGTTCGCGAATGGATGTGCAGGGTATGCGTATCCGATATTGTCT
>JBBQFO010000177.1:0-9845 GCA_038322035.1 Candidatus Obscuribacterales bacterium
GCAATCTTGAAAGACAACATGAAAGACCGAGTCATGTACCAGGTTTTGGACGATCATCATAGAATTGTTGCTGGCGATGCAAATCTTCCCTTGCCTAATTTTGAAGATGAAGATGCAAACGATCACTCCGCTGCCTATCGTGACGCGACTATTGATGGTGAGCCAATTCGCGTGGCAAGCATTAAATATCAGTTGACTGCTAATCCGGGAACGTATCTCTATATCCAAGTTGCTGAAACACTTCACGGACGAGAACAAATCGCCGATGAAATTCTTATTGGCACACTTACAACGCAGTTCGTAATTGTGACGCTATCAGGATTGGTCGTGCTTCTGGGTGTTCGTCGCGGTCTGAGACCGTTGAACAATTTGCGAGATGCCGTCGCCAGTAGAACGCCTATCGACTTGCGTCCGATTGCAGTCGAAAGTGTTCCGAAAGAGGTACGCCCGCTTGTCACCGCCATTAATGAGCTGTTGCAACGGCTGCAAGACGACATGCAGGCACAAAGGCGTTTCGTTGCAAATGCAGCGCATCAGTTAAGAACGCCCATTGCGGGGCTGAAGACCCAAAGCGAGTTGGCTTTGCGCCAAAGTGACCCAGCCGACGTCCAGCACGCGCTTGTGCTAATCCGAACGGGGGCTGAGCGCGCGGCTCGCCTCGCTAATCAGTTGCTTGCCCTGGCTCGATCGGAACCGGGCGCAACCAATTTGGAGCTGTTTCAGCCGGTTGATTTGAATGTGATAGCGCGCGAGGCGACCAAAGAATTTGTTCCTGAGGCAATTCGCAAAAACATCGATTTAGGATTCGAGGGCACTTCACACCCTGTCCACGTTTTTGGCGATCAATCCAGTTTGCATGAGCTGGCCGCGAATTTGATCGATAACGCGGTCCTCTATACGCCTTCTGGTGGTCACGTAACTGTGCGCATTGAACCCCGCCGTGACAACGGGGAACCCCGAAACCCCGAACTGATCGTTGAAGACGATGGTCCAGGTATTCCAGCTGATGAGCGAGAGCGAGTCTTCGAGCGTTTCTACCGCCTCAGCGATCGCAGTGCCAGTGCGGCTGGCAGTGGACTGGGTCTGGCAATCGTTCGCGAGATCGCCAATATTCATCGAGCCAATGTCGTCGTCAGCGAGGGACCTGGTGGGCAGGGAACCAGCGTCAAGATAGTCTTCCCGGTGCCTACTACAGACCATCAGCCCAACGATGGAAAACGCCAGGAATTGCTTACATCTCGCTGAAGCCCGTTTAGCGCAATTGGCTCGGAACATCCCCGCACGCCTGGCGTCTCTCAGTTCATCGGCGCCGATGCTCAAATGGCGTTGTATGGTTCAATATCGAGCAGGTTAGAAATGAACGTCAAAAGTCGATTTACTCGGTCTGCAATTTGTCTAGCTCAAACAGTGTTGCTTTTGGCTGGCAACGTTTCAGTGGTTTTCGCTGCGACTGGCTCAAGTAATAGCTCGCTCGACATTTTCGAGAAATCAATTTTCGGTGAAACTCACACAAAACTGAGCGAAACATCTCGCTTAAAAGACCTTGAAATGAATTTGTTTGGCAGGGTCCACACCGGCTCAACTGCTGCACGCACAGCGGAAATTTCAAAGGCGCTGGGCGGAGCGAAAAACGATAACCTTTTGTTGCCCGCGCTGGCGCCACAACTAGATACTTCCACCGGCAATGACATTCATTCCGCACCATCTGCAGCTAATGATTCATATTCTAGTGACTCACCAATCACTGCATCTGGTGACGTTGAAAAAGAGACTTTACGCAACGCCATGCGTTTGTATTCGCAAGGCAGAACTGACGAAGCCGAAAGACAGTTTCGTAAAGCTCTGTCGATCAACAAAAATAGTTCAGACGCTTATTACAATCTTGGCGTCATCGCTGAAGGAAAAGGTGACTTGCAAGGTGCGCTGAACAGCTACCGGTCAGCTGCGAGAATCAACCCTTCTGATACTGATTTGGCTGGTGCGATTTCTAGTCTAGAGACGAAGTTGCAAGATAAAACGAATGCCGAACAGCGTCAACGTCAGGTTCAACAGCAAGCCGCGCTGGATCAGCAAGAGCAGAGAAAAACTGACAGTCTGAAACAGATGATTAATAGTGCTGCAAGTGCTTACAAAAACCGCGACTACGACAAGGCAATTTCAAATCTGCAATATGTGTCACAGCAAGCACCAAACGATGGTGATGTCGCATACGCACTGGGTCAAGCTTATAAAGGAAAAGGCGACTACTTGAAAGCTCGTGCTGCATACAACAATGCAATTGCGAGCGATCCAAGCAATTCCCTCTATAAAGATGCGCTCTCAAATTTAAATCAAGTTGCAAATAACCGCACTAACACTTCGGGATCTGCAGGTGACGGATTTCCTTCTGCTGCCCCTGACCGAAATCGCAGTCGTCCTGGTCAGTTGACTGGATTCTCCGGTGGCGGTAACACCGGTTATTCAAGCGCCAGTAGCGATGCCGGCTCAGGTGGCGGCGGGTCATCTGCTGGGCAGCTAACTCCATTTGCCGGAGTGGCCAACGGTAATAGCATGGGCGATGACGAGTACAGCAACAACACAGCCGGTGGAATTGGTCCTCAGCAGGGTTATCTAAGCTCTGCGTCTTCTGGGCGCTCCTTTATGGGCGGCGGATTAGGCGGCGGGCTAGGAAGCCTAGGCAGTCTCACAGGGTTGCTCGGAGCGGGAGGGATGGGCTCGATGCTCGGCGGTGGTGTCAGATACAGCGGCTCCAACTCGGGTTATGGCGGCGGACGTTACAGCGGAACAAGTACGAGAATCAAGAGAGTCGCAATTGGCGGATTGGGCGGAGCCGCTGCCGGTGCCCTATATGGTCAGATGGGACGCGGTGGAAATGTCAAAAGTTCGGCGATGAAGGGCGCTCTGATGGGAGCAGCACTGGGTCTCTTCATGGGTGGATTCTAGATTGAGGAGTTGGACAATGCGGGCGAAAAATCCGAAATCACTGAAAAAATTTGCCAATCTGCTGGCGGCTTCATTGACCCTGATGACGGTGCTTGGTACCGCTGCTGATGCCAAAATTTTGCAAGGTTCAGCGTCCAAAGACGATGAACTGCTGCGACTCGGGCGACCAGGCAGTTCACAGTCCGGTGGCGTCACGAGCTCTGCTCCTCTGCGGTTGGGCCGCCCAATGCCTGCTCCCAATTTTCGAGGCAAGACAATTACTGGACTCGTCGATACCTCATCTTTTAGTCCACTGGTAGGACGTGCTACCAGAGACGATGGCAAGCTTGGTCTGCTTCAACCAGCACAATTTGGCACGATTCCCAACTCAAAATTTGATCTCGGCACCGAGCGCGGATCGAAGGAGTTGACGTTGGCATGGGAAGCTTGGCATAAACAACTCAGTGCGGCTGTATACAAAACGTGGAGCGATATTGCGTCGGTGCCAGGCAAGGCAACGCTAAGCATCACAGTCACTAAAGACCACCAACTCTCACCACGGATGGTTCGTTCCAGTGGCAATTTCGAATTCGATCGAGGGCTCATTGCGGCAGTTAACGCATTGAATGGCAATCCGGGATTAACCTTCCCAGCCCAATCTGAACGACAGAGCGTAAGCTTCGAAGCTGACTACATGGCCGCAACCGATATCAACCCAGGATTCAGCTGGGTAAAAAACGACTACGAGCACATCCAAAAAAACTACTAGAGAGATCTGAGTTGAATTCCGTGCTTCTTGAAGTCTTTTATGACACCTGAGTCGAGCTGCCGTCCCAGAGCGATCGCTTGATTCATTTTCTCAGCGGCTGTATTCCAATCGTCCCGATCTGCGTAGTAGCGGGAGTAAGTAATGTACGTTTCCGGGTCTGCACACATACGCGACACCAAAATAAGCGGAAGCGTTTGTTTCATCCATTCTTATTGCCAGAAAAAATCTGCGCAACGCTATTTGCGCGTGTTGTGTTTTGAAAAATTCCCAACCTAATTTGACCAGAGCCGTGGACCGAGACTTACGGTCCGGTGTGTTGAGCGGATCTTCGTCGCCCTGGTAATCGTTTGAAAAATAATCTTCTGTGAGCTGATGCAGCGGTGATGAAGCTGGGACTTTGGGTAACATCTCGATGCTAAGGTTTTAATTTTCCTTCTGTCAATCTATGGTTGCTCCTTCGGATTTTGCGCGCTCACCGACCGAAGACTTATTCAGTGGGACGATGCTGGCGTTGTTGAGCTGGCTTCAAGAAGTGAAGTGCGACGAATTGAGGGAACTGACAACAAAGTCAATCTGATCGTTGCAACTGAAAACGAAAATGCGAGCGAAAGGGATCGTCGTTTAGGAAACGCAAAAATAGTTAAACGGATTCAGTTGACTCCTTTGCGTCGAGTCGCTGAGATAGTTGGAGGTAAGGAATTGCTTTTCGATACCACGACAGTCGCCGGCGAAATTGGGTGAATTGCAGTGCGGAAAATAAAAACTTAGCTTGGGTCGAACCAATAGCGGTATTCAGGATGACCCCAGGCGCTTCGTTCTCCAGTGTGTTGGAGCCAGCCTTTGGGACCGTTTTCGTTCTCGCTAGAGAACGAATAGGTTCCTGGATGGTCTTGATCCGGAGTTGTATTTACCCAGAACGGTTCGACTTTTGTTCCAGTCCAGTGCCGTGCAACAGACGGATCTAGTTTGATGCGCTTTGGCAATTCTTGAGTGAAAGCCCCACTTACGATGCTGTTTTCCGAATCATGATACGGTGCCACCATCTCTTCATTGGTAAAGGCGCAAGTCGGAATAAACTCAGGACGCCGCAGTTTTATAGACATGTCGATTGGTGGCGTCGCGATGATGGGCAATGCAGTCGCGATTTGCTTCCCGTCGTTGCTATCCTCGTCTTCAGCCACGACCTGGATCGGTCCATTGGCGCTGGCAGTGAGCATCCGAACCGTTTCGTATTCTACCGACGGGCAGTTAATAGCAGGGGGCTCAGAGGTCAGTTCTCGTGAGACTGTGGTGGCAGCAAAAGTTGGTACTGCAGTCAGAGCGTAAAAAACTAAAAATAGTCGCGCTCCGATCAATGGAAAATTCCAGTAGTTTTCTTTCATAGTAAATTCTCGATTTTTAGAATCAGGGGCGGCGGGCGAAATCAGCTACTAATCAATGACAAAGTGTGCAACTTTTGGACTGTACGTGGAAAATATGTCGAAGGTGTGACCATGCAAAATAATTGCTTCTATGCAATGCATTGTTTCTCAGCGACTTTGAAGATATCGTATCTATCTAGTTTTTTGTAGTTTGAATTAACCAGGCGGAAATTTCGTTACGCTGCGCGGAAGTCAGTGCAAAGCTTTCATAGAATGTTTCCAACACCAGATCATCGATGCTGCTCTCCAATGCCGACAAACTAGAGCTCAAATGCTCCCGTTGTGGCTGCGACGATTGATCGCCGACGCCAACCATTACGACAACTGCTCGCTTTAGCGAGTGCAGTTCTTCGTTGAGCGCACAGCATCTTCTTGCCAGCTCGGCCAGTTCATCCTTTTGTTTTCGGTTGAAAGGAAACATCGGTAATCGCTTAATGTCGCCAACTTGAAAATTGATTGTCGGATTGATGGAGTTAGCTATTGCCGAGATAAGCGATGAGTTTAAATATGCAAGCAGAAAATCTTCATCGGATTTATCGTTGGCGAATACCGCAGACGCTCCGACATCGAATATGCATCCAGAAGGAAGTTTTCTTACGGCTAGATTTCCCGTATTGACGAAAGAGAAGCATAGTCCAGAGCGGAAATAGAATTGTTCGTTCTTTACCACCCACTTTGTATTTCCCTTTAAATAAGGATAGGCGGCCGTCACCGCATCTTTAATTTCTTGTCCATTGTTAGCCCAATTCACGGCATAAGCAACTGGGCTGAACCAACGGTCTGTGCCAGCTCCCTTGATGTAAGGCATCCAGCTTGATCCGAGGAATTCTATGGGGACGTCTTCGATTTTCTTGATGAAACGTTCGGTGTTTGTTGTAGCTAATCCCTGGCGAATATCGGCGACATCTGCCAGCGATGGTACTTGGCGAGCCAACGAAAGGATTAAGCTTGGGCATCCGTATTTGATCGCGCTTTCGTGTTCCGCCAAGAAGATTTTTTGATCGTGGCTGAAATAAGTACCAGGTTCGGAATTTCTTACCAAAGCTGATTGCGCCATCAAAACCTCTGATTTGTTTTTGTCTGTTCTAAGATCGAAGAAGTAGGAGTCTTTCGCTGTTGGGTTTTTGTTTTCGATCACAATCAGTGCGCTGTTTACTTTGTCGCCGCCCTGCAGCGGAAATACACCAGTGCCCGCATCCGCGCAAGCAATCAAATTGAAGTCGTTTAAAAGTTTTTTGCGTAGATTGCCATAACTGGGCAAAGTTAAAACGGATGCCTGAGTGATTGTGCCGAGTCTGCCACCATCGTTTAGAAGCTCCAGGGATCGTTCGATAAAAGCTGCACTGATATCGCTGTGACTGTTGGCGTAGTTTTCTTTGAGTGCAGACTTGAGTTGCCTGCTCATCAGCTTCCTTCCGATGTAGGGTGGATTCATAAGGATGACTGAATGCGACCTTGCGAGCACGTGAGTGGACTCGAAATTGCGTTCAAGGCTGCCTAGCAAGTTGTCAGAATTTTTTTCCGAAGCAATGTTCACTCTGAAGAAACTTGTAGGCGCTGTCTTTGAATATTGAAAGGATTTGATCAGCAGCGACAAGCACGTGATCCACAAAGCTGCGAGGTCAATGTCCGCACCGTGGATGTTGCTAGACTGGACAGCGTTAACGCTTTGTTCTGCTGACATTCCAGATTTCATATGTAGATTGATCATCAGGTCCATCGCACGTAGGAGAAAATTTCCGGCACCACATGCGGGGTCAAGAATGGTGACTGCCTCGGCACTCAATTTCCCTTTAATTGTTTGTTCCAGATTCCATACACTGTAGATCTCTGGAGCACACTTCGCAGTTGCTTCTTGTAATTGAGGCAGCAGACAATTGGCCAGGAGGAAGTCCACTACCCATCCAGGCGTGTACAACTGAGTGAAGGCGATCAAGTCGATTTGCGAAAGCTCTTTGTTGGCAGTCTGAATGTTTGCTTGAGCATTTTTGCGTCCAGCCATTGAGAGGAATTGATAGGCATAGCCAATCGTGAAATCGTCGACCCAAACTTCGTCAGGCGTTTGGCACAAATGCCTTATGGCTTCCGCAACTTTGTCTTTGAAATGGAGCGCATTAGACCCGGATACGTCGAAATTGACAGAGCTTCGGATTTCCTGCGGGCACACCCTATCTGTAAGCTTTTTGAGCTTCTCTATTAATATGGGAATGTCGGCGACGGATTCGAGGCTCGTTTCTGTGCAATCCAATCTATCTAATTGATTGCGCGCCTCTAGCACCTTGAGTGCTACTAAAAGGATGCACGTTGTGAATTCTAGCGATGGAAACTTTGGCGGCGTCGTGGATTCTATCGACAAACAAGCTAGAGCCGATTCTACACTGCGTTTCAGGATTCTGAAGTTATCGCGAGTTTTCAATGTCACTTTTTTGTCCAAATTCCGAGGCGACCGTATAGATACAGGCACACAAGTTGAGAGCGGTAATGGGCTATCGTTCAAAGCTTGTTGTAAGGCACGTCCTCAGATCAGTAATGGGCTATTGATTGCAAGGACTTCCTGGCAAACCACATCCGGCTCGGATGTTTTTCAGCCTGCCAGGGCAATAAAAGGAACGATTCACATTGGGCCGGGTCGTTCCTCTTTACTATTTTTCTTGATGAACCCAAGAACGAGTTGCAATGCATCTTCGCTCGCTTCGCGATCGTAGTGTGGTCGACGATCGTTGAAAAACGCGTGCGCTGCATTTTCGTAAATCTTCAATTGGTATGACTTTTCCAATGCCTGCAGGCGCTGCGAAAATTCTTCAATGTGTTCTGCCGTGATTAACTCGTCCTTACCGGCGAATAGTCCCAAGACCGGCGCTTTTAATGGCACGAGGTAGTCGATCGGATCTTTCGGCTTCGTTTTCGATGTGAATCCGTAACGGATGCGACCGTAAAAATCGATCACGTAAGCGAGCTTCGGCTCGTGGCATCCGAGCAACAACGAAATGGCACCGCCCATGCAAAAGCCCATGCTGCCTGTTTTACCATTGATGTTTTCCTGTGATTGTATGTGTGTGAACAAGACATCCAGGTCTGCCATTATTTGACTGTCTGGAATCGACATCCATGCTTGTCGCATCGTCTCCAGATTGTCTCGATCGGCTTCATTGGCTGGAAATGACTGAGCGCGCGCGAACAGATCTGGAGCATAGACTCGCAGTCCATGCTCGGCAAATCTTCGAGCCAGGTCGCGAATGTGCTCATTGACGCCGAAAATCTCGTGAATCAAAATCAATCCTGGCAGTCGTGTATCCGTATTTGGCTCCACGCAAAAAACGGGTAGCGAGCCAGGATTTAAATCTAGCTTGAAATTATTTTCTCTCAAAGTTGCTGTGCTGCCCATATGTCACTCCTTTGGTTTCTTGCGTCTTCGCTCTGTTACCATGTGCTTTTGGATTGGTTCGCTATCACCCGTATGACACGCGTATACTCTCTTTTCGACGCTGATATCATCCAGCGTGGCACGTTCTCGTAGCCTTAAATGCTCTGCCCACGTGTCAACAAAATATGACTCAACATAAATTCCAGGTGCTGCTAAATCGATAAAAAGATGCCATTGGAAGGCCCCATTTCGGCGCCGGTTTTTTTCTAACGGTCCGATTGCTTCGAAAAATTCTTCGATTCTGTCCGGTTCAACTAGGTATTCCATTGTAATCAAAACTGGTCCATGGTCAGGATGTGGAATCACAGTTGTCTCCACTTTTGGCCATGGACCTGACATGCGCATGTCCAATTTTTCCACTGCTGTCAGTTTGTACTTTAGTCCGACAATGAGACTAAGTACTAATCCAGCACTTGCACCAAGCATTGCGTATTGCATCGTCGAACGCTGTGCAACGAATCCCCAGCACAGGCTGCCAAATGCTAGTCCACCTTGAAAAACCAGCAAATACATTGCCACGGAACGAGCTCGCACCCATGATGGAGACGCCATCAGCATGGCCGAATTGATAGCGTTGCAAGTGAATATCCAGCCAACTCCCGCTGTCAGCATTGCAAAGAGTGCACTATAGAAGGAATTGAAGACAGCCATGCTGAACATTCCTGCGGCAAATAACGCAGTTCCGCTTGCTGCCAAAACATCGAGTGATACTTTGCTTCGAAACTTAGGTAGAGTTGTAGCACCACAGAGGGTGCCAAGTCCAAACATGCTGATAATCAGTCCATATTGTGTGGAATCCATTTTCATCACTTGTCGGGCTAACAAGGGCAATAGTGCCCAGAGGCAGCTGGCGCTAAATACGAAAATTCCTGTGCGCATCAAAACGTGGCGAAGCGGATTGGAGTGCCGAACATATCGAAGTCCGGCGCGCATGGCGCCGACTACGCGTTCTGGAACTTCAGTGACGACAGGCTCGCGCTTCCATCTAAAAATTGCCGTCCACATCAGGCTCATTAGCATTGCGTTTATGAGCAGAACCCAACCGGCACCTAGCTTGTAAACCAGGAATCCACCTAGTGCGGCGCCCACACCGCGAGCGCAATTGAAGCCCGCACCACCGAGTGCAACCGCTGATTCTAATTCTGCTTTTGGAACCAGTTCTGGTGTCAATGAGTTCCAGGCAGGCGAGTTCATTGCTGATCCCAATCCCGACACAAAGATCAGAACAATCAGCAGCCAGGCTGTCATCGACCCGGTAATGGTGAGCAATCCCAAACCCACTACAGCCAGGCAAATCCACAGCATAGTT
>JBBQFO010000178.1:0-9845 GCA_038322035.1 Candidatus Obscuribacterales bacterium
CTCAGCATCAATGAGAATATGCCTATTGTTTTCAGAAGCACTGTTTTTCCACCAGTGTTTGGACCGGTGATGATCAAGGTGTTGCCGGCGCTGCCACCTAAAACGATGTCGTTTGGTACGACAACGGATTGTTCATCTTGCAGCATGAGCAAAGGATGGCGAGCATTGAGTAAATGGAATTTTTCGTCTTTTGATAAGGTCGGGCGTTCACCTTTGTATCTGAAGGCGATTTTGGAACGCGCCATGATCGCGTCCAACTGCATACAAGTTGTATAGGTGCTGGAAATAGCTTCCAGGTAGGAAATCGCAAAACGAGAAAGCACTTCTAAAATTCGAGCGATCTCTCGCTCGATTTCTGCTTGCTTGATTCGCTGTTGGTTGGAAAGCTCGAGAACTGCGATCGGTTCAACATAAACCGTTAGTCCGGATGCAGAGCTGTCATGAACGATGCCACTAACAGACGAACGCATACTGGCGTTTACCGGCAAAACGAACCGACCGTTTCTTTGCGTGTAAAGTGGGTCCGTGAGCGCTTTTGACTGGTTCGCGGAATGAATGATGCGCTGTAACGTATCTTTGATCATGCCGTCAAATTTGCCTACTTCCCCACGCAATGATTTGAGCAAGGGACTTGCCTTGTCCTTAACGTTGCCACCATCATCGATGGCATTGTCAATTTCCTGAATCAGCTTTTCGGCCTGGGGCAATGCCGCTGAATACGCCGTTAGTTTGGGAAAGTGTTGCGGCTCCAGCTGCGATAAATTCGAACGGAATTTCCTGCCGATCACAAGAGTCGTGCGCACCGCCAGTAGTTCTGCACTCGAAAGTGATGCGCCAATTTGTAACCGTTCCAAAATATCGGCTATCTCAGGCAGACCAGCAGCGGACATGCCGCTTCTCGCCTGATGCATGAACAATCCTTCGTTCGTTTCATCGAGTAGTTGCTCGATAACAGCACGGTGTTCAGCTAGCTCTAAGTTCAAGCACAACCGTTTTCCGCCGACGCTGTCCGCTTCTTGGGCGACAAAATTTTTCAGGCGATCCCATTCGAGAACCCTGAGCGTTCGCTTCTGAATGTCGTCATCGTCTTTAACGGACGGCACGCCAAAACCTCCGCCCCTATGGAGAAGATTTCTCTTCGATTCGAGCCGGGCAGCATGCTGCAGCGGCCTTCCTAATACTAGGACTAACTGTCTAAAATGAAACTAATTCAGTTCAGTCGACATAGCTGCGTCGAGCTTAGGTTCTACAACTGTCGCAGTTGCAGCAGCAGCTACAGGTGTCGCTACAGGCGTTGCCGCCGCAATAGCTTCTGCTTCTGCAACCAACTGGTCAATTCCTAAGTTGCCAAGCAATTTTTTCAGCCGAATTTTTTGTAGCTCATAGCAACGGTTGTTGCGTTTATGCACTACACCAATTCTTTCCAGCTGTTTTATGGCTTCGAGGTGGCTTTCTGGAACTGCATTCACGTCTACCGTACCCTTTTCGTTAAGCCACGAAATGGTCGGTGACAGGACTCCTAGTAACTTACGCATGGGTTGATCGTACACGGGCATCATTCAGCTCTCCCTCCCCTATCAGCCTTAATCTTAACATCTTGGCAATTAATAAACCTGCAATAACCCGCTATATGAACCTCATGATTCAATGCGCTTGTTTTTCCAGGTAGACTTTAGGACATGCTTTTCCCTTTTGAGAATTTTCAGCCGGACGTCCACGAAAGCGTCTTTGTTGCTCCCACAGCCGTTATCATCGGTCGCACTCATGTCGCAGAAGGCGCCAGTATCTGGTTTCACACGGTTATACGTGCGGATATCAATCGCATAGACATCGGTAGTAACACAAATATCCAAGACGGGTGCCTGCTGCACGTTACAAACAAGCACGGATTACACGTCGGCGACCGCGTCACAGTAGGCCATGGCGCTATCCTCCACGGCTGCCGAGTGGAAGCCGATTGCCTGATTTCCATGGGAGCAGTCGTTTTGGACGGGGCGGTTGTCGGCGCCGGCTCAATTATCGCCGCAGGCGCTGTGGTTGCGCCGGGCTCACAGATTCCAGCCGGAAGTTTAGCGATGGGAGTGCCAGCCAAAGTGGTTCGTCAGGTCACCGATGATGACCGCCACAAGATAGACAGAGGCTGGCAGAATTATCTGCACTACTCCGGCATTTACCGCGGAATGAGATTAAAACCCGACTAGAAAGCATTCTTCTTCGTGCTTTCCCCATCGAATCTTCGGGCTGTTTCGCCTTCAATAAGGATGCGAAAGCGCCCTGTCTCCATAAATAAAATGCCATTTGAGAATTACTCCTCGTCGTCCTATTCGCCTCAAGGCGATGGATACACGCGTATACCAACTTTGCGTGTCGGTGAGCAACTGAATCCAAACGACGCCACGGCTTACCCGAACAGTATGAATCTGGTTGCTCAGGTTCAGGAAGCGCAAAAGAGCGTCGCCCGTATAGAGGCTGTAAAAGGCACATCCTATGATGGAAAGCCAACAGGCAGCGTCGGTTCGGGTTTTGTCGTGACTGCAGATGGCGAAATTGCCACTGACTATCACGTTGTCAAAGGCGCCACAGACATTCGCGTCAAATTGGGCAACAACACCTATCACGCCAGCATTGATGCAGTCGATCAGCGCACCGATTTGGCCTTGCTGAGACTGACTGATGCTTTTGGTCAGCGCTTCCAACCTCTGAATTTAGCGTCTTCGAGCCAGATGGAGCGCGGCGCTGCGACAGTGGCACTGGGCTTTCCTGCTGGCGAACAGAAAATGTATATGTCCGCAGGTGGCTTCAATTGGGCGCCAGGCGGATTTCAGGGATACAGACGGTTCGGTGATATCGTCGGCAACTTGAAAGGCGGGTTGATGCCGGGTGAAGATCCAAATCGGACGTCGCTGGAAAGTGCAATCAATGCTGACCAGGGAATCTCGGGCGGACCGATGTTCAACAGTCGTTTCCAGGTTGTTGGAGTGATGGATGTCGGCACCACCACTGGTACCAAAGGCGACGCCACTCCGGTTGAAGATTTGCAACGCCTTTTGAACTCGACTCAGAGAGTTGGAACCGCCACCAACACTGGTTCTCAGTGGGGATTGAATCTGCGCAGCGAGATGCCCTCCAACTACTATTCACCACCAACTGGATATGGTGGATATGAGTCTAGAACATCCGCGCCTAGCTATTATCCGCAGTATGCTCGAACTGAAGTCTATAGCACCACGCCTGGAGTTCCTCAGGCTGCTACTACTTGGGCTGATTTAGCGAGAATGTTGGATCGTCGATAGAAGTATTAGTTCAACTGACTGATTAGAGCTTCTTCTCTGGCGTCTGCTATTTCTTGGTCGTTAGTTAGGGAAACCATTGTTGGTTGCGAGGCGACATCGATATGCGATTGTAGCCAATTGTTTACTGTGTCCATTGTCTCTGGAGGCAGGTAGGCGGTCTCTAGCAGCAAGTGTCCACGATTGTTAAACCAACGCACCGTTTGATCTTTTGATTTTGCTCTCGAAATCAGCTTCACGACCGCGTTGCTTTTCAGCAATCTGTCTTTGTTTCCCTGAATCACCAAGATGGGCACGTCTTCCGGAAGTTTCTTGGCATAGCCCATATTTGATCGCATGTACTTGTAGCTTTGCATAATCTGCCACGTCGTCATTTTTTTCGTCACTAATGGATCGGCGAGACTTTCCGCGATGATGCGAGGATCTTCAGAGGCGAATTTCTTGATGTATGGCTCCAGATTTAGTTTCTTGTGCACTTTGATCAAGACAGAAGGTGTCTCAGAGAGCAATGGTCCAACGTAGATGCGAGGCTTCAGAGCTGGACTCGATAGAACCAGTCCATCAACGAGTTTCGGATTGGTTATGGCAACGTGCATGGCCAGACCAGCGCCCATACTTTCACCGATGCAATACAGAGGTAAGTCTGGATAACGCTCGCTAGCAGCCCTAACCAGTTCGTTTATATCTTCGTAGCTCTTGTTGTAATCGAGTTGAGCTTCTTTGCTGTGGTTTTCTTTCCATCGTCCAAAGCCGCGCAAATCTGGCGCCATGACGATCATTCCTTCAGAAGCCAACTTGTTTGCCAGCACGTTATATACGCCGCCGTGCATAACCAGACCGTGTATCGCAATGGCGACAGCACGGGGCTTCTGTGTCTTATCTTGCCAGACATACACAGGTGTTTTTCGATTCAGTAGCGACTCGGCGCTATCTTCTCGGACTACTTCGGCCTTAGCTTGCGTTCCAAAAATCGAGATGCAAAAGACCATCGCTAGTGCGAATTCAGAAAGTCGGCGCATGATTCCCTCCAAAACACCACTGTTGGCGTATCGGCATTGCTTCTATAAGGAGGAAAGTTCCCAGATCCTCCACAAACTTCATGCCAACCAAGCGGCCCCTTTGAAACGTTATCTGACGAAGTTTAAGGTTATCTCTCAGTTAAAAGACAAGCCGGAAGAGAGGGTGATTTTTAGCGGTTGCAGACCTGATTGTGTAAAGCAATACGGCAATGCGCTTCCAGGACGAGAATCGGAGACAGCGAAGCGCTTATAATCAGTCGGGAAACAATTCATATATATAAGAAGAAGGAAAGTGGCTAAACGCACCGACATTCAAAAGATTCTCGTGCTGGGCGCGGGACCAATTACTATCGGCCAGGCTTGCGAATTCGATTATTCCGGCAGTCAAGCCTGTAAAGCACTCAGGGACGAGGGCTACGAAGTCGTTCTAATCAACTCCAACCCCGCCACAATCATGACTGACCCCGAAGTCGCAGACCGAACATATATAGAACCGGTCACCGCCGAGGTAGCCAGAGAAGTAATCATTAAGGAGCGCCCACAAGCGCTGCTGCCTACAATGGGCGGTCAAACGGCTTTGAATGTGGCTGTAGAATTAGCCAAGAGCGGCGTGCTTGATGAATTTAAAGTGGAGCTGATCGGCGCCAAAATCGAAGCGATTGAGTTGGCGGAAGACCGTTCACTCTTTAAACAAAAGATGCTCGAAATCGGACTGGATGTGCCGGAATCGGGAATCGCTCACAAAATGTCCGAAGTCAAAGATATCGCCGCGGTGCTTGGATTTCCAATCATCATCCGTCCAGCTTTTACCCTTGGTGGCGCCGGTGGTGGCATCGCCTACAATCATGAAGAGTTGGAAGACATAGCCTGGCAAGGGCTCTGCGCTAGCCCAGTCAGCGAGATTTTGTTGGAAGAGAGTGTGCTCGGTTGGAAAGAACTCGAGCTTGAAGTAATGCGTGACTGCGCTGATAACGTCGTGATTATTTGCGGTATCGAAAATTTCGACCCCATGGGCGTTCACACCGGAGACTCAATCACTGTTGCGCCTGTGCAGACGTTGTCTGACAGCGAGTACCAGGCGTTGCGCGACGCCTCTGTGAAGATCATCAGAGCAATCGGCGTTGAGACCGGCGGTTCGAATATTCAGTTTGGTATTCATCCGGAAACGGGACGGATCATCATTATTGAAATGAATCCTCGCGTCTCCAGGTCATCGGCTCTGGCCAGTAAAGCGACCGGATATCCGATCGCCAAGATAGCTGCAAAATTGGCTATTGGACTTACTCTCGACGAAATCGCCAACGACATCACTAAGACAACTCCTGCGTCGTTTGAGCCGACGATGGATTATGTGATCACCAAAATTCCTCGCTTCAACTTCGAAAAGTTTCGCGGTGCTGATACCACTTTGACGACGCAGATGAAGGCTGTTGGCGAAGTTATGGCGGTTGGCAGAACATTCCAGGAGTCTGTGCAAAAGGCGTTAAGAGGACTAGAGCTCGGCTTAGCTGGTTTCGTGCCGGTTCCTTCTCGTGCCAAGGTCGATTTCTGGGAGTGGAGACGCCGTCTCTCCGTGCCTACCCAACATCGGATTACGGATATTTTTGGTGCTCTGGAAGCTGGAATTTCGATTGAAGAAGTCGCTGAACTGTCCAAAATCGATCCATGGTTCCTGGATAACTTGCTCGAGATATATCAGGAAACCAAAGCGTTCTCAGAGAAAGTAAAGACTTTGTCCGACCTCGATAAAGACTACATGTTGCACTTGAAACGCATGGGATTCTCGGACATACAATTGGCCAATCTTATCCCTGGTGTCGATGAGACTGCGATGTTTGAGTATCGTCAAAAGCTAGGTATTGCGCCAGTCTATAAGATGATTGACACTTGCGCGGCTGAGTTCGAAGCCAGTACACCTTATCTTTATTCGACCTACGACGAAGAAACAGAAGTTCCACCGTCGACGAAACCGCGGATCATGATTTTGGGCGGTGGTCCGAATCGAATCGGACAAGGCATCGAGTTTGACTACTGTTGCGTGCACAGTAGCATCGCCTTGCGTGAACTGGGATACGAAGCTGTAATGGTGAATTCGAATCCTGAAACTGTGTCCACGGACTACGACGTTTCGGATCGTCTCTACTTCGAACCACTGACTTTGGAAGACGTCACCAATATCGCACTTGTCGAAAAGCCTGAAGGCATCATCGTTCAGATGGGTGGTCAGACACCTTTGAAGTTGGCTAAAGGGTTGGAAGCACGCGGCTTCAAAATTCTGGGAACTTCACCTGAGTCAATCGACATCGCTGAAGACCGAGCACGTTTCGGCGTACTGATCGATAAATTGGCTCTCCGTCAGCCTCCTGGCTCTGTTGCATCCAATCCACAAGAAGCAATCGCTATTGCCACCAAAATCGGATATCCGGTACTTGTCCGTCCAAGTTATGTGCTCGGTGGTCGAGCCATGGAAATTATCTACAACCAGGAAGAGCTTGAACGCTGGCTAAAGACTGGTTATGGCAGCAATCCGAATCTCTCTGTTTTGATCGATCAGTTCCTCGAAAACGCAATTGAAATCGACGTCGATGCTATCTCTGATGGCAGAGCTTGCATCATCGCCGGTATCATGGAGCACGTCGAAGAAGCCGGCATTCACTCGGGTGATAGCACCTGCGTGCTGCCGACACAGACTATTCCGCTCAAAATAATTGAAGAGATTCGTCGCGCAACAAACGATCTCGCTCGTGAATTGAAAGTAATCGGTTTGATGAATATTCAATTCGCGTTGCAAGGCGAAGACCTCTACATTCTGGAAGTCAATCCACGAGCCAGTCGCACAGTGCCATTCGTCTCCAAGGCGACCGGAGTGCCGTGGGCGAAGTTGGCCGCTGCAGTGATGACCGGCAAGACTTTGTCTGAGCTGGGCATCGCTCCAAGGCTCTTGCCTCCGCACGTTTCAGTCAAATCAGTAGTAATTCCGTTTAAGCGCTTCCCCGGTTCGCAAATATCGTTGGGTCCAGAAATGCGCTCTACAGGCGAAGTCATGGGCGTAGCGACGCAGTTTGGATTGGCCTTTGCAAAAGCTCAAATCGCTGCCGGGCACGTGCTGCCGACCAAGGGCAAATGCTTTATAAGCGTCTCCGACATTCATAAAAATGACGTGGTTCAAGTGGCACAGAGCCTCTATCAACTAGGATTGGAAATCGTGGCTACACGGGGAACATCGTCTGCTATCAAAACAGGCGGCATTCCTGTCACGACTGTGAATAAGGTCTCAGAAGGACGCCCCAACCTCGTTGACCGGATTAAGAATGGTGAAATTCAATTAGTGATTAACATTCCTTCTGGCAGAACAGCCAGGGAAGACGACCAGCTGATACGCCGCGCCGCTGTCGATTACAACATTCCTGTGGTCACCACTTTGGCTGGCGCACGTGCCACTGCCGCAGGGATTGCAGCTCTGCAACAGGGACCGCTGAGCGTTCAGGCGTTGCAGGAGTATCATCGAAACATCGCCTTCTGGGAGACGTCGAGCCGCCGTCGTACTGTCGGTTTTTCATCCTGAACACAACACGAATCCCGTCAAGCGGCTATAATGCACACTTGCTTCTTGGGGAGAATTGTTTGTGAGTTCAGAATTTGCCAAATACATCGACCACACCTTGTTGAATCCAAATGCTCGCAAGGCAGAGATCACCAAGCTGTGTGAGGAAGCCAAGGAAAACAATTTTTACGCAGTTTGCGTCAATCCGGTGCATGTGCGTCAGGCTGTTAAGGAGTTGTCTTCAAGCAACGTTGCCGTTGCAACTGTGGTGGGGTTTCCTCTGGGAGCTAATCTTACTGACGTCAAGATTGCCGAGACTCAGAAAGCGATTTCTGAAGGCGCCGAGGAAATCGACATGGTGATCAACATCGGAGCTTTGAAAGATGGTGATGTCGATTTTATCGCTGAGGAAATCAAAGCAATCGTCAAAGTCGCAAAAGAGCATCCAGTCAAGGTTATCATCGAATGTGACTTGCTCACCGACGAAGAAAAGGTGGCCGCTACTAAAGCCTGCATCGCTGGTGGTGCGGCAATGGTGAAGACATCTACCGGTTTCGTCAAAGATGGAAAAGGCGCAACTGTTGAAGATATTCGATTGATCAAAGATACGCTTGGTTCAGCCAAGCTCGGCATTAAAGCCAGCGCTGGTATTCGAGACGTGGAGAAGGCAAAGGCGTTGATTGATGCCGGTGCTACACGTTTGGGAACTTCCGCGGGAGTTTCGATCGTCAAAGGTTCACCGGCCGTTCAAGCTGCCTACTAGTTTGTACGTTCGAACACAAATTTCAAACACGAATGCTATGGAGGCGTTTTCAATTGAGTAAGGACAAAAACAAATTTGCAGTCAATAGTTTGCTTGGAGTGTTGTTCGCTGCAACGGCTTTTGGTGCTCCTTTGGCTTCAACCGCTGAAGATACTGCATCTGAAAGTACACAGATGAAGAAAGCGGAAGCACTTTATGGTCTCGGCAAAGTAAAAGAAGCGATTGCAGAATTTAGAGAAGCGATTCGAGTCGAGCCAAGCAATGCAAAAGCACATCAAAGATTGGGTGCTGCCCTGGCTGCGAACGAAGACTATGACACCGCTGTACTGGAAGAACAACAAGCGATCAAGCTCGATCCGAAGTATTTCTTACCGCATGTGGTGCTCGGTCAAATTTACGCCAATCAGAATAAGATCGATCTGGCTTTGAAAGAGTTTCGTGAAGCGACAACTTTGAAGCCGACCAGCTTCAGAGCTCATTTGGATCTTGGTTTTGCGCTCACTCACGTTGGACAAGTAGACGAAGCGATAGTTGCTTACAAGAAGGCTGCTGAGCTGAACCCTAAAGATCCGACACCACACTTGAATCTTGGTGTGTTGCTGGCCCAAAAGAATGATTTTGCCAATGCAATCAAAGAAGAGAAAGAAGCAATCGAGATCAATAAAGATGTGCCTGAGTCGTACATCAACCTCGGCAACATCTATGCTGATTCTGGCGATACAGAAAACGCAGTAGTTGCGTTCAAGAGCGCCTTGAAGCTCTCTCCAAAACATCCAAACGCATTGAGCGGCTTGGGTTGGATGTTACAGAAGCAGGGCGATCTACCTGGTGCTATCGACACTCAACGCAAGGCAATTAAGTTGGATCCAAAATTCGGTCCGGCACATCGACGCTTAGCTGAAGCTTTGTCAATGAACAATGATGCGAAAGGCGCGAAAGTAGCCTTTGAAGAGACTTTGCAAATCACACCACGTGACGTAACAGCCCGTGTCAAATATGCGGAGTTCCTGGCTAAACAAGGACAAACTGCAGATGCAAAAACTCAGTATCAAAAGGCTTTGGAAATAAATCCTAAGTCAAAGATTGCTCAAGATGCATTGGCAGAGTTGAACAAGACATCTCCGACCAAGGCTCAGTAAGCAGCTTTCGACTGAAGTAAATCTCGAAAGCAGACTATCTTGAAATAAAAAGGGGCGGCATAGGCGCCCCTTTTTTTGTACGCAGCCGAT
>JBBQFO010000179.1:0-9781 GCA_038322035.1 Candidatus Obscuribacterales bacterium
AAGAAGACATCCGCGACGAAGACAAAGTCGACGCAGAATATTTCATCCGGTCGATCAACGGTTACACTGCTGCCGGAAACTTTGAGGACGCTGCAGCTGCCGCGAGGTTAGCCTTGCAGCAGTTCGGCGGCGAGCCGAATCTGTTGACAGTGATCAGCGGATTGCTCACCGGAGACAAGTCAGGAATTTGCGAGGCAATCATTGACGCTCATCTCGATCAGCGCCCGGGCGATCCGTCTGGTCTGCTCTGCAAAGCCGAGCTTATCCTACACAAATATAGACTCAGCTCCTCTGCCATTGAGCTTGTCAGAGAAGCAGAGCAGCTGGTAAACCGCGCACTGTCGACCAGCGGCAGAAAAGATTGGCAGGAAGCCGAACTAATGCGCTGCGACATCGCTCGTCTCTCTGGCGACACCCCTGCGCAAAAGGTGGAGGCGCTCTACGAGGAAATCGTCAGCAAATATCCGAATTTCGCGGCTGCACGGTTTGGCATGGGGCTTCACTATCTGGAGATAAATCCGGACAAGGCGCTCAATCAATTCGTTGCTGGGGAGAATTTGAGTGCAAGCGATCCAACCTTTGCACTTGGACAAGCCCAAGCTCTCTTAAAACTTAAACGGTACGACGAGGCTCAAGCCGCAATTGAACGGGCTAAACGGCTCAATCCAAACCATCCGATGATACGCCTATTGCTAAACGAGATAACTAACGCTAAGACAAGTTCCTCAAGCGAGCAGGAACCCAAACGGTATCACTAACCCCACCTCCCAATGGTGGCATTATTAATTTCATGTCTTGACCGGAAACATGTAAACACCCGAAGAGCTTGCTCAGCATAGCGTTCGGGCACCTGAACACAGCCTTGGACTGTAGTCAACTAAACACTAAGGCTTCTGAGCACCTCCAGACAATGTCTGATGCAACAAACATCATTGACTTCACGTCTTTTCCCAAACAGATTCCTAAAATTGATCTGGGACCAGTTAAAAGAATCGATATGACAGCGACTCAAGGCCGCAATGGCTATCAGGTCAGGGTTTTCGCCATTACTCATATTGCATTGTTGTGATAGTGTAGATACTAGGGGGGCTTGCGAATGTCCAGATTTACTAACACACAACACCTATACGACGTCATGCAAGAACTTTGGACTCGAATCAAAGCTGACAAAAACATGTCGAACCGATTGCTGCAATCAAGACTGATAGTCCGTTTCCAATACAAAGATCCAGATGGATGGGTAACAGTCGATGGCAGTGACGGCAAAGAGATAAGGGTAAGCATCGGTCATAACGAACTCAAACCTGACGTTGAGATGTTCATGAAAGCCGACGTTGCGCACCACTTCTGGCTCGGAAAGGAAAATCCGGCCCTCGCTTTGCTGACTGGAAAAATGCAATCGAAAGGGCAGGTCAATAAAGCTCTGGCACTTCTGCCGGTGCTTAAACCAGCCTTCGAGATCTATCCAGGGGTGCTCGAAGATATGGAAAAATCCGCCTAGCTGTTGCTGATCTTTTTGGCTCGCTCTTTCATTTTATCGGCTTCGACCTTACGTCGCATGCCTGTGAGAACGTGTGCGTATTCATTTAGTACAGGCACCAAAGTCTTGCTAGCGCTACCGCCTTCGGCTTCCGCAATTTGCACGGCTTGCTTACAGTAACGTTCTGCATCTTCAAACCGATTTGCCTTCCTATATAGTTGAATCAAACTGACCATGTCGTCGAGCACGGCCGCACCACTATTCAACTTAATTCGCACTTCCAGCTCGCCGATATTCTTAGCCGATACTTTTCCGGGCTTGGACCGAGGACCATAAAGAAGTTGCGTTTTTTTCGCCAAGATGACCAACATCACCATTGAGAAAAACAATGTAAGGCCGACCAGGGGTTGGTTTATATCGATTTCGATGTGATCACCCTCGCACGTGCTCTTTCAAACTGTGTAGCAAACTGCCCGCAGGGTCTTCGAATTAAGTTTCTGACCCACAATATGTTTTTACAACTTCTAAAAACGCTAGACCCGCTGGCGTGGTTTGGGCGCGGCGATCCCAGAGCGCCACAGCCACCAGTTTCTCGGCCGCCTTGCCGAAGGGAATCGCAATCAGCTCCTGCGTTCCCGCAAGAGCCATTCGAGTAAGCACAGTAGCAACGCCACCGATCTTCACCATGGTGAGCAGCGCATGCAAGTCATCTATCTCGGCGACAATCTTAGGATGCACATCGAATTGAACCAAAAATTCGTCGAGTTTTCTGCGCGTGTTAGTCTGTCGGCTAGGCAGAACAAGCGGAATGTGTTCGAGATCCCTGATTGTGATTCGCTCGTGCTTGCTGTAGACATGATCGTTAGAAACGACCATCACCACTTCTTCTTCAAACAATCTTTTGTGTTCCATTTCGTCTGCCTCGAGTGGCAAAAACGAAAAGGCTAACTCGAAGTTGCCATCCAAAATTCCGCGCTCAAGGTCGTGATGCGTTCCCGTGCTTACGATCACTTGAACTTCGGGGTACTTCTTTGTAAACACACCAAGCCAAATAGGCACCATTTCTAAACTGAATGCTAGTAGCGCACCAATTCGCAATGTGCCTCTCATCAAGCCTTGCAAGCTGGTGATTTCCTGCTGCGCCAATTCCAGCTCGCGAATGACATTGCGCGATCGATCGAGCAAAATCTGACCGGCTTCGGTCAGACGAACATTGCGTCCGATACGAGCGAAAAGTGGGGAGCCGAACTCTTCCTCGAGTTGTTGGATGTGCACAGAAAGAGTCGGTTGCGAAATATAGAGAGATTCGGCCGCGCGCGTGAAATGCAAAAGTTCAGCAGCGCGTACAAAGTACCCTAAATGGCGAAGCTCCATACCTGACTCCTAAGTCGCTTCGGTTTTCAGTTTCAAGGAATTGATGATCGAACGAAATTCGTATTCCATTCTGGTCCTCGTCGCCATCTCAGTCATACCTTGCATGATGAAGTAGCTGCCTCGCCCGTAAGCAATTGTTTGCAAGATGAACACTGATTCGCCTGATTTGCCTTTTGCGGTGGCACTTATTTCGCGCGCAGGCATTCCGGCAACAGTTGTATCCTTTTCACCGAGAATTTGGATATCCGTCAAATTGTCTGTTTTCTCTAGTCTGGCGCGAGCGAAACTGCTTTTGTCGCCGACCTCCATATCCGCCAGAGCCTGACCCACAACAAAGATTGATTTGTTGTCTGATTCATTTGGTGGTGTCATCTTGCCGGATGGTGTCAAGAGCAATGCATTTTGCACGCGCCCGGCAATCTTCATCGACGTAGTACCGGATACGGTGAACGGCAAATCAGCCATTGGCTCGATAGTTTTTGCTGTTGCATCGAAACGTACTGATAGAACCGCTTCTTTCATTCGCTTAGATAGAGCTTCGCTCTGAGAAACTGGAAATGTCGCGGTGACTAGAACAGTCATTGAACCGTCGCCGAACACGTTTATCCATTTGTCGAAGTCAGTTCCATAAGCTGATTGGCGGGCCTCGATTATGAAACCTTTGTATACGCCAGTCTCGGCTGGGTCTTTGGAGATAAGTTTCATCCCCTTTGTAACCAGACCTTCCTTCGTGAACCCGCTAGTTGCGGCGTCGAAAGGAATTGGCATTTCGGTGACCATTACGGAGGAGGACAGCGAATTATTCTCGAATCCGAAGAAATTAACGGCTGGCTTGAAGCCGTCCGGGCAGTCCAGTTGGACGCGCGTGCCACGCACTGCAGCACTCTCCGCTAAGGCGTTAGGCGCCAGGGCGCCGACGAACAGAAGAATGGATAAGAACCAAATAGCTACTATATATCTCACGGCATCTCCGTCTGGAATCTTCCTGCAAATCCGAATTATGTCACCCTTGCCGCTCTTCGTGCTTAGAAATAGTTCGTCCACTCATCCATTAGGATTTCCTATGAGTTCCATAAGAACGACGTATTGGACGTTTCGGGGCACGAGGTCTATCATAAGAGTATGGAAACCGAGAGACGAGCAAGGCAGCCGAAACGAAAAACGGATTAACAAATCCCAATCAGTAGTTCGACATCCCTGTCTCTCCCATAACACTAAAACTAGAACACCGCCTATGGTGCGCCTCTTTTCGAGGGGCGAGCTTAGTAACGCGAATGTCGGAGGACTTATAGACCATGTTTAACAGAGATAAACTCTACGCCTCGAACCCAGATACAGCTCCATCTCATTTAAACTTGCTGGCTTACAGTGTCTTTCCGTCGATTCGCAGCCGAGTCGCTGAAAACCCAAGCATTCCGGTCTCATTGTTAGCCGCATTTCTTTGGGACCGAGAACCGGAAGTCAGGTCAAGTGTTGCAAGCAATCCAAACGTCACGATGGCAATGCTCAACTGGCTATCGAACGATGAAAGTGTAGATGTGCGCTTTGCACTAGCAGAAGATCCTGCACTACCCGCGGCACTACTGCGCAAATTGAGTTTCGATGCAAACACCTTTGTGGCTGAACGAGCCAGATTGACTCTTTGGAGATTGAAAAAGGAGTTGTCGCTCACGACAGCTTGCGTTCAAATCGCCGCATAGAGCTGTATCAGCTTGCCATCAATAAAATTCGGTTCGCTGGCATGACCAGATGTTACAGGCTCAGATGCGCGTGACAAGCTGCTGCCACGCGCACCTACAGGTTAGAGTCGGCCGGGTCCAGGAGCCCGGTCGGCTCTCTTTTTGGGGAATTTTTCGCGTCGGAAGTGATACTTCGAAGGTGGTATTCGGTACTTAGATGTTTAAAAGCACCACCGGACAATGCTGTCGCGGGCGGTGCTTCGATAATTGGTCAATGGACACAGATTCTTAGTGAATGAATCCGAACAACCAGAGCACGGCGATAACGCCTGTTGGTACGCCCATAAACCACAAGATTGCTGCTTTACCCATTGTCCAATTCCCCTCTGATTATGAATACATTGTTGAACTTGGCTACTCGACGGCACTCGTTAATGGAAAGTTCCAAATCACCGATGTCCATTGCTGGAGCCGGTTTCCTAGGTGACAAAAGCTCATCGATTAGGATTTGTAATGGTTCCTATAGTCAGCCTCATATTGGACGCTCGCTTACCGGAGATCTAGAATGGAATTGTTGGGGCGGGAGAGACATTGAACAAGAGAAACGGAACGTAGATCGACAATCTCAACGAACTCTTGAAAAACTATCGATGTCTGTTACTCCCACCAATCAAATTCAATAAATTTCGCTGCAACCAGATATGGTGCGCCTCGCAAGAGGCGGGCGAAGCCGCTCGTGTCGGAGGACAAAACAAATGATTGACGAGACTCATATAAAAGCAAGTAACCCACAAACAGTGACAGTGCAACTGACAGCTTTGGCTGAACACGAAACACCTGATATCCGCAGCAGAGTTGCTGAAAATCCGCGCAGCCCTCTGACACTTTTGTCTTCGCTGACTTGGGACAACAACCCGGAAGTACGTGCAAGTGTTGCCACCAATCCGAACGTCTCGATGGATTTACTCAAATGGCTCGTTCACGATGAATCCGGCGATGTTCGCTACGCAATGGCCGAAGACCCTACTTTGCCCATGTGTTTGCTCCTCCAACTGAGCAACGACACGAACGTTTTCGTTGCAGCTCGAGCGATTCAAACCATCGCCAACATCAAGCGTGCGCGCGCGAAGATGAACCAAGCTAACACCACCAAGCATCAATTAATCAATTAAGAATTCGGCCGCAAGGCTGATACGAGTAGAGTCGTCTGGGTCCAGGAGCCCGGGCGACTCTCTAATGTATAATTGTGCGATTCAAATGAGGCTGCAGCATTATGACCACCGAAAAAGAAGCCGAAAGACTGTTTACGGCCGGCAAAAAGGCACTTGAATCCGGCGACTACGACGCTGCGCTCAAAAATTTATCTATGTGTCTTAGCTATTCGAGAAAACCTGAGGCCTATTTGCTCAAGGCTAAAGCTCAAATGAAAAAAAATGATATCAAGTTGGCAATTAGCGAAGCGGAATATGGAATCACCGCCTGTGGTGAATCGGACAGCGAAACAAAAGCAGAACTGGCAAAATTTTTGGAAAGTTGCCACTCTATCGCATCTGAAAGAGACCACGAACTACAAAAGTTTAGGGAAGAAATAATTGAAATAAAGGAAAGTGCGATCAAAGGTTCGGCTGCAAAAGCCTTCGCGCAAGATTTCAAAAAAACATCACTGAGATTGAGTCCTGTATTTAAAAATGGCTCCAAATCCAGAATGAAAGGTGATCCTCTAGTTCCAGCAGACTTTGAATGGCCCGTGCGTGCCGATGGAACCCGTCTTAACTTTTTGGCGCAAATCGATTTTGAGGAAATTGCGGCTTTCGAAAGCTTGCAAGAAGATTTGCCGCAAAACGGAATGCTGTCCTTCTTTTACGACCTTGAAGAGCAGCCATGGGGATCGTCTTTAACAGACAAAGATGGATGGAGGGTTTACTACTTTCCGAAGAAAACAGAATTAGAAATTTATCCCGACGAAAACGGCGCGAACGAAGAACAATTTTCGATCGAGTGGATTGAGGAGCCGTCCTATCCGGATACTGCTTCCGATGAATTCTTCACGCTCAATGAACCAGCGCGAGACGAATACCAGAGGTTCAGTGAAAACTGCTACGAAGAGCCACCTTATCATCGATTCCTGGGGTATCCGCACCACATTCAAAGCGATTTTCGAGAATCGATTGAAATTGTCACCAGTCAAATCGACTACAAGTTGGTCCGAGGCGACACAAACAAGGCACAGAAACTATCCGCCGATTCGCGACGATGGAGATTGCTGCTACAACTCGATTCCGACGAGCAACTGAACTTTATGTGGGGCGACAGCGGAACCTTGTATTTCTGCATCGATGAACACGCGTTCAAAAGACTAGACTTTAGCGATGTCTGGCTCGAGTTGCAATGCTACTAACTAATTTTAGAAGCCCCGCATCGCGGAAAAAGGAACGGACCATGCTGCGTGGTTGTTAGGTTGCATCTGCACGATGGTGCCGAATATTCTGCCTTGAGAATCAACCATAGCGCCGCCTGAGGCTCCAGGAGCTGCCTCCATGAAGGAACGAATAGCGTCTCCGGTCATGTTTGGAGTGACGCCGAGTTGGATGTTTTTCCAGTTAGAAAAGTTGCCTGGCATGGCTGTGAGCGTGTGTACGCCATCGGGGTAACCGAAGCCCACGACCTGTTCAGCAGGCTTTAACAATTCACCGGGTGGTCGATAACCGAATGGTCGGATACTTCTCAAAATATCTGCGGGTGGATCGACCAATTTCAAAACTGCCAAATCGTTTGCAGGATCTGTTGATTTAACGATAGCGCGAAGTGGCTTTCCGAAAGCGTTTCCAAAAACATTGATCTCTTCACCACCACTAATTACGTGATGTGCGGTGACAATTTCACCTTGCGGATTGAAGTAGCCCGATCCAGTTTTTGCTAATTTAACCGCGCCTTCAGCCCTGGTTACTTGCAGTCGAACAACGCTGTTCGAGGCTGATTCGTAAAGCGCCCCAAGGTTGCCGTCGAAGTTGGTGACTAGGCCGCCAGCTCTGAAAAGTGGGTCCGAAACCACTAATTTGGGAACTTGAGGGAATGCATCGACAAGTTGACCACCAGCACCAAGACCACTTAAATCGGTAGTAATTAAATGAATTCCGGCTGGAGTAACCTTTTCAGTTCCATTTATCCAGACTGGTGCAAGCTCTCCGCCAACATTTTTCGCCAGTGCCGACTCGGTCTGAATAAGTCCTTTGCCGACTTGGGACTCGAGTCCCGCAATCTCAATTGCTGGCTTGGAACCCGTCGTGACGGACTCTATGACTGCTCCCGCTCGACCTTTGAATGCCGCAAAAGCGGCAGCCGTGCCAACGACGGCAGCTGTTGTCGCGATGACTGGGTGATCGCTTACGAATTTGGTAGCGCTGCTCCATGTATCGGCCGCAGCATCATTTATCCACTGAAGTGGCGCAGCACTTCCAGCAGTTTGAGGTAATTCGTGTGTCCGGTCGGCCGCCATGGGTGGCTCCTTCCAAAGTAACTACGTGCCAGCAGTGAATACATATTATGCAAATCACCACAGCTAGACATTGGGGAAATTACGTTATTGGAAAAATTCATTAGGACACCCCATATTTCCCTATGGGTTTCACAACAAGAAAGCCAGAGAATGCGCACTAGCTAATCGTTGCAAGATCGCATCGAATTCCCTCAAAAGTGTTATGGATCGAATTTTTTCGGGCGTAAGGAATACATAACTCCTGGAAATGAATTCCACGTCCTTTGAATTGCTTGGCCAATTCGATCGACTTGTTGCGACTCACATTGATCGCAACATACTCATTCAGGAGTAAAAGCATGTCAATTCGAAAACGTTTCGATCGCAAAAAAGCGATGCCGTCGTTGCGACAAAACTTGTGTCTGACATCACTGTCATGCGCAGGAATGCTAATGGCAGCGTCATTTGGACTAATGTTACCAGCCTTCGCCGGTGGCGGAGGCATGAACCTTCAGGGTGTCAACATCTCTGGTGGCGAATTCAATCTTACGACAGTACCAGGCGTTTACAACACAAATTACGTCTATCCATCCAATTCGGAGATAGACTATTTCGCATCAAAAGGTCTGACTGTAGTCCGCGTACCATTCTCCTGGGAGCGCATGCAACCCACTGTCAATGGGGCAATCACACCGGCGGAATTGGCGAGACTCGATTCGGTAGTTGCATATGCAACCTCGAAGGGACTTTCGACGATTATCGATCCACATAACTATGGTGCTTACTTTGGCACCACAGTTGGTGTGCCGGGAGGCCAGCCAAACACAATGTTTGCTGATTTTTGGGCAAAAATGGCTGCGCACTACGCAAGCAATCCGAAGGTGATTTTCGGATTGATGAACGAGCCGGTCGGCAGTAGTATGACTTCTGCCACCTGGCTCGCTTCTTCTCAAGCCGCTATCGATTCGATTCGTGCAACGGGCGCGACAAATTTGATCTTGGTGCCATCTACTTATTGGATGCATCCGGTCAATTTCCTCGCGCTCAATGCGGCGGACATGATCAAGATCACAGATCCGATGAATAATTGGTCTTACGACGTGCACCAATATTTGGACTATGACGGTTCTGGGACACACACTGACTTCCTGAGCCCGACAGATGCTGTAGCCACTCTAAGCAGTTTCACGGATTGGCTCAAAACAAACGGCAAAACTGCATTCTTGAGCGAAATTGGTGTCACATCGGCAACAGGAGCAAATGCTAGTTTAGCGGCCATGTTGCAATACATGCATGCCAATCCCGATCAATGGACTGGCTACGCCTATTGGACAGCCGGCGCATGGTATCCATCAAATTACATCTTTTTGATCGAACCACAAGCAGGTCAAGGCGACACTCCACAGATGCAAACGCTGGTGGCTAACCTCACGTCGACCACGGCACCGCCTCCGCCTCCGCCACCGCCACCACCACCTCCACCACCTCCGCCACCTCCTCCGCCACCACCACCTCCACCACCTCCGCCACCTCCTCCGCCACCTCCGCCTCCGCCACCACCACCACCTCCGCCACCACCTCCACCACCTCCTCCGCCACCACCTCCTCCACCACCACCTCCGCCACCTCCACCTCCTCCGCCACCTGCACCTCCGCCACCTCCACCTCCGCCACCACCTCCGCCCCCACCCCCACCTCCGCCCCCCCCACCTCCTCCGCCCCCTGCACCTCCCCCACCGCCCCCACCGCCCCCACCTCCGCCCCCCCCACCAC
>JBBQFO010000180.1:0-9716 GCA_038322035.1 Candidatus Obscuribacterales bacterium
TTGTTGGACAAAACGCGAAGCAATACAATTGCGCACTCGCTTAGCCAACGATCGTCGCGGAGAAGAAAATCCGTCGGCACGTAGAATCATACGACAACTTTTGGTTTACAAGTATCTATTGCGACAGCCTCTTCAATGGCGCCCGGGTGAACTTTGGGTCTATCTCGATCCTGGCTATCTCGAAGCTGTAGAAGCGCTGCGAGCTGTTTGATACATAAATCTTATTGACGACTGACGGCAGTAGCTGTGCGGCGCCCCGCGTATGGTGGCGATCTCTAGCTGAATTCTGGGGCGCTCTTAAAGCCACCTTAACCGCTTCTCTGCTATTTACATGATCAGGCGAGATAGCCAAGCATACTGATCAAGTCCTTTTCCAAGAGGCGAAAATTCTAAATGGGTGTCGAAACAATAGTTGCAGTGTTTGCAATTGTTTTAGCGCTAGGCTTTGACTTCGTTAATGGCTTTCACGACACTGCCAATGCAGTAGCTACGGTTATATATACGAAAGCGCTCAAACCGGGCGTAGCCATCGTCATGAGCGGCATCTTGAATTTCCTCGGTGCGCTGCTCGTCGGTACGGCCGTTGCCACAGTAATTACCAAAATCATTCCTGCCGCAATTGTCACGCTGCCGATCGTGGTGGCAGTTCTGCTTGCGGCCGTGATCTGGAACTTGATCACATGGTGGTATGGAATTCCTGTTAGTTCATCGCACTGCTTGATCGCTAGCTTGTTCGGCGCAGGCTTGACGGCCGCGGGATTCACAGGCGTCGACTGGTCAGAACTTTATAAAGTAGTGGCTGCGTTGTTCTTGTCGCCTTTGATTGGATTTTTTGCCGGCTGGTTCCTCACTTGGGCGACCTTGAAATTCTCGCACGAAAAGGACAATCCACCAGGCGCGAAACATCAGCATTCAAAGATGATGCGATTCCTGCACATCATCGCCAGCGCGTCCGTGAGCTTCAGCCACGGCAGCAACGATGGACAAAAAACAATGGGAATCATCACTCTCATTCTCGGCACTCACTTTAGTGGCTACACAACCAATGTGGTGCCACTATGGGTAATCATGGCTGCAGCAACGGCGATGGCGCTGGGCACAATCATTGGCGGCTGGCGAGTGATTCGCACGGTCGGAACAAAAATAAGCAGAGAGCGATTGACTCACTCGCAAGGCTTCGGTGCATCAATGAGCACCGCGTTGATCATCTTGTGCGCATCACACATAGGGGCTCCGATCAGTACAACGCACACCTTGAGTTCTGCTGTCGCGGGCGGAACAATTCCTGCGCACGGCAGAGAAAAATTAAATCCCAAAACGATGAAACTCCTGCTCAGTGCCTGGGTCCTAACCATCCCAGTTGCCGCAGGGTTGTCTGCAATCTGCTATTCGATTTTGCGAATTATATGGCATCCCTAATACAATAGAGATCACCAAGGAAGAGTTATGAAAATCGTAGTCGCATTTAGCAGCCCCAAACGTAGTGCCAACACTGTTGACCTCGCGGCTAAGCATGCGAAGGCGATCGATGCTGAGCTGGTCTTGCTTCGCATCATTCCCGACCCAGAGAAAGTGGGCGTCGTCGCACAACTAATTTCAACCGAGCGACCGGTAGACACCGCACAACGACAGATTGACGAAGTTGTCGCCCGCCTGAAAGAACAAGGCGTGAAAGCATCAGGACTAGTCAAAGTAGGCGAAGTGGCGAAAGGAATCGTGCGTGGAGCCGAGGAGCTTCAAGCTGACCTACTTTATCTTGGCACGACCAACATTGCCAAGCGACCTATCTTCTTGATGAAGAAAGATCCCATCGTTCGTTATCTTGTTGACCACTGCTCCATATCACTTTGTTTAGTGAGAAGAGATTTCCCTGTCGACGAATCGAAAAGCGGATCTGGCGAATCGAGCTGACGAAGCTTTTCTTCGAACGTAGTCATGCCTTGCAAGCTGCGAATGATTGTCATTGGTGGCAAACATTCCAATATTTGTCTGCCGTATCGCTTCGACGTCAGACGTGGGTCTAAGATTGCCACGATGCCTGTGTCTTTGTGTGTACGAATCAAACGTCCCACACCTTGCTTGAGGCGCATGGTTGCATGCGGAAGCGACAAATCGTTGAACCAACTGGATTCAGGATTTGACTTGAGCACATCGCAACGTGCCTCATGAACAGGGTCATCGGGAACCTGAAAGGGAATGCGATCGATAATCACGCAACTCAATTTGTCTCCGTCGATGGAAACACCTTCCCAGAAACTAGATGTCCCAAATAGCACCGCATTTGGTGTGGCGACGAACCACTCAATCAGCTTCTTTCGGGGCATGTCTCCTTGTTTCTTGGAAGGAAACGCAAGGCGCTCACCAAGCATGTTAGCGACAGTAGTCATAGCGTAGCGACTGGTGAACAAGACAAAGGCGCGACCATCACTGACATCGAGGATGCGTTCTATCTCGTCGGCTGATTGGGCGGTGAAGCTGGGATGATTAGGTTCAGGCAAATTTCTCGGCAGATAGAGCAGAGACTGTCGAGCGTAGTCGAACGGGCTGGACACTTTGTTTTGAATAACATGACCTTCCACGCCGCAAAGGTTCTTGAAGAAACCAAATGGGTCATCACCGACGGTGGCAAGTGTGGCTGACATCCAAACAGATGATTGCAAATGCGGCTTGTCGAAAATAAAGTCTTGGATGAAAGGTGCGACTTCCAGCGGTGCGGCAAAAACCTGAATGCGAGTGGCGCTTATATCGCCTCGCTCAACCCAAACAACCCACTTGGGATTTGGATTTGCCAGTAGATTCAAACACTGAATGTAAGCTGTCGTTGTTGAAATCAGCGATCTTGCTTTCAGCTTGGCACGCTCGCGCGCTTGACCAACATCCAACAAGGTTTCGAATTCTTGCTCTTCAAGCCAGATTTTGAGATTCTCGAGTGAAAGAGCGAGGTCGCTTGCACCATCTACGGCGTGCCGAATTCGTGTTTTTTGCGCGGTGCAGTCCTGGGACAATTTATGGAAGAATTCGTCTGCTTCGTATTCCAATTCGCGCACGATGCTAATCGGTGCTTGCACTCGCTTGGTCGCTTTGCTTGCCAGCACTCTCATGCCGCGGTTGCTGATACCCAAGCCAAAGGCATCCGTTGCCACCTCAGGTAAATGATGCGCTTCATCGACAATGAGCAAATCGTATGGCGGAAGTATATTTCCATACGATGCAGCATCAGCGAGCAGCAATGCGTGATTGACTACGAGTAAGTCAGCATCTTCAGCGCGTTTTTTCGCTTCGAAATAGAAGCAATCATTGAAATTCGGACATTTGTTGCGCAAGCAATCGTCTGAATCAGAATTGATCTCGTTCCAGGTTTCCCAGTGCGGCACGAACTCTAATTCTGAGATGTCACCAAATGCGGTTGTATGAACCCAGTCAACTAAACGGTCATCCATTTCCTGGTCGATCAGGTGTTCTTCCCAGCGACGCAAACCGAGATAGTTGCCCCGCCCTTTCATCAAGGCCGCTTCGAATTTGAAGGGCAACATCGCCTTCAAAGCAGGAATGTCTTTGTTGATGTACTGCTCTTGCAAAGAAATGGTGTTGGTTGATACCACGACCTTCTTTCCAGAGAGCAATGCGGGAATCAAAGCAGCGAGGCTTTTTCCAGTGCCGGTGCCAGCTTCAAATATGCCAGTCATCTGCGTGGAGAAGGCTCGCTCAATCAGATGAGCAAGTTCCAGCTGTTGCGGACGTGCTTCATAACCGGGCAGTTTATCTGCCAGGCGAGAAAAAATGTCTTCGACTGAAAGCGACCCGCGATCTTCGTCCACTCAATTACTGCACTTGGGCAGCGCTCGTGGCGGCGACCTGGTTCGATTGCGCGTGATATTCAGGCAACGTCAATTTTTGACCGAGACTGAGGACGTTTGCATTGCGCATGTTGTTTGCGCGGCAAATCGAATCAAGCAATCTTGGGCTAACGCGTTTGTAATTGTGTTGAGCGATGCTAGCGAGTGTGTCACCAGGTTGAACCTGATAGCTGTTCGCAGCAGGTAGCAAGGTTTCTGAGCCATCTTGTCCAGTTAACGACTGAGGAGTTCCAGGCACCGCATTTGATGCTTTCAGACTTGAAGCGATCATCTGTTTGTTATCGGTTGACTTGGTTGCCACCACATGGGTAGAGATTGCGGAATAGCCAAAAACGCAAAGCAGCGAAAGCGCTGAACCAGCCATGAAGCCAACAGTTGCATAGAAGCTGCCAGCTTTTCTCGGTGCGTGCTCGAAATCATGATGCACACCGGGCCAGAGAGCTTCCAATTCATCTGATTTAGGAGCTTCAGGACCAGGTAGAAGAACTTCGCGATTATCGCGACTGACCTCACGGTCATTCAAAGCTTGGGAGGACATTGAGACTGCTGCTTCGCGCGTGGGAAGACTGCCTTTCAAGAACTCAGGAACCGGATCAAAATCTAGCGCGTCTCTCTCACAGTTAATTACTGTAGTCATCTCTTTTAACGCCACGGTTTACCTACATTGGTTGGGGACTGCCGGAAGAATATGTGTTCGATGTCCACTTATCTGTCGTATGTGTTCTCCGCCAAATACGGCGGTCAACGCTGCATATTAGGCTAATTCTCACTGTAAAGTCAAACTTGGGGCACTAAGCTGAAAACCCAGTATGGGTCAACTGCAACAGTCTTTTTCAAAGTGTCAATGTAATTGCAAAACAATGCGGACTGGGTTTCTGAGCCGATCAGATTAAATAAATGACAACCTGTCCACTATTTACAATCGCCGCTTTAATAGTACTGCTGCTTAGCTCGGGAAATGCACCACACGTGGTTGCTGATTCGTAGCGGGCGGGCCTGTTTGCCTAGACCTTCACTTTGCAAGGCAGGTGCGGGATAACGTTGTTATCCAGTCCGCATATGCAACATGAATGAACAGTTGCTCATGTTTACAATCAGCAGCCCTTGATTACTGCGAATTTCTCATTTAGCACTGCATGTCAGTACCGAAAATTCCGTCTAATTTCTAATTTTGCGGTGCAGCGACTGGAGCTGTAGAACCGCGCAAATCTCTTACTGGAACTGCTTCTCGAGCCTCCAAGGCTGCGCTAGCCTTGCCGCCATGCACACGCCTCATTGTGGACGTGGTTCCGGCAATCACAAGCGAAGATTGATCAGGTTTAAGGTCGTTGCGCACGAACTTATTCAAATTATCGAGCTTGGCGGTACGCATATTGCTGATTTCTTCGTTGAAACCATCGTGCCCGCCGCTTTGCACGTAGCATTCCAATATAGTCTTTGCGGCATCAGTTGCAGTGCTGAACTGCCTTACGGGCACAGCGTTTACGAGGAATCGCTTCACCTCAGCAAATTCTTCCGGCGTGATGCCTGTGCGAGCAAATTTGCGCAACTCTGATTGCACAAGGGTTGCTACGGTTGGCACTATATTTGGTTCCACTGGAATATTCAAAGCCCATGCCACCATATTACCTAACGGTACAAATTTGGAATCCACCGAATCTGGTGACAGGTTATCTGCCAAAGATGGATCGGCGCCAACCCGCTGGGCTAGACGCGAGAAGATAGGGTGATTATTGAGTACGCAATCGGCCATCATCAGATATGCATAGTTAGCACTATCCGCTGGAGTGTTCACCAAACGTCCGATAGTGACAAAAGTCTTGGACTTATCCTTTATAGGTATGGAAGTTTTTACGACTCGACGTGGATTTGGTTCCATAGGTGGAAAGTTTTTTGCAGTCGACGTGTTCTGCTCCCAGCTGCCAAAAGTTTGGTCGGCCAGGCGGAATGCCAGCTCGGCTGCAACATCGCCGACGATGACGATAGTGGTCGCCTCTGGTAAAACGTTTTCGCCGTGAAAGTCATCCAGTTCGGCGGGCTTGAATGTCGCGATCGATGTTGCCTTCTGATTTAAATCATCTGGATAGTACGGCGAGTTCGGTGCGATTAAGCTGCGCAGCAAAGCTCGTTCAGTCTTAATTGTGGATGACTCCTCAATTTGCTTGAATCGAGCTAACACATCGCGTTTAGCCTTATCGAGCTCTGGCGCCTGAACTAACGGCTCTCGCAAGGACGAACCAATAAAGCCGAGCACAGTTGAGAGATCGCGCGGCAGACATCTGGTTTTGAAGTTGATCGTTTGCAGTCCGGGTTCGAAATGCAGCATCGCATTTGGTGCCATCCCTAAATCTTCTTGCGCTTGTTGTAGCTGAAGATGATTGTATTTGCTGGTGGCATTGTTCATGCAAGCCGCCATTATATCTGAGATTCCTTTCTTGTTTGGCGGTTCAAATGCGGTGCCGGCTCTAACAAGTCCGGCAATTTGAACGATCGGTGAGAGATGATTTTCCAGCACTAACACGGTCAGGCCATTCTTCAAAACGCGTTCTTCAACGCGAGTTGGTGTCGCCTCTATCACCATCGGTTTGACAGCTCCAGTGCGAGTAGATGCGGGCGGCTGAGCTCCTGGAGGACTCTTCAGAGCACCATTAATTGGTGCATTTAATTGGTTTGCAGTATTTTGTGCGACCAGTCTTGGAAGACTCCAATCGTCTTGCTTGTATCCTGTCAAGTGAGTGTGCAGAAATGGCTTCTGATGTGGATCCCGATGTTGCACATCAGGCTCGGACTCGGCTGATGGAGCAGATTTGGAGGGCGGTTTTATCGGTGTCGGCGAAGTCGGTGGTGGCTTCGGTGCCGATGCTGGAGTGGCGAGCAATCCCACCACGCGATTCTCTTGAGCGAAGTATCGTTTGGCTACTCTTTGTATATCTGCGTTTGTCACCGCCTTCAATTTATCCGGCCAGCTCGATGCCAGCTGCCACGTTTGCAAACACTCGCAGAATCCCAAGTTGAACGCATCATGATACGGTCCATCATTTTCCGAATCGTACGAGAATTCAGCTAAGTTTTTCGCCCGTCTCAATTCAGCATCTGAAGCGCCCTGAGCCTTGATTTGATTAACTGTGCCGTCCCACACCTCTAGAAGTTTTTGCAACGAACCAGGAGCGATGGTGAAGCTCACCGTGAACAATCCAGGGTCTTTCTTGAGTTCGTAAGCAGATTTCGCTGACATTGCTGTCTTAGTCTCAATTACCTTCCTCAATCTTCCAGAGAATTGAGCGTTCATAATTTTTTCCATGACCATAACAGCAGCAGCATCTACATCGGAGAACGCAGGAGCATGATATGCAATCTCCACTAAGTCTCTCTTACCGGGTTGGTGCATAATCACACGCCGTTCAGCCTGTTGCGGAGGTTCAACATTGCGTACCACTGGTATCGGATTTGGTGACTTCGGCAAAATGGCAAAATATTTCGCGATTGCTGCAGAAACCGCCGGTGAGTTTATGTCACCAACTACAACCAAGGTAGCGTTGTCTGGAAAGTAGTATTTATCGTAGAAAGCACGCACATCTTGCGCAGTAAGATTCTCCAGATCGGTCTTGTAACCGATACTCGGATTTCTATATGGATGCTGTGCGAAGGCCGTAGAACGTACCTCGCGAGCCAGACTGGCTTGCGGGTCTCGTGCTTGCGCCTCAATATCTTGATTGATTCGCACGAGCTCATCTTTTAAATCTTGCGAAGTAAAATTAGCTTTGCGCATGCGATCCGATTCAATGCGCAACATCAAATCAAGCTTCGACGGATGCACAGTCTCATAAAAAGCGGTAAAGTCGTCACTGGTAAAGCCGTTGAACTGTCCACCATTGCGCACAATAGTGGCGCCCAGTTCACCTTTTCGATAATTGCCAACGTTGTGGAATAGCATGTGCTCGACAAGGTGGCTGATGCCAGTCATTCCTGGAGCTTCGTTGCGAGATCCGACTTTGTACCAGACAAAGCACGAAACAACAGGAAACGAGTGGTCTTCTACAAGAAGCACTCGCAAACCATTCGTCAAAATCTGTTGCTGAACACGTTGCGGTGTCTGTGCTTCTACGGGTGTTAAGCATCCAATCAGCAAAGCGAAAATCAAAAGGAGCGTTATGTGTTTGCGTGGTTTATTCGCCAACAGATTCGTCTCCAAACAAGCTATCAACGTCGATAACCGAGGGCAGCCATGACTTTAACACGGTCGCTTGCCGTTGTTTTACACAGCAAAATTATTGGTGCAATTCCTTACTTTCCTGAGCTAGGCTTAGAAGATGAATCCAACCACCCAATTGAAGAAAAAAGCTTCATATAGTCGACCGATGTCCTCGCGTGGTCAGTGGAAGTGGATTCCTACCCTAAGTTTTCTGATTCTCTCGGTGTTTGCCGGGGTATCGAGTTACGCTGCAAGCTGGCAGCCGTCCGAAGGACAGGAACTGGTCGGCACTGCGGCTCCGGAATTCGAAGGTTTAGAGTGGATAAATTCTGCACCGTTCACACTTCATGGACTGCAAGGCAAGGTTGTGTTGATTCGATTTTGGCTAGCAGACTGTCCACTGTGCGAAAACTCAGCGGCAGCGCTGAACTATCTCAATGAGAAATATGAGACTGCCGGTCTCGTAGTTATAGGCATCCACCATGCCAAATCCGAAGCGACCAAGAAAACGAGCGTAGTGGAGAAGTCCGCAAAAAGGTTAGGCTTCAAATTCCCAATCGCACAAGACACCGACTGGAAGACAATAAATGCCTTCTGGCTAGGTAAGACCAAACGAAAATACACTTCAGCGACCTTTCTAATCGATAAGGCCGGGCTCATTTGCTGGCTGCACGATGGCGGGACGCTGAGCATGTCAGGAGACGGGAACGCGGCATTTGTCAGACTCAAAGGAAAGATCGAATCGCTTCTCTCGACCCGTCAGACACTTCTTAAATAGTTAGTTTTCTTGAATCAGACGCACCTTTATTGATAAGATTTCTCAATAACCAAGAGGATCGGGTATGAGCGTTACTTCCAAGGAAGTGACTCAAGGGCGCTACAGCTTTCCTGCTACCAGCACCAAAAACGTTGCGCTGGTAGGTAATCCAAACGTAGGCAAATCCGTTATTTTCAACGCGCTGACTGGCATGAGCGCAGATGTATCCAACTACCCTGGTACAACAATTGATGTTTCGCGCGGCAAATTAGGCGACTACGACATCGCTGACACGCCGGGCGTCTATGGCGTTTCGAGTTTTAACGACGAGGAACGTGCAGCACGATTAATGATTTTGGAAGCTGACACAATCGTCAACGTTGTCTCCGCACTCAGTCTGGATCGCGACCTATTCCTATCTATCCAATTGATCGAGATGGGCAAACCGCTCTTGCTCGTAATCAACCAGTGGGACGAGGCACAGCGCCGAGGGATGGAGATTGACACCTCCTTATTGTCCAACCTTCTCGGCGTGCCTGTACTCAAGTGCGTCGCGGTGCGCAAGGAAGGCATTGACGAGATTCGCGAAAATATCGACAAAGCCACCGTCGGAAAAGTCAGCGAAGAAGTACTTTTGGTTATTCAGCCTCTGTTGGATAAAGGCATCGACCAAGCGCACGCGATGTTGATCGCTGAGGGCGATGAACTCTCAGCCACCAAATGCGGTGTTCAACCGTTACCTGACCGCGCGGCCATTTACGGCACGCGAAGATTGCTCGCCAACGAATACGTTGAGCAATGCGTCCAACAAGAAGAGCGTTCCGTCAACTTCTCAGTTAAATTGGGTCGATTCCTTCTCCACCCAATTTATGGATCACTTATCTCCTTTGCAGTTTGCTACCTAATCTTT
>JBBQFO010000181.1:0-9696 GCA_038322035.1 Candidatus Obscuribacterales bacterium
CTACTTCGATTGTAATCGAGAGAGCAAACAATTGGGCAAGAGGCGTCAGGTGATTAATGTAGTAAGTCCAAGACTATACCAGGTTGTCAAGGTTTTGCAAGTAAAATCGTGGTACACAGGAACTTCCAGACGCTCGCATCCGACTAATAGTCACGACAGATTCGGGAGTATGCAGGCATGAAAGAGGCTGAAAGCACTTCGTCCGTTTGGACTGACAAGTTGGAACTGCCAAAGTTTCCAACTTTGACTGAAGCGAAAGAGTGTGATGTTTGCATCGTAGGGGGCGGCATCACCGGTTTTACGACTGCGTTTCTACTCGCTGCTGAAGGCAAATCGGTGATCATCATCGATGATGGACCACTCTCTAGCGGAGAGACTGAGCGCACCACCGCCCATGTCACCGATGTGCTGGATATGAGATACCATCGCTTGATCGGTAAACATGGCATCGAAAATGCCCGAATAATCTTCCAATCATTTCGGGCCGCATTGGACCAGATTGCCACCATTATTCGACAAGAACAGATTGACTGCGACTTGGAAAAAGTAGATGGACATCTCTTCTTAGATCCCGAAACTAAACTCGTTGAACTTGAACGCGAGCTAGAGGCAGTCACAGAAGTCGGTTTTGCAAACGTGCGTATCACTGAATCTCCATTGACTCGCAAAGAAGTGATGCCGTCGCTTTGCTTCCCCGGTCAATATCAATTCCACGTAATGAAATATATGGATGGTTTGATCGATGCGTGTCTCGACCGAGGCGTGCAAATTTTCGCCAACACGCATATCGGTGGTATCGAGGATGGTGACACTGTTCTCGTCAAGAAAATTAATCAAGAAAATGTGGCAATCAGCGCCAAGGCTGTCGTCGTTGCTACCAACAGTCCGATCTTGGGTCTGGGCGTTCATCTAAAGCAAGCTGCCTATCGCACATATGCGATTGCTGGCCGC
This sequence comes from Candidatus Obscuribacterales bacterium, assembly GCA_038322035.1. Classification (GTDB taxonomy): domain Bacteria; phylum Cyanobacteriota; class Vampirovibrionia; order Obscuribacterales; family Obscuribacteraceae; genus PALSA-1081. The sequence goes on from JBBQFO010000181.1 coordinate 952, forward strand.
ATTCCACTGGGATCGATGGCCAAAGGACTTTTCTGGGATACTGCCGAGCCTTATCACTATGCTCGCACTCAACCTATAGAGGATGATTTGGAGTACGAACTGTTAATCGTTGGTGGAGAAGACCACAAGACTGGTCAAGCGGATGACTCTGAGGAGCGATTCTCGCGGCTGGAGCGGTGGGCACGCGAATGGTGCGCCAATTTCAAAACAGTTGACTACAAATGGTCTGGTCAAGTGTACGAGCCGTTCGACGGCATCGGATTTGTCGGTAAGCAGCCTGGTAGTAAAGGCATCTATATCGCTACCGGTGCATCAGGAGTTGGCATGAGTTTCTCAGCACTTGCTGGCATGTTGTTGACGGATCAGCTGACTGGTCGGGAAAATTCCGCAGCCAAGCTCTTTGACCCAGGTCGAGTACCGATCAGCAGCCCGTTTGATTTTATAAAAGAAAATATCAACGCGGCAGTGCAATTTGCCGAATATGTAACTAAACCTGAAATCACCTCCGTGATGCAAGTTCATCCTGGTGAAGGCGCAGTCGTAACGCGCAACGGAGAGAAAATTGCGGTTTGTCGTGATGACCACGGAAACCTGTGCCAACGTTCTGCCGTGTGTCCGCACATGGGTGGCATCGTCGCCTGGAACTCGCTTGAAAAGAGCTGGGACTGCCCTGTCCATGGATCGCGCTTCGATGTGAACGGAAAAGTAATCGATGGTCCTGCAAATCGGGATCTGGGTGAACCTTCAGTCAAGCTCACTGATGAACCCGAGCAAGAATCAAAGTCTGCCTCGAGTCAGAAAGCATCCTACTGATGAGGCTTAAGCTGGCAGAGTCAGGGCGCGTTTATGCGCGGCCTCTTCCGGTGCATCATTGAGCGGGCTCAGAGTCACGGCTCCGTGCCTTCTGGCGAGCGCTTGGTAAAGTAGCTCATCAGCGAAGCGTGGGTTCTTCGGCAAAATCGAACCATGTAAGTAGGTACCATATACAGTGCCGCTCATTGCACCTTCATATAGATCGTCGCCGTTATTTCCATTACCCACCGTTGCTTTTCCTAAAGCTTTCAACGATGGTCCAAGGAACGTCTTGCCGCTGTGGTTTTCAAATCCCACCAGACTTGTGCCGTCGTCTCGCTTGACCACGACATTTCCTATCATGCGGCGATTCCCCGCTACGGTGTGAGCGTCCAATAACGAGATGCCCTTCAGTTGCGGACCTTCGTGAGGCTGATAATAATGCCCGAGTAATTGGTAGCCTCCGCATATAGATAGAATCACTGCTCCAGACCCTACCGCTTTATGCAATTCGTCTGAACGCAGGACTAGGTCTTCAGCTATTGTCTGTTGCTGTTTATCTTGTCCGCCGCCGATGAAATAGAAGTCGAAATATTCGGGATCGATTTTTTCGCCGAGCCCAATTGGCTGAACGGTGGCGGTGATTCCACGCCACCGGGCTCTTTGAACCATTGTGATGATGTTGCCGCGGTCGCCGTATATATTCAAAAAGTGAGCGTAAAGGTGAGCAATTCTAAGATCCATATATTCCCTTGCCTTGTAATTTTATTGTCTCATGCAAAGAGAGAAGCTAACTAGTTCATGCTGTCGAACTCGAGTAGCTTCGCCTGGCTGACTTCGTGGAGCTTTTCCAAAGTTTCAGTAAGTCCTCAAATATTTTGGTTGTCATTGGTGATTAGCAAGATATTTGACACTTAAATGCACCATATTTGATACCTTAAATATTATCGAACCGCCAATCTGTCACTACTCTTGGTGGCTTTGAGGCGCTCCGCAACTTAGACTATCGGTTACATGTCTGATAATTATAAATGTCAGGTGGAGAGCCGAGTTCTTGATAAGCCGGTTGCCATGAAGCTAGCAGCGACCGGTCTTTCGGGGATCGGCAAAAGATATATTTTGGGCGACCAAATGTTAAATTGTTAACGTTATTTAAGAATTCGTTTCGCAGCTGTACATGCGGTTTTTGAACACTTGTTTTACGCAGGAACAAAATTTGGGGTTTTAAGTCTACGTTGCTATGGAACATTACGCTATGATGGCGGACGTTAGATCGGGTCATTGCAAGGGAGTGATTACTATATGACAAAGGGGTTTGCAACCTTACTTACTGGCCTAGTTGCCGTAAGTGCGAGCACCTTGATCAACACATCACCGGTTAGCGCCCAAGGCGCTACGAACGTGAGTGAGTTGACAGACGTTGTAGGAAATGAATGGGCCTACAACGCTCTCAAGGAGCTTGTAAACAATCCGTGCCACGTTCTCGTGGGTTATCCGGACAGAACATTCCGCGGACAAAAATCCGCAACACGTTTTGAACTAGCCGCTGCTCTATACAAATATGAGCAGTGCATTACAGAACGACTCGCTACCAAAGCGGATAAAGCAGACTTGGAAAAGTTCGCAGCTTTGTTGGATGAGTTCCGTGGTGAATTGAACGCGCTCAAAGCTCGTGTAGATTCGCTCGAAGCACGCATGAAGTTGGTTGAAGATAAGAACATCGAGCAAGATATGCGCCTTGCATATGCTGAACGCCAAAAAGGATTTATCTATGAGCGTTTAGTTAAAGGCACATTTATTGACGGTAGGGACATTGTGGTTGGTGTTGGACGCGGTCTCCGCGGCATTTACGAATACTTGTTCTAAACAGACAAGTAGTCGCCTTCACTGGCTCTATTCTGATGACCATGATCTACTGAGGAACTCCCGGGGCATATGTCGCGGGAGTTTCTTTTGCTCATATTGGAGTAAAGATGGAAAAAGAACTAGGACCTCTACCTTTGTTGGATGCGTTCAGTGCAGAATTGATCTTCGCGCTTGACATTTGTGAGCAAGCTGGAAGGGTTGCACTTCCATGTTTTCTAGATGGCATTGAGACCACAGAAAAGGATGACGGCAGTCCAGTCACTGCCGCTGACAAAGAATGTGAACGGATCATTCGTCAAGCGATCGCCTCTCGATTTCCAAATGATGCCATTCTAGGTGAGGAAGAAGGTGAATCTGCTGGCTCTTCGTCTGATGGCAAGCAGCGGAAGTGGATAGTCGATCCGATCGACGGTACTTATGGATACGCCAGAGGAATTCCATTTTTTTCGACACTGCTGGCCTTAGAAATAGATGGTGAGATTGTATTGGGAGTTGTTTCGGCCCCTGCTATGAACGACATGTTCTGGGCCGAGAAGGGTCGCGGTGCCTTCAAAAACGGTACACGCATTCTAGTTTCAGACCATAAAGAGTTTGCACAATCACAATTTTCTTTTGGTGGCGCCAATAGAATTTTAGCTGAAGGCTATTGGCCTGGATTTACAAAACTGATCCAGGGCACTGCAAGACAGCGCGGTTTTGGCGATTATCTGGGATTCGCTTATGTATTCGAAGGCAAAGCCGAAGCTCACGTTGAAATTGGCGTCAAGCCCTGGGATCTAGCGCCAATGAAGATTCTCGTCGAGGAAGCGGGCGGGAAATATTCCGATCTCAGCGGTGGAAACTCAATTTATACCGGCAGTTGCATCGTCACCAACGGAAAGAATCACGACGCCTGGCTCTCCACTCTGCTCAGCAAGTAATCAAAACTCCCCTTGACCAGTCGTGCACCGCATATGGTGAAATTGTTTCTGTCCTCCATCTTGTTAGCAGTTCTGGTCCGCACAAAATATCGCCTCTGCATCTCTATCAGTCGAACTGGGTAAAAAGCTGATGCGTGATTTGACGCCGTTTGGAGGTCGCGATGTCGATAAGTTTTGGCTCTCTAGAAAATTACAGATTCTGATAGCCTCGATCAACTTGGAAGATACGGCAAAGCACGAACGGTGGATCGTTGATACCACCAGCGGTGCCCTAAGTAGTATTCCGAAAAAACAAGATAGAGATGGAACTTCCATAGCACCGGAAGATTTATTCGTAGTTGAAGCCCCGTAAAGTGATTTTGCTTAGAACTACTATCGGTAAAAGCCCCGGCTTGGCGACAAATTTGTCCCTTCCTCCTGAAAAGCGTCGAAAACCGTGAATTGAGATGTAAAATACTACTCTTGTTGATAAACTGGCGGTCCAACGGATATACAGCGCCGGCAAAGACTGATTTAGGCATTCCGACGTAGGTCCAGAAGCTGAATGGGAAAACATGAATGGTGGAAATCAATGCGAGCGCGAATGGCGCTTGTTATGTCGATTTCCGGCATCATTCCAATTGCCATCTGTCACATCATCGTCGCTAACGCGCTCGGCGGCATGTCGGGCAACATCATCGAGGCGTTTTTCTACATTCCGCTTTTGCCAGTTTTGTTTCTTGTAAACTGGCTGCTGGCCGGTGTCATGCTCGTGCCGATCAACCAGCTTTTGCAAGCGACTGAGAAGCTGGTGAATATGGACATTCGGCAGCGTCTGGAAACAGATCCCAACGAACCAACGGAAACGTCCGAGCTGCGAAAGTCGTTCAACCGTTTGTTGAATAGATTGGAAGAGTCACTGAACATCCAATGTCAGTTCGTTGCAGACGCCAGCCACGAGCTGAGAACGCCACTCACTTCAATTCAGGGATACACTAAACTTCTGCTGCGACGTGGGCAAAGTATTGATGCCAATCTTCTCGCTGAAGCGTTGCAAACCATCTCCGATGAGTCTGGAAGATTGATTCGCCTCGTCTCTGACCTCTTGCAGTTAGCCCGTGCTGATGCCGGTCAAGCTGTTATTAATCAACAAGAGATAATCGATATGCGCGACGTTTTGGGCAGCGTCGAAGATACCGTGACAGTAATCGCGCCGGAGCAGATCGAGATCCAATTCATTCTTTCGCAGACACCGATTTATGTGTTTGCTGATGGTGACAGGCTTAAGCAGGTCTTCTTGAATCTGACTAACAACGCCATCAAAGCCACTCAAGCTGGCGGCAAGGTGACCGTGACATTGAGAAGTACAAATGGTCAGGCGATCATCAGAGTCATTGATACCGGAATTGGTATCGCGCCAGCCGACCAACAAAGAATCTTCAACCGTTTCTATCGTGTTGAGAGATCCCGCACACGCAGCCGATTGTACGGCGGCGGAACCGGACTTGGACTGGCTATCGCGCTGACAATTATCAAAGCCCATAAAGGCACCATCGAGTTGGAAAGCGAATTGAACAAGGGGTCTACATTCACCGTGCGCTTGCCAATCGGTGAGAAAAGCGAAAAGCTACAGCAACCTGCGGCCGCAGGTGGCAGTACGACAATTTCTGAACGTGCAAAAGAAATGGCATCAGGAGAACCGATGCGCTCTCCTGAATCCGATAGTCAACTCACTGGCACTGCCGATGGTGTCAAGTAGTTATTGTCGCTTAAGGCGCGGTTTTCGACCAGGCCCCGGTTGCGGGCGCACCAGATGACAGACCGGTGGGATACTCTACTGCTGATTGGGCGACATATCTGATTTGTGCTGGGGGACCAAGACCCGGAACGCTGCCGATGAATGGCACTGCACCCAAGTTGCACAAGGGTCCTATCTGAAAACTGGCAGAGCAAGCGTATTCGTAGATGAACGCCGTGGAGTCGATCGGCGTTGGTGCCTTGCTGTTCGGACCGCAATACTCTAGAGAGTTGCTGGCGATGTCTGTCTTCTCGATCCAGAGATCAGCACCGCAACCATTAATGCCGCCGATCGGTCTGAGGTTGAGGAAACGCCCGAAGCCAGAGTTGCGCACGGCGTTTACGTCGCGCTCCATTGCCGTCAATCCTGAACCGTAATCTGCTGAGGCTGCTGCTGCTGACGCACCCTGTCGGGCTGCCAGAGAGATCGATGCCGTGCCCACAGCAACAGCCATCAAGTCAAGCGCCGGAAACAGTGCGAAGAAAAGGAAAACGAAGAGAACCGGGCCGAATTCAGCAAGTGCCGAACCTCGTTTAGCGCGTCGTCTTTTATGCTTAAGCGTACAGGTTTGAAAGGACACAGTGATCTCCCCGCGAACGGCAGGCCTTCTTATGTCATACCACGCTCTCGGGCGCCTGCATATACGTGCTTGCTTAATTCGCTGAGTGAAGAGCGAAATTGCTGAGTCAATCGAACTTTGAAACTAGGACGCTGATTCAGCCGGAGCTGCTGCTGCATCCGTCGCTGGAGCTGCTGCTGCGCCTGCTTCGCCCGCTGCTGGTGTGCCTTCTGCTACCGCTCGCGGTGCTGTTACCTTGGCGATGATTTCATCAAGCGGATTCAAGACTTTGATTTTGTCTGAAACTTTGAGGTCTGAGAAGTGGATAGCACCTTCTATTTCTGTGATTGCCGAAATGTCGACTTCCAGGAAATCTGGGATGTCACCAGGCAATGATTCAATTTCTGCTTCCTGAAAGTTTTCTTGCAGTTGTCCGCCGAGTGTTACTGCTGGGGATGTGCCAACGAACTTCAAAGGCACGCTCATAGTCAGTTTGCGGTCCAGTCTAACTCTGTAGAACTCAACGTGAATCAAATTGTGGTTGATGCTACGGCGCTGTACGTGTCTGATCACAGCGTTGACGTTTTGTTTTGTGCCGAAATCGAGTTCAATCATGTGGCTGTAAGCGGCAACCGGCAGGCGGCTGAATTCTTTAGCTTCCACTTGAACGCTCTCAGAATCTTGTCCAGGTCCGTACAAGGTTGCTGGGACGAAGCCGTCACGTCTGAGGGCACGCGGTTTTTTGTCTTCGCGAGCTTTGACGGCTAACTTGATTTTCTCCATGATTCGATAACCTTTTGGGACTGTGTTGATTTGACTGTATAGAACTCGGACGAATATGCGCTGGGGCGACAGGATTCGAACCTATGAGATGCCTGGATCAAAACCAGGTGCCTTACCACTTGGCGACGCCCCACCGTGTTGGCAAACCAAAATCTTACCATGCAGGCTTGATCCGGCTTTGGCGCTGGTGCTCACATGCGTAAACTTTGTTACGAACGGCTCACGGAGAGCCTACTACAAGGCGCTTGTCAGGAACGCAGGTGATTTGCCTGTTCCATTAAGGAGCGCGCGAAGTTCAAAGCCACTTCAGCGTCTTCTTGCCCACTGGCCATGGATGCGAGGGATCGCAGTCTTTGATCGGCATCAAGCCTCCGCGCAGAAACCTTCGTCAGATCTTTAGATTGTTCCTTTTGGATTTCGACGTGGTTGTCAGCTACCGAAGCGATGATCGGTTGGTGTGTAATGCAGAGAATCTGGTGTGATTTCGCCAATCGAGCCAGTTTGTCTCGCATTGCCTGCAAGACTCGGCCGCTCAGGCCCGTGTCAATTTCGTCGAAAATCACGGTGGAAACGCCGTCAGCACTGGCAAAAATCGACTTAATTGCCAACATGACGCGAGACAGTTCACCACCCGAGGCGATTTTCGCCAGCGGCATCAGTGGCTGACCCGGGTTTGGAGCGATCATGAATTCGGCTCGGTCTGAGCCTGATGGTGTTACTTCACTGGTGGTGTCAAACTTGAGTTCAAATTTGCACCGTTCCATGCCCAAATCGACTAATTCAGCAAGAACTTGTTCGCTCAATTTTTTTCCAAGCTTTTGGCGTTTACCTGAAAGTTCAGTCGCACTCTCATTCAAGCTTGCATCCACAGCCGCTAACTCTTCTTGCAAACCTTCAGTTGCTGTTTGAGCATTTTCAAGTTTGTCGACTTCTTCGGATAATTTGTTTTGATGCGCGATCGCGTCTGAAAGTTCTGGTCCATATTTTCTTTTCACTGAAGCAAGAATGCCGAGACGTGTTTCTACAGTGGAAAGCGCCTCGGGATCGGTATCTAGCCCCGATCCATAGCGACGCAAATGACGCGCTGCTTCTTCGATACTTGCCAAACTTTGTTTGAGCAAATCGGCTGGTTCGCTCAGTTCTTGATCTAATCTTGCGCCACGTTCAACTTCTGCCAAAGCGGTTTGCAAAAGATCGATCGTCGATTTGTCTCCCGAGTGATTCTCTCCACCCATCAACACTTCATAGGCATTAGTTGCGACACTGGACAGCTGCGCAACATTGGCCAGGACCTTCTGCTGTTTGGCGAGTTCTTCAGCTTCCGATGGATCATGCAACAGCGCTTCTGTTAGTTCTGTCAGCTGGAAGCGAATGAAATCAAGGCGTCTCAATCTTTCGTCTTCAGAAGTATCGAGCTCTTTGATCTGCGCGACAAGCTCTTTACGCCTGGAATAGAGGGTTCGCACTTTTTCGAGCAGTTTTCTGTGCGGTTGGTCGCCGAGGCTGTCCAACATTTCTAACTGTGCTTGTGGAGACATCAGAGTTCTTGCTTCGTGCTGCGCATGAATTGTCAGAAGTAGTTGAGACAACTCTTGCACAATTGCGCTGTTCACAAGTGTGCCGTTGATGCGAATGCGAGAGCCAGACTTTGTGATCTCGCGGCTGACCATGACGGTGGCAAGCTCGTCGTCGATCAGCTCTTGTTTCTTCAACCAGGCAGAAATCAGTGGATTTGTTCTGAATGAAGCTTCGATGCATGCTTTTTCGCTGCCGATGCGGATGAAGCCGGCACCAGCCTTTCCGCCGAGCACCGCATTTAGTGCATCGATAATGATTGATTTACCGGCACCAGTTTCGCCTGTGAGAACATTTAATCCAGGGGTCCATTCAACCCGGACATTCTCAATGAGCGCGAATTCGCGTATATCTAAACTTTCGAGCATACACCGTATTTGGGGTCATGCCCCGATTGTATATATCCCACTGTCCACACGCGATTATCATAGCGCAGGAAAGCATTTTTGCACTTTAGAATAATTTGGAACGGC
>JBBQFO010000182.1:0-9629 GCA_038322035.1 Candidatus Obscuribacterales bacterium
GATTTTGTCACTGATTTCAAAGACACTGCGGACGACAATGGCGAACTGTCCATGATTGATTCTGTTGTGGCAACAGATGCACCACAGGCGATACTGCAAATGGCCATGGAAAAGTTTGGTGCTGATATTGCTCTTGCGTCAAGTTTTAGTATGGAAGATGTCGTCTGCATCGATATGATGATGGAGATAAACCCGCGCGCCAGAATCTTCGCACTCGATACGGGCCGTTTGAATGAAGAAACTTATGCTTGTGCGGAGAAAATTCGGCACAAATATGATTGTAATATTGAGTGGTTTTTTCCTGAAAATGATTCCGTTCAAGAGTTGATTCGTTCAAAAGGACTTTACTCTTTTAAAGAAAGTATTGAGGAGCGTCGTCAATGCTGTTTTATTCGAAAGGTTGAGCCACTGAAACGTGCACTCTCTGGTCTGCATGCATGGGTGACTGGGCAACGGCGCGAGCAAAGTAACACGCGCTCAAACCTACAGATTGTTGAAATTGATGCCATGCATAACAACATCGCTAAAATAAATCCGCTGACGTTCTGGACGGCGCAGCAAGTGCGAGATTATGTCGAGTTGCGGCATATTCCATACAACACCTTGTATGACCAGGGTTATCAGTCGATCGGCTGCAGTCCGTGTACTCGTGCTTCGGCTCTGGGCGAAGACGAGCGTTCAGGGCGTTGGTGGTGGGAGAGTGCCGAGCACAAAGAGTGCGGACTGCATCTTACAAATTACGCACCACCAGCTTAGTTCCAGCGATATGGCAATATAGTTTAGAGAGGAATTTTTAAAATGTTGGAACTGCAAGACACCACTTTTGGTGGCGAGGGATTGCGAGTCGTGGAAAATAATACTGCCTTGACTTCGCAAAATGACCAGTTGTTGAAGGCGAGACGAACTGGCTATTTGAGTGTGCTCGAAGCCGAGTCAATCCAAATCCTCCGCGAAGTGGCTGCTTCATTTCAGCGTCCTGCTTTGTTATTTTCTGGTGGAAAAGATTCAATCTGTTTGCTTCGCCTGGCGGAAAAAGCATTTCGTCCGGGAAAGTTTCCTTTTCCGCTAGTGCACGTAGACACAGGACACAACTTTCCAGAAGTCATTGAACTCCGAGATCGGATTGTCGATCGCCTATGCGAGCGTTTGATTGTCGCCAGTGTGCCTGAAGCGCTCAGTAAAGGACTAATTCGTGAGACGCCGGGTATGGTTAGTCGAAATCGACTGCAATCGCCGACTTTGATGGCGGCGATTGAAAAGTACAATTTTGATGCTGCTATTGGTGGTGCTCGCAGGGACGAAGAAAAGGCACGAGCAAAAGAGAGGATTTTTTCTTTTCGCGATCCTTTTGGACAATGGCAACCTAGAAGTCAAAGGCCGGAGTTATGGAATATCTACAATACTCGTGTGTTTCCAGGAGAACACATGAGAGTTTTTCCAATCAGCAATTGGACTGAGTTTGACGTCTGGGACTATATTGCCCGCGAGCGTCTTGAACTGCCATCAATTTACTTTGCGCACTATCGTAATGTCGTCGAGCGAGATGGACAGCTGCTACCAGTCAGTGAATTCTTGCCGCCTTTTCCTCACGAAACAACTCGCATCGCACAAGTAAGAATGCGCACTGTCGGCGACATGGCCTGTACCGGATGTCATTTAAGTGAAGCTGCGACCGTGCCGCAAATCATCGCAGAACTATCGACTATGCAGATTGCAGAACGTGGGTCGCGAACAGACGACAAGCAATCAGATACAGCTATGGAAGATCGCAAGAAAGAAGGATATTTCTAAAATGACGACGAATGTTCTAGAAAAGAAAGAAATTGAGCTTTTGCGCTTTATCACCGCTGGTAGCGTAGATGATGGTAAAAGCACTTTGATCGGCCGGCTACTGTTCGACAGCAATTCATTGCTTAAAGATCAAGTTAGCGCAATTACGTCTCACGTAAACGGTGAGCTGAATTTCGCAAATTTGACAGATGGATTGCGGGCAGAACGTGAGCAAGGAATCACAATCGATGTCGCCTACAGATATTTCTCAACAGCGAAACGCCGCTTCATCGTTGCCGATACACCCGGGCATGTTCAGTACACGAGGAACATGTTTACTGCAGCTTCAAGTACAAACCTTGCTGTCATTCTCGTCGATGTGACAAATGGAATTACTGAGCAGACTCGTCGCCACACGTATCTCTCTTCATTGATTGGAATTCAGCATATCGTTGTTTGCTTCAACAAAATGGATTTAGTCGGTTATAGCGAGCAAAAGTTTGTGACCTTGCGCGATCATTTTTTGAAATTTGCTTCGTCACTCAATTTCAACACCGTTGAGTTTATACCAATTGCTGCACTGCACGGAGACAACCTTGTACGCTCGAGCCAGCATATGGCTTGGTTTGAAGGACAACCTCTCCTTTCCTATCTTGAAAGTATTGATATTTCCGCAATATCACATGGGTCCGCAAGGTTTCCCGTACAGTGGGTGATCAATGTTGGCAAGAACGACGACTTCGGAAGACATTTCCGTGGCTATGCGGGACAAATTTATAGCGGTGAATTCAATGTTGGCGATAAGGTAACAATTCTTCCTTCCGGGAGGAAATCGAAAATCTCGAACATCCACACCTTCGATGGTCCGTTGTTGTCGGCACAAGCCCCACAATCGGTGACGTTGCTTCTTGATGACGACATCGATGTTGGACGCGGCGACATGATTGTCAATCAAAATTTTGAGTTACCACAAGTGAGCAAGTCTCTGACGGCTGTGGTTTGTTGGATGAGCGATGAGCCTCTTGGGAAGGGAAGAACTTATTCAATCAAGCAATCTGCTCGTGATACCAGAGTTAAGGTGGAGGATATCAGGGCGCAGATCGATATCAACACTTTAGAGAGCAAAGCTGTCTTAGCAGACACTTTGACATTAAATGATATCGGCATTGTCGAGTTCTCTGCGGCATCTTCTCTGGTGTTCGATTCGTATACCGACAATCGACTGACAGGTTCTTTTATCATCATTGACGAGTCCACAAATGCTACTGCAGGTGCAGGTCTCAGTCTCACCGCTGAAGAAGTTGACCGGTTTTTGACGGCTCTAAATTCGGGGGAGTTATAAATGGCAAAAGACTTTGCACTTAATTTGAAGACGTCCGAATCGGAGTATTGTCGTGAGGAGCAGAATAAGGCCAACTCAAACGGCATTGTTGGCGATTTGCCCAACCAGCTGCGCGATCTGACTGCGAACGACCTTAAATGGGAAGCAGAACAGCTGGCCAAATCGTACGGGATTTATCTGGAGTTTGATCGAGCCAAGACGGGAAGCGAACGTGATTGGATTTATATGCTTCGTGTCACCATTCCTGGTGGCGGACCAATTCCGCCTGCCGCGTGGAAACTGTTCGATGAGATTTCAGAACAATTTGCTATTCCGAACGATACCCTCGGACCATCGCTGAGATTGACTACGCGTCAGAATGTTCAATTTCACTGGATCCGCAAAGCAGATCTGCTGACGGTTGTGCAGCGAATTGCAGAATCTGGATATACGACTCTGAACGGATGCGGTGACAACACTCGAAACGTTATGGCGTGTCCTCTGTCTCGCTTCTCCGATGTTTTTGACGCCAATAAATGGGCGCATAGGGTCAGTGACTATTTTGCAGTCCCTTCCGCTCCATTCATACAGATCTTTGAAGTAGATCCAAACTACGTGCGCAATGACGAAGAAGAAAAATTTAAATACAGCAGTAATCTTTTGAATCGAAAGTTCAAAATTGCTTTCTCAACAGTTCACCGCGATCAAGAAACTAGTGAATTGGTGGCAGACAATTGCGTGGAATTGAGAACCAACGATGTTGGCATTGCACCTGTATTTTCAGGTGAGCGCTTGAGTGGATTTCAAATCTTTGCAGGTGGAGGTCAGGGAGAACGTAACGGAAAGCCAACCATCGCTGCGCTTGGATTGCCATTTGCTTTTGTCACAGAAGATCAATTGATGCCGGTGCTGGATGCCATCGTTTCTGTGCATCAAGAGTGGGGCGATCGACAGAACAGAACTTCGGCGCGATTGAAATATGTCATCAAACGCATGGGCATTCCCTGGTTTCGTGAGCGTGTTGAAGAGTATGTCGGTTTCGAACTGCAACTGCCGCAAGAAAATTTTGATACTGGTGCCCGCCAACTTCATCACGGATGGACTCATCAACCGAGTGATGGACTATGGACATACGGTGCTTTCATCGAAAATGGGAGAATTGTAGATACACCTGAAAACGGTGCGCTGAAAACTGCTTTACGCGAATTGACTACTAAGTACAATTCTGAACTCACTTTTACTCCTAATCAGGATGTGCTTCTCAATGGTATAGCCAATAGTGACAAGCAAAATTTCGAAAACGACCTCCGCAGCTATGGTTACGGAATGCGCAACGGTGAACCACACTCCAGGCTGAGAATGCAATCAGGTGCATGTGTCGGCCGTATCACCTGTCGGTTAGCTTATACAGATTCGGAAACTTTCGAACCACTTCTTCTCGACCAACTGGAAAGACTTGGTTGGAAAGATATTGATACTTCGATTGGAGTAACAGGCTGTGAGCGACAATGTTTTCGACCAGCTACTAAGGCGATCGGCTTAGTAGGCACCGGAAATAATATGTATCAGTTGAAATTGATGGGTACAGAAGATGGCAGAAATCAGGGCGGCTCACTAACCGATGACGACGGAGTAACTTACCTTCGATACATTCCAAGAGAGAAAGTCGTTGTTGTCATTGATGCTCTTTTCCGGATCTACATGCAAGAAAGAGAAGGCGAGGAAGAATTAGGATATTTCCACAGGCGTATAGGTCTGCCGACAGTAATCGATAATCTGAAGCGCTGCTCTGAAACAGCTTCGCTTATGACTCAACTTCAACCCACAGCTGTCTGACTAAAAGCTATTTCTTTAACTCTTCGATTGTCGCGGCAGTGACTGGCGTAGACAAGGAATTGTTTCCTTCTTTGACGCGATTCGCTACACCCACGAGCTCGCCTGCTCGATTGAAGGTCGGCCCGCCAGAATTGCCACCATATATTTGCGCATTGCTTTTAATCACAAACCGTCCGGTGTCTTCACCGGCAACAACCTGGCTGAATTGGCTGACCCATGGGTGGTCTGGCATTGATGTCGAGTTTCCGAACTCGTAAATTAATTGCTTTTTGCCCGCCGATACTCCAGGTGATGCGTAGATACTTGTCGAATACTCCGGAGAGCCCAAAGTCACCAATGGCTTTCCGGCTGCTGCTGAACTGTCATCTTTGGCTACCGTGACAGGCTTACAAATTCGATCAGTTTCTTTGCCAGTCCGCACCGTTTTTTCTGTCGGTCACGGTCGAACCGATCACTTCTTCAATCGAGCCGTAGTTGAAATCTTTTGGCTCGGCAGTGGGATGACGAGGTCCTTTTGGAATGCGCGCTGACCTCTGCAACTCAAGAACGTCGATCTGCGGCCCCGCATGATCTGAGCTCCGACGATGGGATTCTGGACGAATATCTAAAGGAGCATCTGCGCCCATATCTAACCTCTGAATTTCCTGGTAAATGATCTAAATCAACGAGCGTAGCCGATTTAGCTATCTTTCTGAGGTCCCACTAGCAGTCCGCGGTTGGCCTTCATTTCTTCCATCAATCGATTGAACTTGGCCTGATCCATGTGGTCGTTGCCGGCCATGTGGAATTTCAGTCCCCAATTTGTTTTCATGTAATTCAAGCCATCTACGAAATCTTTGTTGGCCGGATCGTCCGCAAATTTCTTATCCATGTCGCCAATCATGCTCATGAAGATTGAAGTCGTCATATCCACATTGCCTTTTCCGTCCAGTAATCCAAACTCGGAAAGCATTTTCTTCTGTTCTGGAGTGGCGTTGGCAAGCGCATTCCAAGCTTTAGTCATGTTGTCCTTGTCTGTGTCACCTTTTGCGATCGTTGCTTCCTTGATCTCCTTTATTTGGTCAGGGGGTGTTCCAGGAACTGCCACTTTTCTGAGCAAATCGAGTGTCGCTTGGTTGGTCAAAGGTTGATCTGCATTTGCACCACTAATGACTTTGTCGTCGACAGCTTTTTTAATAACAGCTTCGGCGGCAGCCGGAGGCGCCTTGAATGGTTCAGTTTTTTGTTCTTGCAGCGGACCTTGCATTGTTTTTCCGTCGAATCCTGGTGGAAGTTTGATCGTATCGCCAGGATGAATGAGATTGATGTTCTTGATCTTGTTGTAGTCTTGAAGTTCCTTGACCGAATTCAGCACTTCAGCGTTGGATGGTTTGTGTCCGCCATTCTTGCCCTTCGCATAATCTCTGGCGATGTTCCAGATATTTTCCGCGCCTTTTTCGCCGACGTGATACGCGGCACCACCTGTTTCATCAACCTTGTATTTCCTGCCGTTTGCACCGAACTGTTGTTCCGTAACCTTCTGATCGACAGCGGCATCGGCTTTGCCGGTGCGGGCATCGAGTCTGACGACCTGACCATTTCCTTTTTCGGAAGTGTTGACCGCTGTAAGTTTTCCGCCCTCCATCCCGACTAGCTGAAAACCAGATGGGAAGCCGAGTTTGGTGAGATTGTCGTTCTCGCTGATTTTTTTCAAGTTGTCTTGAAAGTGACGCGGGTCAGACCTGCGCAAATCCGAAATCTCTTGAGTAAGTCTGGACAAGCCTTCGCCAGTGCTATCTGGCTTAAATGCGGCAATGTCCTTCTTTACGTGCTCGGCGGTAACCGGTCGTTCGGCAGTGGCAGCGTCGCGGCTCATGGCAGCTCCTTATAAAAATCGAAGATCGGACGGGCGTGACCTTCGCTTATTTGAAGCCTACTTTAGGCAAATGGGATTACCGAGATGTTACCACTTCCCAAGAGGCGCTTATCCCTCTACTGGCTTGATTCAAGTGGAGACGCAGGCCTGACCGGGGTGATTCTCGATTCCGGGTTAAATTCGAATAGAAAGTGCCGCTTGGCAATCCCTGTCTGTCTCTTGCACCCCTCGGCTGGGCATATAGACAAGTACGTGGTCTCTCCCATCAGTGCTCAGGGCAATACATGCCGCCTGAATTCAATTCAATCAAAATCCCTGCGGAGAAAGAGGAAAGCGACTCAGCGCTGGAAGGCTTCGGCAAATCTCTGATAAATTCTGCCATTCAGAATCCGCTCAACAGTCTCAGCCAAATCGGCAGCTCCATTTCGGGCGTCAACTTGCCCGAATTGCATTATTTCGACCCGGCTGCCCCCGCTGACGGTACGCAAAAATTCGCCCAACAAGCTGGAAGTGTCGTCGGCATGCTGGTTCCGTTTATGCTGGCGCGAAAAGCGGTTGGATTTAGCGCATCGAAATTAAACATTGAATTCTCCGCATCCGTGCTATCGAGCGCCGGTGAACAGGCGGCTACTGGTGCGGTGATGGGGTTTGCACTGACCCCTTCGAATGACGGTTTTGCCGGTCGGATCAAGAATGCCATGATCGATGCTGGCACCTTTGGAGTTATGGGCGCCGCCAGTTCCAAACTGGCATCCAGATTTGCGATCACAGGTGAGGCTCCTCTAGCCAATCGAATCATGCGTAGCTCTCTATTTGGAATCGGAAGCGGCATACCTGGCGGTTTTGCAAATGCGGAGCTGACTTCGATAGTCAATAAAGGACAAGTGGCTTCAGTGAGCGAAATCCGAGACGATGTTGCCTCTTTTGCGATCTTAGGTGGCATATTTGGTGGCATTGATGCACTGCATAAGGGCAAAGAAATCGCCAAGCCTGGCGAAATGCAGCAGAGATTTCCAATCTATTCGGAAGCGCAACTCAAAGTCGGTAGGGAAGCCGTGCAAAGTGAGCTGGCGCAAGTGAAGGCGTCTGAGCAAGATGGAAAATCAATGAGTGTTCTGGACAAGTTCAATCAGTCAAATCTGACTGATGCTCAAAAGGAGCGTGTTCTCAACTCTATGGCCGCAGTACGAGAAAACCATGTCAGCACACGCGAGAGTGACGGCTCAATCAATCCGGACCAAGAGAAGAATTGGATTCATACTCAAGGCGAGTTTGGCAGAAATATCGATTCAGCAGAACGCATGAAACTGACTCCTGAACAGACTGAAGATACGCTGATCGGATCGATGTTCTCGGACGCAGTGAAAAACAAGTCTAACTTCATGGTTCACCATCGCGCCGGCCGAGAAGCGGCACTGACATTTCTATCTTTCATGAACGAGCACGGAATTGATGCTGAGCGTATGAAAGGCATTGGCAACATGACTCTTGAACACCAGATTGGCCCACCCGGATTTATGCGAATGATTTACGCAAATGGTATCGCCGCCGATATTAATCTGGAAAGGACCGTGCAGTTGGCGACTGTTTTGACTAAACCAGTTGCAGAAAGAACGCCTACTGAACAGGCGACTTACGAGAAGCTTCAAGACTTGTCGAACCGTTATGATTCGAGAGCTCAACAGCTTGGTAATTTTACAGGTAGTGCATCTGACCGCGTAGAACTTGCTGATCGTCAAACCTATGGACGATTCGTTTCTGATCTAGAAGTCAACGCTATTATCACGCTTGGTCAAAAGATCGCAACGCCTTTGCAGCAGCCTCTCATTGATACCAAATATGGTAGCAAGGCGGTTGAACTGACAGACCTTGAAAGATCGCTGTTGCAGCGCACCGGAAATGAAGATTGGTATGTTCCACACGAGAGCACGCCATGGTATGCCGCCTCAAGGTCGCTAATCAATGCTGATTCGATCGACAACTACGCTACACCTGGCGGTTTTAGCAAATTAGTCGGCATGAATGGACCTGAAACAGACATCTTTTTTAGAGACAAGACAATTGACGCATCACTAGCCAGTCCTCGAAGAAGCTTCCGCTTTGCTTACGACATCATGACACCTGAGGGCAAAGCATTAGCAGATGCTGAGTTGGCTAAGACTGATGCAGCGATTGAACGTGCTCGCGGCAAGACGGCGGAATGGCTTCGCAAGGAGCTAAATGTTCCTGCCGACCAAGAGTTGCCTAACATTCCGTTTTGGAATTCGGATCTGGTCTATCCGGACCGAGGTACCTTTGAAAGTCAGTGGTGGAAGTTGCACAAAAATTCTGACAGAACACCTGCGGAGCAAGAACTATGGAGTGAGCATCGCTTCACAGGCTTAACTCCCGAGCAGATCGATCAATTCCTGTTTGCAAAAAAAATTCGAGATCATATGGTCGATGAATTACGCAGAGAACAAAGAGTTGATGGAAGTCTGCCGCCGGACTACAAGCCGGTTATGGGTCGACCTGCTATATCGTTCCACTAACCTGTCCTGGCGGCTCCAGCAAACCTTCTTTGCGCAGATCGTCGTTGGAAGGCGCCAGTGCTGTCCAAGTTCCCCTGCGGATTAACCTTGAACGATTTCGCCAGTTCCATCTGTAGATCCATCGTCCACGACAATAATCTGAACCTTTGCCCAAGTTTGACGGCGGACGCTTTCAATCGCCTGAACAAGCAGATCGAGGCGATTGTACGTTGGAATGATCACTGAAACGACATCGGGTTCGTAGCTACTCATTTTGTCTAGTGTTTGACCCTCTAAATTTCTATCAAAATATATAGCAACCACTGCGAAGCTTTAG
>JBBQFO010000183.1:0-9572 GCA_038322035.1 Candidatus Obscuribacterales bacterium
TGCATATGAAGTCGACAAAATGCGCGACGGATATTTCGTCCTCACCATTTTCCACGGTAAACCAGAAACGATTCTGGGCATCAAGCGCATGATGACTATTTCTGAAGACATCATCCGTTCGCTCATCGTTATTCACGAGAAAGAGTCCGCAAAGACTCTGTAACCCCACTACACATCAGGGATTTTCATGAGCTTAAGCAAAATTGTTGTTTCTGGAAGAGTGATCAGAGCACCTGAAAAGCGCTTTACTCCATCCACAAACGTTGCAGTGACTGAATTCGCGATTGCGGTTGAATCCGCACCACGAGCAGACGGTGCGACGGAAACTGCGGCCGTCAAAATCGTAACCTGGAGAGATCTCGCTGAGCGCTGTGCTCAAGAGATCAAGAAGGGTGACCTTGTTGCTGTCGACGGACGACTGCAGATCAATAACTATCAGGCACAAGATGGTCAACGCAAACGTGACGTTGAAATCGACGCAATCGCTGTCGAGAATCTTTCTGCCGTAGTTGGTGGTGCAAGCAGCCCCGCCGGCGCTTCTGACGACTATGCGGCTGCTGAGCCTAAACTCGCTCGTGCCGGAGCTAAGTCCGGTGGTCCCAAAACTAACAAATCTGAGGATCTCGACACCATCTTCGCTTCCGAAGACGAGATCCCATTCTAAATAAGGAAAGAGGTACCAGGTAATGCGTCAATCGCAAGATTCACCACCACGTCGCCGTAAGACATGCGGCTTTTGCGCCGACAAAGTGGATTTCGTAGACTATAAAGATCCAAACCGTCTGAAGAAGTTCGTCACCGAGCGCGGCAAAATTCTTCCACGTCGCATTAGCGGCAACTGCGCGCGTCACCAACGCGTCCTCACAGTCGCTATCAAGCGTGCCAGAGACATCGCCCTCATGCCTTACACAGCTGACGGCTAAACCCAAACTTGCAGACATCGTTCACAGATATTTGTCAGCCAGCTGCCCCTTTACTATTGGGCAGCTGGTTGACTTCGCTTGACGACGGCACTTAACTTGGTTGCCGTAAGATAGTGTTGTAGAATTCTCATATGCCGAGCAGCTAACTGCTGGGTCAATGCGATTCGACCCGCCGAAGTGGTGAAATGGCAAACACGCTACGTTCAGGTCGTAGTGAGAGCAATCTCTTGGGGGTTCAAGTCCCCCCTTCGGCAAATTTTAGTTCCCCAACGAGGTGATTATTGAGCGTAGACAAAGGCGATTCGCGCCGACCGGAAGCTAGAAAAGACATGCCGCTCTTGAACGAGCGCATTCGTGACCGCGAACTTAGAGTCATTGATGAAGACGGAACTCAGTTGGGCATCGTACCAACCAGAGACGCGTTAACAACCGCTAAAGAAAAGGGATTGGACCTATTTGTCGTCCAGCCTGATGCTAACCCGCCTGTAGCCAAGATTATGGATTACGGTCGCCACAAATTCGAGCAAGAAAAGAAGAATCGCGAGACGAAACGAAAGCATCACATTGTTGATGTCAAAGAGATCAAGATGCGCTACAAAATTGAAGAGCATGATTATCAGGTCAAGCTCCGCAATGCTCATAAATTCCTCAACGACGGCGACAAAATCAAAGTTTTGACCATACTTCGTGGACGCGAAATGCAACACAAAGACATGGCGATGAAATTGATGCACAAGTTCGCTGAAGAGTTGAAAGACCTCTGCATTATGGACCGTGAGCCGAAGATGGAAGGAAAGAGCGTCTTGATGATTCTCTCGCCTCTGCCGAACCGAGGCGGCGCCAAGTCAGCTTTAGATCCAAACGAAATACCACCATCGCCGTAAAGAACACTGCTGAAAGCACCGCAGGTGATGACGGCGATTCTTCGGATCGCCTCATACAGGTGTTCGATCAAAACGTTCAGGATTTGGGCGTTATGCCTCTGCAAAACGCCCAAAAACTGGCTGAGGCTGCTGGTTTCAACTTGTATTTCGCTGAAACTGAAGAAGAGCCACCTGTAGCGATTTTCACAACGAAAAATCAAAGCAGGGAACTTGGCCAGAACTCGCTCAAGCATAAATCAGAACCGCGAGCAGTGACGCCGTCTTCAAAGCAAGCCGGCAGTGGCAAGCAGTCACTTGATTCGAAACATAGTTCTGATTCGAAACATAGTCAGGATTCGAGACATAGCCAGGATCCGAAACGCACTCAGGATCCCAATCAAGTCCCTCAATCTGACAAGAAAACGGATACCGATCGACCCAAATTTACACTTGTGCCCGAGGATCCAGATTAAGGCGGACGACTGCTGATCAAAACGACTTCGTTTTAGTTGCATCTCTTTGAATCCCGGTAGAAAATGATCTGTAGGAAACAGTGAGGAAAATCTTGGCTGGCAAATGTGATCACGCAGACTCTAGACTGAAGTGCATCGAATGCGATGCACCAATTTGCTCGAATTGCATGACTGAGTGTCCAGTTGGAAATCGCTGCAGAGCTTGCATCGGTGGCCCGGCACTGAACGCAGCAACGGCAGGGGCACCAGTGTGGCTAGTTGCAAAAACGCTCGGCATTTGCACCGCGATCGGTTTGGCCGGTGGTTGGATTATGCTGTTCATCCAAATACCATACGTCACTTGCATCATCAGCTTCATGCTTGGACTGGTCGCCGGCAAATGGTTGGCCGGAATTCTAGATCATAGACTTGGTCAAAAAGTTGGCACCATAGTTGTCTTCGGATTACTAATCGGCATGGCACTGAGCCCATTCAACGCTGTTGTATGGGTGCTAATTGAAGTGGTCAGAGAACCGTTAATGGGCGACCTCAGCCATCTTATCAGTGGTCTGAACGCGCTCGTCAACATAATCTTCTGTCCAGTTTGCTTCATCGTCGGAGTGCTACGCCCAAGTATTTGGGGACAACCTTACTAATAAGCAGCGCACCACGGGCAATGCCTTTAGAATTCTAGTGAACGCCACCGGTAATGAATTTTCTTCGACCAAAGTTCCTTTGCAAGTGACCTGGTGATCAGCCAACTTGGAGCTGAGACTATCATCAAACCTTGTTGGTATCAGCCTTTTACAAGTCTAAAAACCGTTTCCGGAACAAAAATTTCCCTTGTTGCTCCGTCGCGCTTGCTGAATTCCATATCCCCATCAACGCGCTCATAACCTTGCTGGCAAACGTGTTTGATAAAACTCTCGAATCCTGAAGTGTTGCAACCACCGACATAGATACCGACTCCAGGAGCCAAGCAGATCTCTTCAAGTTGGGTGCCATACTTAGTCCGCAAAAGAGACACCAACTCCTGAGCTCTGAGCGAATCCTCAAAAGTTGCCAGTTCACGATTCAGGAGAATACCACCGTCTGTGGTGAACTTAAATAACAAAATATCTTCAAATTCTAAGTCATGTTCAATGGACCAGAGAAGATTGAACGGACCGTCGACATCAGGAAGACTCTGCGAATCTCGCAATTTCGAAGCCCTCAAAGCATCCCTCTTGATGGATGAATTTGTTGGGACGGCAGTCTTGCCTCCCAGAGTTCTTCCAAGAATTTTTTTCAAAATCTCTAGCATTACACTTTCAGTATGGGACCTGGATAACTAGCCACAGCGGTATCAACGGTAAGTAACGTGATTCCTTCAACAATCGCCTGCGCAATCAATAATCTATCAAATGGATCTTTGTGAATGGGCGCAAGTATGGCAACGGTAGCCGCATGTTCACCGGTAATTGGCAATTCTCGATAGTCGTTGTCCAACAAGCTTCGCCTAAAAATTGCCGGGTCAACTTGAAAATCTTCGCGTTGCGCCGAAGATTTGATAGAGACTTCCCATATGCTTGCCGCGCTGAAGAACATCTCATTTTCTGCGTCGGCGATAAGAATCCGCGCCGCCTTCGACAGCCTGTGCGCACGACTCAACGCCCAGAGAAGCAAGTGTGTATCAAGTAAATACTTCACGAGTCTCCATCGAACAAGGTCTCAATCTCTTCTTGGTACATCGTGTCGAAGTCGTCCGGAATTTTAAATTGACCTGCCATCGCACCAATGCGGCGAACCTTAGATGGAGCATCGATAGGTACAACCTTGACCAAAGGTTTTCCGGCCCTTGCGATGATGAATGACTCTCCTTGCGCAGCCTTCTCAACCAATTTAGATAGGTTGGTTTTGGCATCGTGGATATTGAAGCTTTTCATAGTGCTCTCTCAAGGTGGACTAAGGCTACTTAGTTTAGCTTACAGCCGCGTGACAACAAAGGCAAGAAAAACGATGATTTTCTGCATCGAAACATTGAGGATTCATAGAGAGTGCGCCGAGAATCGGCTTCAGGGGTGTTATTATGTTCAATTCGTCCCCTCCTATCAAGCTGGGGCTCACGAATGCTCACTATTGTTCCTGACAATAGTCGGCAACACACTCATGATTAGCCACTGGAGCAAATTCATGCCTAAGATGAAGACCAACAAGGCCGCTGCCCGCCGCTTCAAAATCACCGGTACCGGTAAGATTTTGCGCAAGCAAGCTGGCAAGCGCCACATCAACGAATGGATGTCACCTGGCGTCAAGCGCAACCTGCGCGGCTGGGCACCACTCGAAAAATCACAACAAGACAACGTATCGGAACTATTCCCTTACCCAAAATACCTTCGCTAAGCAAAGCAGCTTGCTGCTAAGTCAAGCGAAGGTGCTGGCATCTGATTCTGTCTAAGGAACCTCCTCTCCGACGACGAAACAGAACGATTCAGAATTGAATTGAAAGCCCAGCCACTTAAATCACACGACTCGTTTCATCAGAAGAAGGAGATGTAATGTCTAGAGTCAAACGTGGAAACGTTCTTCAGAAACGCCACAAAAAAATCATAAAGTACGCCAAAGGCTTCCGCGGATCAAAATCGAAGATCTTCATCGCTGCAAACCAGGCAGTAATGAGAGCGTGGAGAAATTCCTTCGCTGACAGGCGTAAGAAAAAACGTGATTACAGAAGTCTCTGGATCACCAGAATCAACGCTGCATGCCGTGCAAACGGTCTCAGCTATAGCAAGTTTATCTGGGCAAACGACAAACTAGGCATCACTCTCAACCGGAAAGTGCTGGCTGAAGTGGCTGTAAATGACAAAGAAGCATTCGCTGCTCTGGCATTGCAAGCTAAGAAACTTGTCGACAAGACGCTGGCTGAAAAAGTCGAATCAGACAAGAAGGCGCATGCAGACCGACAAGCGCGGTTAGCCAAGAAGAAAGAAGCAGACAAAGCTCGCGAGAAGACATACGCTGTTCATCACTAGAGCAGAGTGCGACTCGCACAGAAACAGTAGGCAGCGATGAAGATCAATTCGATCAGCAGCGCCTCAAACTCTTTACTGAAAAAAGTACGGAGTTTGCAGCAACGGTCTGGCCGAGAAGAACATGGGCTCTTCCTTTTGGAAGGGCCTAAGTTGCTTATTGAGGCCAAAGCGAAAGGCGTTCCGATCGAAGAGGTGATAGTCAGCTCTTCATATCTGAACGCTGGATTTTCGGCCAACGAAAGCATCAACGTCGATGAAGTTACTGTCGTCGAAGACAAACTGTTTCGTGATCTGATTACAACCTCGACACCGTGCGGGATTGTCAGCATCGGTAAAATCCACACACACAGCTTGTCCGATTGTTTGAAAGGAACTAAGACACTGATAGCGGTGGCAGAGTCTGTTCAAGATCCAGGCAACTTGGGCACGATGATTCGAGCCGCGTTGGCTTTTGGTGCCACCGGATTGGTCGCCACTGCCGGCAGTGTCGATGCCTTCAATCCAAAAGTGGTGAGAAGCGCAATGGGAGCACTTTTCAAGCTGCCTGTGATTGTCGGAATCAAGATGGAAGAATTGGTCAGGCGTCTCAAGGAAGCGAACGTCAAAATTGTGGCCCTCGAACCAACAGCCGAAAAACCCTTTTGGGAGCTGGAATTGAATCAATCGCTCGCATTCATGTTAGGTAATGAAGGCAACGGACTGACAAGTCAGGCAGCCCAGTTGGCGGATGAGTTGGTGACGATTCCGATGTCTGGTGATACAGAGTCTCTAAATGTCGCAGTCAGTGCAGGTGTGGTTCTTTTCGAGTGCTCTCGACAGCGCAGAGCTGCGAAGCGGTAAAATGTCGTTTGGGTTTTCAGAATGACAACGAGTGAGTTTGGAAAATTGGACGAACACCTGGAATCCACTTCCCAGGAAAGCAAGCCGGAATCTGGTTCTCAGGCAACCGAACTGGGATCCACTTCCCAGGCAACCGAACTGGGATCCACTTCCCGAGCAAGCAATGTAGAAACCAGCTATCAGGAAAGCGAAGTAGAAGAGCCATCCGAAGGTTTGATGACCGTCGTTGAGCATTTGGACGAACTACGCGGGCGCATCATTAGGTCGATCGCATATATTACAGTAGCACTAGTGGCAATGCTGTTCGTCACCAAAGACATTATCAAATTTCTCGAAATACCGGCCGGTCCCGCCATGACTTTCCAGGCGCTGACAATGGAAGAGCCCGTGCTTGTCTTCTTAAAGGTGGCATGTTATGCGGCGTTGATAGCGTCGTCGCCTTTAATCTTGTTCGAACTTTCTCAGTTCATTGCACCAGGGCTAACCAAAAAAGAACGTAGCATCATGGCGCCAATTGTGATTGGCAGTCCCTCCCTGTTCATTTGTGGAGCCGCCTTCGCATACTACTTGCTCTTGCCGCCCATGCTGCACTTCTTCACCTCTTTCGGAGTCGGAGTCAGTCCGGTCAACCAACGACTCGACTATTATATTTCGCTGGTCAGTTCAATCCTTTTATACATGGGATTGTGTTTTCAACTGCCAATTGTGATCTTCGCCCTCTCATTCACTGGCATCGTTAACTCGAGAATGTTGCTGGCGATTTGGAAGTATGCAGTCGCCGGAATCACTGTCATAGCCGCAATCGTCACGCCAGACCCAACTGCAATGTCGATGCTCATGGTTATGGCCGCGCTAACAGGACTTTATTTCTTGTCGATTTTGTTGTTGAAAATTTTTGGTCGCTAACCGATGGATCTAGATCCGTCAGTCATCTTTACTCAAGACTTCACAATCATCATCGTCTTGCCGCTCATGCTCTATACGATACGAAGCGCATGGAAACAGAGACACAGCCTCTGGGATGTGGATCTGACCAACGACGATCGAAAGTTGCTGATGCGAATTACGATGTTCGTACTCATGCCAATCGTTGTCCTTTTCCATGAATGCGGACACGCAGCAGTAACCTTGCTCACTGGCGGAAAGATTGCTGAGTTTCACTACGGTCTGCTCTGGGGCTACGTTAGACCTTCCGGGTTCTTCACGCCGGAACAGGAATTGATCAGGCATTTGGCTGGCAGTGTTGTGCAAATTATCATCGGACTGATTGCATTCATTGTTTCGCTGCTAGTCACCTCACCGCCTGTAGTGGCATTGCTGACATACCTGGCCTTGTGGTCGATCGCAGGAACTGCCATTGGTTATGCGCTGATGTCGGCTCTGGGCATGTATGGCGACTGGCAGTTGATCTACTCTACGCCGGTTGTTTCCTGGATTCCTTATATTGCAACTATCCACGCCATCATCGTGATTGCCTTGCTCTATGCATTTTTTGGCAAAGCTCCAAGCCTCTGGTTTGCCGGTAGAACCCGCCCGAATTGGGAGAACAAACGGCAGCTTCTGTTGGACGATCTTCGCACCAGTGACACTGCTGATGCCCATTTGGACTTGGGCTGGCACTACTATCAAGCCGGCTTAGACAAATTTGCCGAGGACGAAACCAACACAGCTTTAAAAATGAATCCGAAGTTCACCGATCCTTTATATCTACAAGCGTGGATTCAAGTTGAACGAGACAAGATTCCAAAAGCTCAGAAACTGCTGACTGCACTGAGCGAGAATCCCCAGGCCTCGCCGATTTTGCAATCGAGAGCGCTAATGGCAGTCGGTCAATTGGAAGAGACCCTGATCAAGAACAAGACCAAAAACGGGCCGATCCCACCTGAGATGTGGAAACTGTCGCTGGAAGCGTTCACCGCAGCGTCCCACCTCACACCCGAGTTCGGTGACCCGAGATTTTACCGGGCCAGGGCTCTTAATAAAGCTGGGCTTCACATGCTCGCGCTGGACGAATTGGAAGGATTGGGCCAGTGCAAATGGCTGGATTCGAAGCTCAGTAACCTGGTTCAGAAGGAGATCGATATTGCAACAAAGCTTTCTGGTCCCCCGCAATAATTTTCTCTCAGGCTTGTCAGGTGATACGTCCCTATAATGACAAGCCAAATCAGCATCCTTCTGGCGACCTAATCAACAACATGAACATGAATGACATCTACCTGTGGAGTGTTTCCGGCGTAACCGGGCTCGTTGGTTTGAATACCGTCTGGCGATTGTGGTCCGAACGCGACAGATTGACCAAAGAAGACTTGAACGATGAAGACAGGGCATTTGCCTGGCGCGTCGTCATTTTCCTTATTTATCCACTGACTTTATTGATGGACATGCGCACCACTTCGATGGCCTGCGACCTACTGGGCGGCTACATCAAGTCGTTCACTTACGGTTTGCTCTGGTATCACATCGTGCCGGCGGGATTGCCGACTGATTATGTGATTCCAGTCTTGTTCTCCGGCTCAGTTGCATCAAGCATTCTCGCCCTCTGTCTTCTACCGGCTTTGTTCTTCAAACCCCATCCGTTCTTTGCCACTGTAATCGGCTACACAACAGTGTTTCTACTGTCGTTGAACTTGATCGCCGACCCACTTCTATCTATAGCGGGACTGGGAAGTGTTCGCTGGCAAGTCGCCTTCCTTGATGGAGCAGTCAATCAAAGACTGCCACTAATTGCGGTGCATCTCGCTTTAGCGACATTGTTCGTGCTGTTCATGCGCTATTCGAAAGTGCGTCCATGGTTCTCGGAACTGTCGAGACCAAGTGCCAATGAGGAATTGCGCCACGCCCTGTCGAACATGCAAACCTATCCAGACAGCGCCAGACTGGTTTGCAAAGTCGGTTTGCTCTACGACAAAGCTGGTTTGCGCCGTCAAGCAAAGAAGCAGCTGAAGCGCCTGCGCGACAACTTCGGACAGTCACTATATGCAAACTTTTTAGAATCATTGATTCTCTATCGCCGACGCGACTACAAATCAGCCCGCAAAGCTTTCACATTCACCTCAGACCATCCGGGTGTAGACGGAGACTTGAAAGGCAGCTTGCTCGCCGCTGCAGCCTGCTCAGCCTTCGCAGAAGGCGACATCATCGGTGCCCTCAATCTTTCCGAACGAGCTCTGGAATTCGACGATGCCTGTCTGGTCGCTCGAATGGTTAAAGTCGATGTTTTCCTGGCACAGGGCAAAAAAGAGCACGCTGGCGAAGAAATCCTTCTAGCGATGCATTTGGGACTTACCCTGGATCTCGAAAACAAAGTGCCACTGGACATTGAGAAGGCATACGACTGTCTCGTATCAGTCGAAGAGCGTCGACTGGGCAGAAGGTTGACGCAAACTACTAACAGAATCTAATGCGTGAAATCCCACCCTTGACGGAGAAATAGTCGTTACTAATCGCGACAAGGCCTTTCACTCTCTTAGATAACAATTATAA
>JBBQFO010000184.1:0-9572 GCA_038322035.1 Candidatus Obscuribacterales bacterium
GCCTGCGACAGCTGAAATTCCACAACGACCTGCTGCGCCAGTGCGTAAAGCATCACCGTTCCAGAGTCCATCACAGATCGCTGAAGCTGCTCAACAAGCGCTTTCCGGCAACGCCTATCAACAACCAAGCGGGCAGGGAAATGGAGTAATTCAAGGTGGAAAGCGTCAGCCGATGACGAGCTTCAACCTCGATCCATCACGATTGGGCTACACACCTCAGCAACCACAACAACCAAAGAAAGGCGGCGGACAGCCAGCCAACGTGGAATTCTAAGGCTGCTTTTCGAGCTCAGTGTCGACCTCAACTTTGACCTTTTCGTCACTGGCAACCGCAGTGTCTTTCGTAACTTTGGTTTCTTTTGCAACCGCGGTAGGGCTCTGCTTTAGCTTGTTGCCGTGCGGGTTGAGCGGACGGACCACTAGATAGTCACCCACGGGTTTGGTTAGCTTCTGCCCACACATTTTAGCGAAGAATCTGGCCGAACGATTCGACCCTTGGCTCGGCTCTTCCACTACTTCATAACCTTCTGGTGGGCTGTTGTTGAAGTGCGTCCAGGCAATATATTCGATCGGCACTTTGTGCCCGATCCAGCCGTGATCAAGTGAGGTGACGTCAATGACTCGCAAGCACTTGGCGATTGAGGCAATGCGCAACGCTTCCAAATCTTTTTCAGGGATCTTATCAGCGCCGGCAGCGGAAGGCTTAAATGAGTTGCTGTGCTCTCCCCAGACTTTGTTGAACAGAGATGGGCTCAACAGCGCCGACAGCGTGAAGTCGGAGCCTTGTCCGAGACGTGTGTAACCGCCGAACACTCCCTCCGCCAACGAAAGCGCTTTGTCTTTGCGTGACACGAGGAACTGCCCTCTCACACCACCTACAACACCAGTTTTGGGCATACAGCGAGCCAAGTAGTGAACAAAAGTTTGGGCATCGAAATCTGGGTTAACCAGGTAAATATCCGAAAATATTCCAGAGCCTGTAAATACAGGCAGCGCACGTATGAAAAGCCTGTTCCCCATGCTGTGAGCGACGATGTTGATTTTTAAGTTCTTTTCCTTCTTTAACGTGTACAAATGTTCGACAAGCTGGTTGAAGTGTTCCTGACTCCACTCGTTGTTGCATTCATCAAGCGAATATCGATAGACTTTTTGTGCGGAAGGCCAGCTGTAAAGTATTGTCGGGCAACCAGTATAAAATGCTAGCTCTGCCGCAGTTTCGCCTGCGTCATTGAATGAGTCGTTAAATCCATGCACAAAAACGAACACTTCCTTGTTCTTGCACTTGGCCAATGCTTCAAATAATTGTGAGTCGAATTCGTCCTTGAAATCTGCGGATGAATGGCAGTTGAACTCGGTGATTTTCGGAGGCTGAGTTCCGGCAACGGTCTTCATAGTCACTCCACTTTTCTGCCAGTCAGTTAGTTTTGTGCCCGCCATTACTGGTATGCAGATTTCGGCAATACCCGCATGCAGTCCAGAAATGGTGTCGACCTCTTTAAGGCGTTTGGTACCATATACGGTTTTCTTCGATTGAAATCCACCCGTCTGTAAACCTTCTTGCAGATTTATGGAGGGCTGACGATCGGTGACGAAAAATATCGGTACCTGCCAAATTTGTTCTTTCGCCTGTGCGCTAGTCGCTATCAACCAGAGCATCAGAAGTAAGACCGTAGCTAACTTTGCACGGTCTCTATTGCAACCGGTGTTGATTTGACTAACTGCTTTGAGTCCTGAATCGTTCATATTTTGTCCTGTGTTTGGTCTCATTCGAACAGTAGCTATTTTGTGACAGTGCCACCAAGAGCTTTAGTTTCCACGCCACTGTAAAGACTGATCTGTGGAAGGCATAGCATTCATCAGGGTAGTTACGTGTTCTGATGAGACGCAGCCGTCTGCACTGCCGTGCCGGATGAGGACACTTATTCTGTGCGCCACGTTTACTCGGAACAGGCTTTGCTTAGAAAGCGATTTCGCCGATAGCTTATCACTAACGGTCGCTCGGTGATCGGTCCGCGCGAAGTGTTGTTTAAGCTAGTCATGGCTAGACAATGAAGTTTTTGGAGAATTAGCGCGGAATTCTAAGTCACTTCGTGACTGTGCCGCCAAGCTGCTTAATCTCATCCTCGAAGGTTTGAATCTTAGCTTCCTGATCTTTATTGTGTGCAATTAGCCAATTGGCAACTGCTGAAATAGTCTGCGCGCGCATAAAGCAAGTTTCCAATTGCAAATGTCCAAAATTTCCGCGCCAATCTAAAGTTTGATCGGTCGATGGCATGGCGTTCATCAAATCCACAACATGCTTGGGTGAGACGCAGCCATCAGCGCTGCCTTGAAGTATCAACACGCCCAGATCAGGGCTTGTTTTCTTTCCATAATCTTTTGTCTTATCAACAAAATTATCGACTGATAGAAGCGCTTTTATTTTGAGTCTCTTTCTAATCAGCGGATCGTCTTCCATCTCTTTTTGAACTACTGGGCGATTCGAGCACAGATCAGCAAAGAATGGCTTTAGGTCGATTTCGTGGTCACCGGGCCAAATGATAGCCTTCACACCCTGGCGAATTTGTCCCTTACCCCGGTACATGTCTTTGTTCACTTTCACGGCCGGGGCAGAGATGGCAATGGCTTTAATTAAGTCTGGATGTTCAGCGGCCAGTCGGATGCAAAATGTACAACCCAAGCTTTCGCCTACTGGAATCAGTTTTACGTCTGGATATTTTTGTCTGATCATTGTGGCGAGCTGAACGATGTCTTGATAGCTCTTCTCGTTATCAACCTCGGATTTGTCGTCGTCTTTGGTGCTCCATTCATGCTTGTCATCGAATTTGCATTTGCCGAAACCGCGCATGTCCATCGACACGAAACCGGCACCATTAATCGCAAGTGAACGTGCCAGCACTCTAAATCTCCGCCCGTGCAAAGTGAGACCATGGATGCCCAAGAAAATCGCTTTCAACGGCGCCTGGTTTGTCGGCATCCATTCGTAAGTTGGTATTTTCAGCGCTTTGCTGTACTCACCGTCTTCAGTGTAGACATATCGACTGGCAAGCGCGGGGCTGACGTCGTCAGTGTACGGTGGCATAGGCATTGTACTTTCGCCGCACCATGCCGGTCTCGCCGATACGAGGCAGGTTGATATCGCTAACAAAAGCGATACGACGGTGGTCCAACTTGTACTCTTCATTGGGATCTCCTTCACACTAAAGGCTTTCGCCTGGCGTTCGCCATTCAGCGATGCAGTGCAAAGTATATTCCGTTACTGTCCCGAAGTTGGCCGATCCTGCACATCATTATTGCTTTAAGAGATCAATCGTGAAGCGTCAAATGATTAGCATCTCTTGGAATCTAATCGTGCTAGCCATCGCCGGCGGTGCCAATTTTCGCTAATCGATTTCCAATTGCGGATATGGATAGATCATGTCGCTAGCACTCTTGACCGGGGTGATGTGTAGCTTAACGTCGAGTCCGACTCCTTTCTTATCCGCCTGTTTGACGATGGCTGCGAAGTTGGCCATATCTCTATAGGTGTCCGTGAAATTTGGTCTCATGCAATCGACGATCTTCTGGGTTGCCGCCTCGACGTTGCCATTATCCAAATCTTTAGCTGTCGCTATCGCTGCGGCTCGTTCACAACTTTTGCTCATCGTCACATCTCCACTGTTGCTTGGCTGGTTAGCAAAGACTTGGCTGGTGCCAGTGCCGCTATTATCGGACTCCCTTGTGTCCGAGTTATGGCGGGCTCTGAAATGATTTTGGACAAATGATCAATTAGTTGGTTTGTTCTCGAATAGTTGGAATACAATTGAATTGTGGGGTAGTAATTCGGCAGGGCTAGCTTGTCAATGCCTGCACCCTTCAACATGCATCTTCAGGGACCCTTGCCTTATGGATAAACTTGCCAAGCCCAAACCCAAAAAGAAGAGTTTGGTGCTCATGCAGCGCGACATTTGGGCGCTTGTCCAGCTCTATTTGCATCGCACCATCGCCTCTAGCCAGTTGGCAAAGCTCTGTTTCCCGGATATTAGCTACGAAACTGCTAGAAAACGGCTGCGTCGCTTGCAGCAGGGTGGTTTCACCGGTTCAACATCGAGTGGACGAATGGAAGGTCGTGGACGACCCGAACTGATTTACTTTTTGACTACAGCCGGCGCCAAAGCTCTTGAGCAAAACCGGGGCATTTCGTGGGAGTCGATTCCAACTGGGCCGCCGCATACTTATCACAAAGAGCATTTTCTTCGTTTGGTCGACGTTCGCCTGGCCATGGAACACGCAGAAGGAAAGAGCTTGTTGCTCGATTTGGAATTCACAACCGGTCGTGAATTTTGGAAAGAACTGGCTGGCGACCTGACTAATTTGGAAGAGCAGGCTGATGCAACCATTTCATTTCGTTATCCAGGTTTAGAGCCAATCAAGGTTTTGTTGGAAATCGACACCGGCAATTTTAGACAGACTCGGCATTGGGAGCCAAAAATAAAGGCATTTTTGAAAACTGGTTTTCCTATTTGGGTCGTCACAGGTAGCGCACCGCGCATCGCGACGCTGCGAAAGTGGACTCAACCCTTGCTTGAAGAAGCAGGAGTCGGACCAGGGAAATGTGTTTTCACTGTTTACGATGAACTGGTCGATCGCGGAATTTTTGGCTCGACGTGGCAACGCACCGATGGCAGTATCACCGACCTTCGACCAAAATTGTCGGACAAAACTTAGTCGGTACAATTATCGGATCTGTTGTGCATATGCGCTACGTATAGAATCGCTCCGGAACGTCATGTATGACACAATTTAGTTGAACAATCTGCATTCTTGGCATACGATCATGCTAATGGAGATGCGCGTGCATCACCGGCAGTGGTGCCAAGCTCAATTACTAGAAAGAACGGCAACCAATCGATACTTTTGAAAATCACTTAAATACGTCTGGTGCCGCACCTGATTCTGCGTTTTGGCATCAGTTCTTAACAATTTTTTCGGCGCGTGGTGACAGCATGATCCGCAATGCGGAATCTGGCTCATGGCGTCGCATGAGTCAGTTTCACTTACTGACTGACGACGAAATCATTACAGCATTGGATGATGCATCGAACGTAATCCGCGCTGTATCGTTCGATCGTACGACCAAATATGCGGCAATTGAGTTGCCGAATCATTCGCCGTATCTTGAAATTGGATCTTTTCGTAAGCTTGTCGAACTGCTTCACAGTCTTGGACTGAAGCCTCGCATCTATACGGCATCCGGTTCTAAGGATGTGCAACTATTTTTGTTTTTCACGCAAGCATACAAATCTTCAATCGTTCAGGAGTCACTAGCGAAAGTTCTTTCCTGGAATGGCTTCTTGCTGCGCGATGATAAGCTCGTCGTATATCCCTCCGATGTTGCATTGCCACTGCCACTCCAGCGTGGTTTTGTCTGGCTCAACGAAGACTTGCAGCCGATTGTTAGTCGCACCGAGATTGCACTCGACTCCGCATTGGCGCTGTTTTGTTCGGAAGCGTCGCGTTATGCAACTGAGTTTGAGCGCGTACTCGATGGCGCCAATTTGCTTCCCAGCGCGGGTCTTACGGCCGCCGAATTCTGGGGGCTTAACCCCAACACGGTCGAAGCAGAAGCCGCTG
This sequence comes from Candidatus Obscuribacterales bacterium, assembly GCA_038322035.1. Classification (GTDB taxonomy): domain Bacteria; phylum Cyanobacteriota; class Vampirovibrionia; order Obscuribacterales; family Obscuribacteraceae; genus PALSA-1081. The sequence goes on from JBBQFO010000184.1 coordinate 5,614, forward strand.
AATCTGAACCTTCGCCCATTGTTGAATTGCCGATCAGCAGCGTCGGGCAACCGTCGCCAATCGCTGCATGGTCTGTCGATTACAGTTTAGAAGAGTCGGAAGATTTAGATGAAATTCTGGAGACTGGTTCAGATTTCAGTTTCGCATGCGCTGTACCTGCAGACAAACCTGAAAAGACCGAAGCACTGAAAGCTTTTCCGCTCTGGCTCGTGGAAGAAGAACTTGGGGTCGAAGTTTTTCCGGTACCAGCCGACCAGGAGGTCCTGGAAGAGATGCTTGTTGAAGAATCGGTTGAAGATTTCGAGCAAATTGTTGCACTGGGTCAGGGTAACCCCGACGAGCTCTGGCCTCGACAGACTTCACAGCTTTTGCTGGTTACCAACGAACCATCTCCGGATGTGCAGCTCGACCTGTTCTCTGCACGGAAGAATCAGACTAAAGTGGACCAACAGCCGCCCCGTCCCAGACGAAAGCGACCTCGTTTCGACGAGACTCAGAAGCCTGAAGAATAGCTCTCTGCGCTAGTTTTCGCTGCGTCTTGACAATGATCTGTGCGGACGCGATAATCTAGGCTTACCACAGCTAATATTGAGTGCATTATGGATTCTTGCTACGAGCCCAGCAAGGCTGCGGCACGCAGAAAAAAAATCTCTAAATGGCTAATTCCATTAGCCTGCCTTGCTTCGCTCGTTTTGCTGATTGTCAATCTGCTGTACGACGTTGAATGCGACGACCAGGACGCAACCATGAATGGTCTGCATATCGTGCGTTGGGCTTTTCCTTCTACACCTAAAGTGAGCGGTGAGAATGCGAGGGCGCCACTGTTTGCAAATGGGGTCGAAAGTGTCGATGCTACTTACATTCGACAGGGTCTGCTTTGTGACTGCAATTTTCTGGCGACGATTGCCTCGTACATCATTCAGCCAAGCGGTCGACGTCACTTGGTCGAAATGATTAAGCCGCAGACTGATGGCGGCTACATTGTCACCTTCCCTGGCGTTCCTTCTACACCTGTAAAAATTTCTGCGTTGAGTCCTGTCGAGTTGAGTTATTACGCTCACACTCAAGATCAGCAAGGCAATACAGCCGGGCTCTGGTTGCCAGTTTTGGAGAAGGCATACGGCGAATATCGCATCGAACATCAATCACTGACCGAGCATGCCTGGCGATGTTTTAAGCATGGTCTGTTTGAAGCGCGTTGGACATCGACACCGATGTATCCAGGTTGGGGAGCTAGCTTTGGGTCAAAAGACAACGTGGCGGCAACCTTGATGACAGGACATGCCGTATCCGAGTTGGCCACCGCTGATTACGAGTTGGGCGAGTTTGGATTAGGTAAACGCTATGCAACGCAAAGGCAGGTGATCAGCTGGTTCAGGCGTGCCAAAGTGATCAATGTTTTTCTCAACGAGCAAAATGCATCACTGCTCGATGTCAGTTCCGGCAAGGCGATTGCCACGGCCACCACTGAGCAGCAGACCAATTGCACTCAAGTTGGTTTGAGGAACAAGCACGCGTACTCGGTGACGGGATATGATTGCGTCAAGAAACAAATTTACTTGTATGATCCGTACGGAAACACTGATTACGATTCAGTAGACGGTAAAGTAATTAAACGAAGCGGTCATTTTATTTTGACTTTGCAAGAGTTCAATAAGTATTTCAGTCATTTGAATGTCGAGAAAGTAAGCCCCCATGTCAGTCTGGCTTCGATTTGATCAAACTATGCTCTCATTTTGTAGCAGTGGTTTTATATAGCATTATAGTTGCTGGATCTGCACTGGCTGCCGAATTTGTCCCTGAACCAGCTCCAGCGGGTGTGGGCTTGCTTCTCACTTTAGATAAGCCGGCTCATTTTGTTGTGCAGTACGTGTTGCCAGACATGCCTGCGGCGAAAGCGCATGTGCAGGTCGGTGACGTAGTGTTAGCAGTTGACGGGGCTGCCGTCGACAAAGTTAAAACTGTAGCAGACCTGGTAGATAAGATTCGCGGTGCGAGCGGGTCTACGGTTGAATTGAAAATCCAGAGCGGGGACAAAACGCGTGAGATCACCCTGGTTCGAGGAGCGATTCCCACAGTTAAACCTCAAGCTTCGGATGATTTTGGGCGCCAAGTTTCCGTTTATTTCTATCAGTATCAGGATCTGATTCCCGATCAGCCCGGTAGTTATGGCTTCTTGGGCAACCACAGCGTGGCGCAGTTTCTTAGAAAGCAACTTTCAAGACGTGGCCCACACGAATATCGAAGTTTCGATTGAGTAGTCGGATTTCACCCGTGATCCACAATGCCGACCTATACTGAGGAACACCGACAGGTTGTGGTCGTCCACAGTTTAAGAACCCTCGTCGGATTATGTGGTGTTTGATGTTGTTCAAACCGCGAAACCTGCGAATCAATCTGATCTGTTTGCTGGCCTTGAGTGCACTGCACTCGAGCGCTTTTGCTGCAACTACAAGCAGCGAGCTTCAACAAGGAATCGCTAGTTATAATGCATCGGATCATTCGAGGGCAGTTTCTTTCTTCCATGCGCATCTTGCAAAAAATCAGAACGATGCGGTGGCACACTATTATCTAGCTAATTCACTGCTTAAGCTTGGTCAGCAAGAAAAGGCGATGGACGAATATCGACGAGCCTACGACTTGTCGAAGGACCCGACCTTGCGCCAGTATTGCGTGCAAGCAATCCAAAAGGCAACGGTGGCACAGAAGACAGATTCAGCTCCTCATACGTTGAGCAAAGAAGACGCTGATGTCGCCAAATCATTGGAGCGAATCAAACGACAGAGCGAGCTTGCGAAGGACAACAAGATCCACAACGGTGATGCGGATGCGAAAGACAAGCTCAATCGAGGCACGCACGATGTCCGCGAACTAGAGTACGAGAGAGAAGTGAAGATACGCAATCTCTTGCAGCCTGATGCGACTAGTATCACTGGCAATCCTATATATCTGGATCACACAGCCGATATCGAAGCAGTAAAACGCGACTACGCCAATCGCATCAAAGAAGCTCAAATTCTTGCTAAGGAAGAGTCCAGCATGAAGAAGGCTGAGGTGGCAAAGGATGCTTCGAAGATGCTTTTGGACGTCGACAACCTGCGCAGTCAGCTCACCGACTCGCGTCATTTGCCCGGCACCCCGGCGTTGCAAGCCACAGGCACCAACTACTACAACCGCCAATATGGCGACCCTCGAAGTAGCGTGGTGAAGAAAACAGAGCCGCCTGTTGACGAACTGCTAGCAACTCCTGAAAAGATGATTCTTGATTCCCACACTAAGGATGGTGGCAGCAAATATCGTGTCGTAAAGGATCCCATGGTGGCTCAACAAGATAAACTAAAGAACCATTCGCCAGGAACTGATTTGAAAGTAAAAGGCACGTTGATAAGAAAGTGAGATTTTCAGTTGCCCTTTCTATAGCTTTGATCGGCACGCTGCACATGCAATCAAGTTTGGCCGGGCAAGGAGGCAGTCACCTTGAAGTGATCGAGGTGCAGCCAGCTACAACCTATTACACGACTCGAGTGCAGAAGGTTTCGAATACCGCAAAATATCCAAAGTATGCACCGCCTACGGTGCGCACGCAGGTACAGCATGTGCTCCCTCCGGTGTCCCCAACAGTTTTGAAAGGGCAAGTTGGCGCAGATGACAATCTAGATGATGGTATCAATCGTGGTGTGGGTGCTGCCGCTAGTACTTTGCTGAAACAAGCACCAACAGTAGATCGCGTCAAGCCGGTACATCTGACAGCGGATGTGTTCAGAAATTGGATCAAACAGAATTGGCCAAAACTCTCTGTTGGTGATTTGAAAGCGCCGGTGACTGGCGTCAAGACTTTTGCCGGTCGACGACAGATTAAATTGCCGCTTGGCATACTGTCTGCCGTCCCATCCCGACAAGCACCACGGACGGTGATAGCCGGCCCCGGGCTGTGACGCCGAGCGATTTCTATTCTCTAG
>JBBQFO010000185.1:0-9448 GCA_038322035.1 Candidatus Obscuribacterales bacterium
ATCAACTGTGCCGGTGACTCGGTTCTTCCGTTCAGTGGTCTGCTCCAAGCCAAAATTCGTGATCTGATTGTCTCCAGCAAGCGCCTTGCCATCTTGCTTCAGGTCGAGCGAGAAAGTGCCCGCAGACCAGGACCCAGTAAAGGGTTCAGCCGTATTGGAAATCGGTGCAGCTTGATCATATTTCCCTTCAGTCCGATGATGAGCAATCCGCAGATTAGCCGCATCAACTTCGCGGTTCGTGCCCCAGTAGAGGCGCTCGTACTGTTCGTCAAACAATGCGTGCAAATTTCGCTGAACTGAGTCTGGATCATTCTTGTCCGGCGCCCTATGTGTCAGAAACAGTTGGGACAACTCGTTCAAAGACGTCTCGGCGTCTTGAAACTTGCCCTGATCGAGATACGCCGTGGCCAGATTGTTTCGAAAACGCACTGGTGCTACTGCTTTCTCTTCTCCTGTTGTGCGCAGATCAGCAATCGCAATAGCGCTCTTCAACAGGGTTTCGGCAGAGGCGTAATCGTCAGCGATTTTCTTCCGACGGGCAGCCGACTTATCAGCGGGCGAGACAACATCTTGGCCTTGCAACATCAGGCTTTCGTGTTCAGCGTCGTGCAAAGCGATTTCCGCTCGCTGATTCATGCTTTCGGCGAGAGCCAGAGTATTTGGAGCGTACTTCAAGCGCAAATCCAAGGCCTTTTGCGCGATTTCCGCGGCCTCGAGAGTAAAGCCTTGAGCGTCCTTATCCTTGGCCAACCGGAATGCCATCTCCGCTTCACTCAGACTAGGATCGGAGGCACCACTGACGATGGCAACTCGAGGCTGTGTAACGCCGAACGAATTGACAAGCCACACTGTCAGTCCAGCTGCAGCGACGATGATCAGTGGACTCAAAAACTTGTTCTTAAAATTTTGCGCAGGACTGAACGAAGTTTGATTAGCCGACGATCCCCGACTTGACGAGGCAAAAGACGTGGCGCCGGAGGTGGTCGATGCACCGATGTCGGAAAATTTCCTTTGATCGAGGTCTGCTTTCAATTTACCTATTGTTTGATAGCGAAGATCGGGAGCTGCGTCCAACGCTGCCGCTACGATCTTGTCCAGCTCTGCACATTCGCCAATATCAGGGCGACGCTCGCTAAGCTTGGGCGCCTTGGCATTGACGTGAAACATCAGCGTTTCGATAGCGCTTTCACCTCTATGGGGAGGGCTTCCTGTCAGCGCTTCGAACATAACGCAACCAAGTGAATAAATGTCGGAGCGAGCATCGACGACGCGACCCTTGCACTGCTCAGGGCTCATGTAAAGCGGGCTGCCGAAGATTTCTCCAGTCTGAGTAAGATGCTGAACGGCACCTTGCCCAGAAGGCAACACTTTAGCTATGCCAAAATCTACTATGTGCACCATCCACTTATCGTGGGCAGTTTTAGATAGCATAATATTGCTCGGCTTGATGTCGCGATGCACAACACCCCTTTCGTGCACATGGGCCAAGCCATCGCAGATTTGCGAGAAAATGTCGAAGAATTCGTCTGCGCTGAGAAATTTCTGCTCTTCCAGCAATGCATCAAGACTGACACCTTGAATAAATTCCATCACAATAAACGGTTGCCCGGAAGGCGTAAGACCGTAATCAGTCACGGACATCAAACGCTCATGACGAAGACTTATGGCTGCTTTCGCTTCCGATTTGAAGCGTTCCTGACTGGCAAAATCCTTGACAAGATGCGAATGCATTACTTTGATCGCGACAACGTTTCCAATCAGCGTGTGGCGAGCCTTGTACACAGTGCCCATTCCACCGCTACCAAGGAACTCGAGAACCTCATAGCGCTCCGAAAGAATGGTACCAAGAGCGATAACATCGGTCTTGATTGTGGTCTCCTGATACAGAGAGTCCAAGCCGTCCTTACTCTCAAGAATTGGCTCGGAAGATCGGCTCAGTTCATCCACCGAATTTTTCCGTTTAGTGCTGTCGTCCAACAGTAAGCTCCGCTGCGCGATGTAACAGCGTACAATACAATCTCAACCAACTGCATTAAGTAGCAAAGTTTTGAAAAGAGTGCCTGGAATAGTGGCAAGTAGCTCGACACAACCTATCTTGCGCGCTTAGAGTTGGGCTCGTAGCTATATTCTTCTTCCAGCCATTCGGCAAGTTCAGCCTCCAAACGGGTAATTTCGTCTGGGTCAAGTAAACCGCGCCTAACAGCCTCGAAGACAATGCGCGTGCGGGGATTGAAGATTTCCATCGCCGCACTTTCACGCAAATGGGCGTCCTCACCTTTGACAAGCTTTTCCAATAGCATCGACAGGCGATTTTGCACACCGCGAACACTGATGTGTCGCCGCGAGGCGATCGCCTTATCAGTCAACCCAACCGCCACATCCAACAAAGTCTCGTACTCGACATCGGTGAGCGAATCTTCGCGAGACATCACACGAGCTTGCACGCTGCGCACGACTGGATCGATGTACGGATTGTCATGCAAGAGGATTGAAGAGATCGCATAACTCAGCTTTTCATCGGTCTCGCTCTTCAAAGCGTATCCATGGATCGCGTCATCTGGAACGATTTTCCCCAGTTCGCGTACATACGCTTCTCGATGGAATTGAGACCAGAAGAGTATTCGGCGTGTCGGAAATTCCGCCCAAATCTCTTTCGCCGCTTTTATGCCACTCATTTCGGGCATTGAAATATCCATAATAATCATGTCTGGTTCGATGCTGCGCGCCAAATTGAGCCCCTCTGCGCCATTGCAAGCTTCTACGATTTCAATCACACCTGGTGCGATCGCTTTGGCAACCGCCGCAACGTGCTGTCGCAGCGCAGCAACATCTTCAACTATGAGGATTCGCGTCACCATTTTTCTGGGCAATTTCCTTGCGAATTTCTACCACTGTTCCTTTACTTTCCTCACCAGCGCGCCAGACTACCGTTGCGCCGATTAAATCTGCTCGCAGACGCATGTATCGCAACCCCCGTGACTCTTGGCGCAGATCGGCGCTGGCGATACCCTTGCCGTCATCAGCAATCGTTATAACGAGGATGCGGTCTTCCATCGACAAATTCGTTTTGACTTTGGTGGCCTCGGCGTGCTTGCAAATATTGGTTATCGATTCTTGCGCGAGCCGGTAAAGCAGAGATTTTTCCACCACCGACAACTTATCCAGGGTGCTATCGTCGACATCATTTTTAAATCTGACCTTAAAACCGGCTCGTTGAGCCGCTCTGCGACAGCAATCCTCGATCGCTGCAGGCAATCCCAAGTGCTCCAGAGCTGAAGGACAAAGATTGTCCATCACTTCACGCACCTCGGACATCGCTCGCTCCAGAAGTTCTCGAATGTGCGCAGAGCGTGACTGCTCAGGAGCAGTTTCGAATTGCTCAATGCTCTGCTTCAATGTTTTCAAATCGTTCAACACTTGATCGTGTAGGTCGGCTGCCAACACTCTTCGCTCCATCTCGTCTTGCTTAACCAGCAAGAGACGCGCTTCCTGCAACTCGCGATTGCGCAAACTCAATTCAAAATATTGATTCGTAAGCTGCTCGTCTTTTAACTTCAGTCGTCTAAAGATATATCCAAGGAGTCCACCTACAGCCACAGTGCAAGCGGAACTGAGTGGATGCCCGGTTATTAAAAACGAGGAGAAGATCAGCCATTGTGCGATCATCGAGACAGTGTATAGCTGCACAAAGGCGAAACTTCGCGGTACGGCAGACAATTTATATCCGATCAGAATCGCAGCTACAGACTCGACTGACACAACCAAGAAATCAAGGGAAAGTGATGACGATTGATTGCCATCCCCTGTATACGAGAGCGCCGAGGCGAGCTGCATAAATAGATAATTATCATTTTCGTGCACTTGAATGCGCAGCAAAATACAGCCGATTGCGATCACGATCGCAGCAGCAATGAATATCCAATACGACTTACTTTCTATAGATGTGGCCTTCATAAATTGCTTCGAGTATAACCCCGCGTGCCAACCATTACTAATGTCACAGGGAAAACTCGGACGCCGGTGCTAGCATGTTGGCAATGGCGAGGCGAAAATATGCCCAAAGTATTAGTACTAGCTGATCATATAGCGAGTCAAATTGCCGCTGGTGAAGTCGTCGAACGACCTTCATCAGTAGTGAAAGAACTCGTCGAAAATGCGCTTGATTCAGGCGCGACGCAAATAGAAATTAGTATCAGTGCCGATTGTCGCGACATACGAATCGCTGATAACGGCTGCGGAATGGAGATTGAGGACGCGGTTCTCGCCTTTCATCGTCACGCCACGTCGAAGTTAAGGAACGTCGAAGATTTGTGGAACTTGAACTCTCTTGGATTTCGCGGCGAAGCACTGCCTAGTATTGCATCAGTGTCTAAAGTGACCTGCTTGACGCGAACTCACCAGTCCGCTGAGGGTAGCAAGATTGAGGCAGCCGACGGGAAAGTAACAACTTCGATGACAGGCTGCGCTCCCGGCACAGTAATGGAGATCCAAGATCTCTTTTACAATGTACCGGCCCGACTAAGTTTTTTGAAACGCGCAAGCACTGAATTCGGGCACATCCATGAAATGGTGCAGAGCCTGGCCATTGCTTACCCGAATGTCGCTATCAATCTTTTGAACCAGGGACAATCTAGCTTTAGAACCACTGGTAGTGGCGACCTGGCGGTCACGATTGGCGAGGCAGGATTATTTTCTGGACGCGAAGAGCTCTGCGAAGTCAAAGCTGGGGACCGGGATCTTGGGCTTGCCGTGCATGGATATTTAGCTAAGCCATTACACTTCCGTGGGGACCGAAAAGGTATTTTGTCGATCGTAAACAATCGACCGGTGCGCTGTCCGCTCACGTACAAAGCACTTGATTATGCCTATTCAGACTTGATTCCGCGAGGCAGACATCCCTTTGCAGTGGTAGTAGTCACCGTCAATCCGAGTCATTTGGATGTGAATATTCATCCAACAAAAAAGGAGATCAAATATAGCAACGGAAACGAAGTCTATGTTTCCATTCAACGAGCTCTGATCGCATCTCTGCGCCAGGTGAAGACCGAAGCCAGAGAAGCAGAAGTTGCTCGTGAACGAGAAGAATTTCACTACCAGGTCAGCGTTGCTAGAGACTTGCAAAGCACCGCATTTAGTGGCGATGAGATTGACAGCGCATTGTCAACCAAGGCAAATGCAGTGATGGATGAAGTGGTAGACACGCATTCCTTAGCAGCAAACATCGCCGCCCGAGCAACTGGCCAGCTTGGATTCAAGGACCGACTGCAATATGCAACTAGATTGTACGAACCAGCCTCAGATGAAGAATCCGGTGTGAGCGAGCTGCCCGCTCAGCCTGCATACACACTTCCCCATGGTTGGAAAATTGCCGCGTACATCCACAATACATACGTCATCCTCGAAACTCCTGAAGGAATGGAGATAGTCGAACAACATATCGCACACGAGAGAACACTCTACGAGCGCCTGCTTGCTCAGCAAGAAGTGGCCGGAAGAACAACCGAGTCTGCTCAGCGATTGCTTGTCTCCACTCCTCTCGATCTCTCGTTGGAACAGACCAACACTCTTAAGGTCCACGTCGAAATCTTGCGCAAACTTGGCTTCGATTTTGATTTGCAAAACGAGAACCCAACCTGTATTCAAGTTCCTCTCGAACTGGCACATAAGGACTACGCGTGCGTTGTGCAAGAAATCGTTCAGCAGTTAGCCATCGCCGATGGTGCCGACTTGGAGCTCGAAGCAACCAAATCAATTGCTTGCCAATCAGCCATAAAGAACGGCATGCCGATGTCTGAACGCGATCTGGTTCAACTGCTTTGTGAGTGGGACGCTACGCCGCGCAACGATACATGTCCGCATGGTCGACCAGTGAGATTGAAATTCTCGATGGACAAACTCTTTCAGATGTTTCATCCAGCCTAAATGAAGTGCTAGTTTCGTGGGCTGAGACTGTGATTCATTACCAACTGTAGATGCTGTGCCTGGTCAGCTGGTAAGTCTTTTCTCGCTAAGCGCGCGTAATACTTGACTATACTTGGATCGAACTTCGCCAGTTGATCGATTGCTTGCGTACGTGTGCTTTCAGGACCGCGAGTAATGATTTGCAGCAGGGTCGGAACCGCTTCTGTCTTTCCGCTGTTACCCAGCGCTTCCAGTACAGTTGATTTGACTGAGTCACCTTTCTCAAGAATGCCGTTCACATCCTGAATAATAGTGCGCAATTGGACACCTTTCAAGACATCACGAGCCGCGGCGGCAACTTCAGGATCGCTATCGTTGACATATTTTCTGACCGCATTGGCAATAAACTCTGGCTGCTGATTAGCCAGTGTACCAAGAGCCTTCAGGCGTAGGCTTGGAACTTCATCCAGAGCACTGAGGGCAACTGCACGCTGATAGCCTTGAACATGCCTGCCTTTGTTCATCGCAAAATCGTAAGCGAGCTCCGCGCCGTCGTCAGTATTCATTCGAGTCACTTGCTTAGCCAATCCCGGCAAATCATTTTTTCCAAGAACTTCCAGAAGATTGGCATAAGAAGCAGCCCTTTCATCTTTTAGACCGAAATAGCGGAGGCGTCTGACCGCTACATCGTTGAGTCCAGGATTCGTCACCCCTTGCTCCCAGGCGAAATCAAATTGCTTAGCGGCATCCTTGCTATGAAATTGAAGTGCGAGATCAAAGGCGCCTCGTCGAACATCGGTGTCTCCGGAAGGTGTACCAGCAGTCTTGAGCAGCGCATCAATTTCATTCTTACTGCCAAATCGCTCCAACATCCGCAGTGCAGCCTGTTGTGTGCGAACGTCGGCGGACGCAAGATCTTTTGTCAGCTGCTCACGTGCATACGGCAAAACCTGCTCTTCTGTGAATTTAACTCGCTCCCAAATCTGCTTTGCATAAACACTTTGCTCTGCGATAGGCGTCGAACCCATTTGTTTCGTCAACTCATTAGCGATCACCACCGAACGGAGCGGCGCTTGCTGGACGAACTCAAAGAACTTGTCGACATCGGTGTGTAAGAAGGCCTTAGCTCGATCTTCAGACCAGCGTTCGCTATCGTTGTGGCGCGAATATTGCGTAGAATAATGACCATCTTTTTCCAGCAGGGACGCTTCAGCCCACATATTGTCTCGAGGCGGAACCAAGTGCCCGTGCTCATGGAAAAGCGACCCACGCACTGAATCTCGGAAGGTACTGTTAACAGCATCGCTTCGACTTGGCTGATAGAAATCGACCTTACCTTCTGATTCCAGAGCCGTCGCAGCAGCTTTGAAATTCGGCGTCTTAAACTCTTGTCCATGCCAGGCATCTTGTGAGTTTCGGTCGTCCCAAATGGTAAGGCGCTTGACGTTATTTCTGGTCGGAAGCTCGTCCATCAACGTGACAAAATCTTCCGGCAAGGCACGATTACCCAGTGGATGCTCTGCTAGTTTGATGCGAGCCCAGATCACAGGCAGAACCTGAGCGGCTTCTTGCTCGTTGTAAAAACTGCGAAAAACTTCCACATTTTGATTCTTGACCATGTTCTGCACAGAGATGTGCTGACCTGGCGCCAAATTGTCTAGCAGCGAAGCTTGCTCTGCTTTGATACGCAACGCACGCACTTCATCCAACTGTTTCGCGTACGCTTCAGGAAGCGCAATTTCAGTTTTGCCACCATCCACCTGGTAGACACGAAAATCTTTCGTGGCAGATTTCAGGTTAGTTGCAAACTCAGCGAAATCCTTCCATGGCCCAACTGCATCTGGCTCTAAGTACCTATAGCTTTCAGGTTTGACCTCGAAAGACGTCAGTCGATTTTGCACTTCCTGGATGCGCGGCATCTCCAGTGGTTTAATCGTCATTGCTTCGTAGCGTCCCGCCTTGATAACGAAATGCTCATCGTTAGCGGGATAGAAGGTCTCTGTCCTTGCCTGTGAATCGCGTGGGTCCACCGCATCATGTCGCGATCTTGTCGGCTGAGTTGGCAGCTCTGTGTTGACAGCCGTCCGTTCCAGCGGCACCCCGGTGTGAGTTTCGGAGACGTTTCCACCCTTTAAAGCTGCGTTGGAATTAAGCAGGCGCGTGCCGTCAAACGAACCCATTAAGCCACCACTGGCGGCACCAATAATTCCACCTTCGTTGATACCCTTCAGAACATCACTGAAGCTCTTGCCTGCCATGACCGCATCGACTCCGCCGAAAACACCGCCAGCGGCGTAGCCAGAACCGATGCCGCTAATCACGGAGGCTATACGAGGCGACAAAACGCTGTTTTCCATAGCGACGCTTGAGGCTCTGGCCACTCTGAAGCCAATCATTCCTGCGGGCAAGTTGATTAACGCGCCCATGGCGCTTCCCTTGACCAAATTTTCGGCACCCGACGAGAGACTGAAGTTGCCCTGGTTGTCTTTCCACGAGTCGGCGTTAAAGCCGGTTCTGATCGCACCGAATCCTAAGCCCACTGTCAGATGGGTTGCCGCCTCAGAAGCTAAGCCCGTGCCAAGCTTAGAACTGACAAGCTGAGAAAAGCCGCTGTCAGGCATCGCCATTTTGGAAACCTTGTTCAGGGCGACGCCTTCGACGAAGTTCAAGCCGAAGCTGCCTGCATTGGCACCCCAGTCTTTGGTGGGGTCTATCAGCATGGTGGCGCGGATTCCGCCGCCCGCTACCGTCTTGACCATGGGGAGTGAGGCTATCGTGTCGGCGGCGATCTGGGCGATCTGGTCGTTGCTCTGAGCCGACCCTTTTATGCCAGGAATGATGTTACGGACGGCGCCAATCACCGAACCGGCGATGGTGTGCTCTGTCGCCTCTTCCTGAAGCTTGTTCTGACCTGGCTGAGCGCCTATTGCGCCATCACTCTTGAGTCGAAAATTAGATTGGTCAAAACTCAAGAGATTCCGCCTGGTTTTAAAAATCGAGTCTTTTGCGCCACGTCATGACAACATAGCGAAATCCCGCCCCGCTGGGAAGTACCACCATGGTGGATATACCACGCCTCCGAGCATAATTAATCTCCCCCTGGGGCGGGATGGGTCAATGACCGTATCAAAAAGCGACCACACAGCTTGTATGGTCGCTTAATTTTTAGATTCCGCAGTTAACCTTAGTGCAACGTTTGTTGATTAGCAGCTAACCCAGCAGATACTGCCATCGGTTGGTCTAGAGCAAATTGGATGCGAGTTCCGCTTGGGATTTTGACATCCTTGCCCTTTCGCCAGAGGTTGCTTCCGAGACCGACGGCACCACCGGTGGCCACACCTGCGATTGCTCCGGCACCAACTGCACCACCAACAATAGGAGCGAAGATCACGCCGAGAAGCGTGCCAGCACCCGTCCAGACAGCGGTTCGAACCATGCCCGATTTTACTGATGAGCCAGTTGTTCGACCTTTCAAATTACCTTGCTTATCTTCATGCACAAGATCAGCACTTGGCTGATTCGCTGTGATCAAGGCTGAGAGCGGATA
>JBBQFO010000186.1:0-9438 GCA_038322035.1 Candidatus Obscuribacterales bacterium
GCAATTCGCCAGGTCCTGGTTCGCACCAAAGAAAGCCCAGAGAATTCCTCCCAACACCATAGTCCACTGCACAATGCGAGTCGGACGATTAGACCGCGTTTTTACTCGCGGTTCTGGTGCCACTGGTTCAGATGGAGTAGAGGTCACAAATTTCCTGCGTTGAGAATACTATCTGACGCCGGCTAGATTTTCTTTGTACAGCGGATGCGCCTTACAGAGTTCAGCCACAGACTTCAACACTTTCTGGTGGACTGCGTCGTCAGCTGGGTTTTTCAATTTATCCACAATACAGATGGCAATTTTTTCCATTTCTGGTTCTTTCATGCCACGAGTTGTGACGGCTGGAGTGCCGATTCTGATACCACTGGTTACCATCGGTTTTTCTGGGTCGTTTGGAATTGTGTTCTTGTTGGTCGTGATGTGCACCGAATCAAGCAAGCTGGAAGCTTTCTTGCCGGTGATTTTGAATGGGCGCAAATCAGCTGTCATCAGGTGATTGTCGGTGCCACCAGAAACGATATTGAGTCCGTTTTCTATCAGTGCGCTAGCTAGAGCACGAGCATTTGCCACGACTTGCTTTTGATAAACCTTGAAAGAAGGTTGTGCCGCTTCGTGGAAACAGACTGCCTTGGCTGCGATCACGTGTTCGAGCGGTCCGCCTTGAATACCTGGGAATACAGCTTTATCGATTGCTGCACCGAATTCTGCCTGACACATCGTCACGCCGCCACGAGGACCGCGCAAAGTTTTGTGCGTTGTCGTAGTCACAAAATGCGCGTGAGGGAAAGCATTCGGATGTTCGCCTGTGACGATCAAACCGGCTATGTGAGCCACGTCAGCCATCAAGTAGGCGCCGACACTGTCTGCGATTTCTCTAAACTTTGCAAAGTCGATAACGCGGGAATAATTGCTGGCACCGCAGATCAACATCTTCGGTTTGAACTCTTTGACGAGCTTTGCCACTTCGTCATAGTCAATCAAACCAGTCTCTGTATTGACTCCGTAGAAGGCGGATTCGAACCATTTGCCGGACATAGCTACCGGCCATCCGTGTGTCAAGTGACCGCCGTGGTCGAGAGCCATGCCCATCACTTTGTCACCCGGAGTCAGCATCGCGAAGAACACAGCCATGTTAGCCTGGGCTCCGCTGTGTGGTTGAACGTTCGCATGAGGCGCGTTGAAGAGTTGCTTGATGCGATCGATTGCCAATTGTTCGACGACGTCGATGAACTCGTTTCCGCCGTAATAGCGCTTGCCTGGCAATCCTTCAGAATATTTGTTGGTCAGCACTGAGCCTTGCGCTTCAAGCACTGCTTCACTAACGAAGTTCTCGCTGGCGATCAGTTCAATACCATTTTGTTGCCGATCTAATTCGAGGGCAATTTGCTTGTAAAGCTCTGGATCAGTATCTTTCAGACCAGCCACTGAGATCACCTCCGCAAAATCGAACCTTCGCAGACATCTGCGTTCTACTATTTTAGCCGCTCTCAAGCGGTAGTTCTACAGTTCTTGAAAACGTAAATTATCGCATGCCTGGATCGAAATGCGCCAGCCACGGCTCATCGCAGTGTTGTTGGGGGAAAGTCTGCGCAACAATGCGGTCGACTTATAATTTACCAATCAATTCAAGAGACTTCATGTTCTTGCCGGCACGATACTCGATATAAGTCTGAATAATGCGTCTAGCCGCCTCTGTCGCCCTTGAGATGGCCGGAGAATTGCTACCATTTTGATCCGTGGGCAGAGTATCGCTAGCAGCAAGAATGAGTCTTTTCCAGACAAGTGGCGTTATGTGCATGGATTCCTTAATGAATGCAGATGTCTGCCGGACCTTGCTGTAGCCTTCCGCAACCTTTGCTCGTTGCTGATCAGCAGAGCATTTTTCGCAAATGATGCCGCCGCATTCGAAGTGAAACATAGCGATTCGATATTCAGTCAGAGCATCTCTGCATACAACACAGCAATCCAACTCCGGTTGATATCCTAACCATTCCAGAAGCTTCAATTCGAAAACCAGGCAAAGCGCCCCCGCATCAGCGTCTCCTTTGCCTTGGGCTCGCAGGCTGTGGCAAAGAAAGTCATAGTATGAGGCGCTTTCGTCTGCTAATCCCAAGCCGAAATGATGAGTCAGTTCAGCATAATAAAGACAGTAGGAAAGGCGACTCAGGTCCTTTCTAACATTTGGAAATGTCTCGACATTTTCTGCCTGAGTGATGATTTCGAACGACCTGCCTGTGGCTAGCAGAAGCTTGTTCACGTTCAGAACGTCAGCACGCCCTGCGATCTTCGAACCCGGTTTACGTGCGCCTTTCGCCACAGCACGGATGATTCCGCGCTCGGCCGAAAACATCGTCAGCACTTTATCGGTTTCGCCCAGTGCGAATGAACCGACGTTGACCGCGTGCACTGTGTAGGTCGGCATGGCTAAACCAGGTGATTATTTCGCAGCTTCCAAAGGTATCATAAACCAAAAGGTGGAGCCGCTTCCTGCCTGGCTTTCAACACCAATTTCTCCGTTCATCACCGTGACCAATTTGCGGCAGATTGACAGTCCCAATCCTGTGCCTCCATATCTGCGCGTGATCGATCCATCAGCTTGAACGAAAGGTTCGAACAGCTTCGGCAAAATATCTTCGCTGATTCCGATACCCTGATCGGTAACTTGAAAACGCACTGAGTACCAGTCTCCGGTGCGAGCTAATTCGGTCACGGAAACTTTGATGTCACCAGATGCGGTGAATTTGACGGCGTTGTTGAAGATGTTGAGGAGCACTTGACGAATCTTCTTTTCGTCACCCACGTACCAATCTGGAAGCCCCTTTTGCACGTCCACTTCAAGTTTGAGATTTTTTTTCGACAAGACGCTAGACACTGACAGGATGGCAGATTCCAACAATTCACCGAGGCTGAATTTGTTTTTCTGCAATGTCATTTTATTGGCATCGAGTTTAGAAAAATCGAGCAGGTCGTTGACGATTCCCATCAACGTGCTGGCCGCGATCAAAATGTGGCTGGACATTTCCTGAGCTTCTGGCGGCAGTTCCATCTCGGCGAGAAGCTCGGACATACCAAGGATTCCGCTCATTGGCGTGCGGATTTCGTGACTGATGTTTTGCACAAATTGAGACTTGAGAGTGGATGCTCTAACGGCTTCATCGCGGGCTATTTCTAAAGCTTCAGTGCGCTCTTGCACACTGCTTTCGAGCAGAACTTTCACACGCTCGCTCGCTTGCCTCTGGTCCTCTATATCAGTACTGGTGCCAAACCAGCTCGTGATCTCCCCTGAAGCACTTTTGAGTGGCATAGCCCTACTCAGATGCCATCTGAAGACGTCGTCAGCGCGGCGCAATCTGTGCGAAATCTCGTACACATTGCCGTTTTCGACAGCCTTCTGCCACTCGAGCCTGGTGGTTTCGGCATCATCAGGATGAACGGATCTCAGCCAGTGTAGATTGCGCGTCTGGTCATAGTTGAGCCCCGTGTATTCATACCAGCGTTTGTTCGCGTATTGCAGATTGCCCTGTGCATCCGCTGTATAGACCATCTGCGGGATTGCTTCTGCAAGAAGGCGCAGCTGAGTATCGGGAGCTGTAAGCCGCAACGTCGTATCGTTTAATTCGGGTCCGGGCGCCATGGATATCCCTACCTAGCCAGCGTTCAGCATAACATCGAGGCGCCCCAAAATTGGAGCGCCTCGAGATAAGAATCCTTCAAAATTTCAGGGCAGCCCTATGAAGGTTTGCCTGTTTTCTCTTTGATCAAGGATGGCCAGTCTGTGTGCATAAAGCCTGCATCTGGTTTGTCGACTCTTTCGTACGTATGGGCTCCGAAGAAGTCGCGCTGCGCTTGTGTTAAGTTTTGCGGCAGGTTGGCGCAACGGTAGCTGTCAAAGTAGGCGAGGCTCGAACTGAGAGCCGGCACCGGAATGCCAGCGTTTACGGCTGTTGTCACTGCATAACGCCAGTTAGCTTGATGCTCGACAATCCATGAGCTGAACTCTGGATCGACCAGCAGGTTGTTGACGTCGCCTTGTCGCTTGAACGCTTGTTTGATTGTTTGAAGCAATTTGGCCCGAATAATACAGCCGCCTTCCCAGATGCGCGCGCATTCAGAAAGGTCAACATTCCATTTGTATTGATTTGAACCAGCGCGAATCAGCGCCATGCCTTGAGCATAGCTGCAGACTTTACTAGCGTAGAGAGCGTCTTGGAGCGCAGCAAGGACTTTTTTGGAGTCAGCTGGATTGACTGTTGCATCGCTTGGACCAGTGAGCTTCTTGGAGGCTACGACGCGCTCATCTTTCAAAGCTGAGAGAAGTCTGCCCGTCAATGCGGCATCAATTGTTGGAATGGCAATTCCGAGATCAAGGGCAATCTCGCCTGTCCACTTGCCGGTGCCCTTCTGACCGGCTTTGTCGACTATCAAGTCAACCAGGAATTTGCCGGTTTCTGGATCGGTGACCGACAAGATTTTGGCGGTAATTTCGATCAAGAATGAATCGAGAATACCTTTATTCCATTCTTCGAAGATGTCGCTAATCTGGTTGGCTTGGAGTCCCAGTCCACGTTTCATAACGTCGTAGACTTCAGCGATCAGCTGCATGTCACCGTATTCAATACCATTGTGTACCATCTTGACGAAGTGTCCGGCACCATTTGGTCCCAGATAGGTTACGCATGGACCGTCTGATGATTTAGCTGCAATCGCCTCCCAAATCGGTTTAATTTCATCGTAAGCTTTTTTATCGCCACCTGGCATCAAAGATGGACCCCACAAAGCGCCTTCTTCACCGCCGGAAACGCCTGAACCGATGAAGCGAATGCCCTTTTCGGCTAGTTCTTTTTCACGGCGAATTGTGTCTGTGAAGTGGGAGTTGCCACCGTCGATGATGATGTCGTCCTTTTCCAAAAATGGAAGCAGTTTCTCGACGGTCTGATCGACTGGAGAGCCAGCTTTTACCAGCAAGATGATCTTGCGTGGACGTTCGAGCGACTCGACGAAAGATTTATCATCGTGGTATCCAAATACCTGTTTACCTTTTCCGCGAGCCTTGATGAACTCGTCAACCCGCTCGACTGTGCGGTTATAGATCGAAATAGGAAAACCATTTCGCTCAATGTTGAGCGCCAGGTTTTCACCCATGACTCCGAGTCCTATCAAACCAATCTTTGCCTTATCCGCCATGCGAACCTCCCTTCCTAATCTTTTTATACTTGTGGGGTGAGCAATTTGACCGCTGCTCGATCAACATACCAAAACAAATTGCCGGAGCGTGGTGTTATTGATTGTGATGGATACTGCTTGTCTGGCTGCTCTAATACTTCCTTCAAAATTTGCGCTTTGGAATCTCCTGATACGAGGAAGATCACAACTTTTGCTTCATCGATCAGCGGATAGGTCATGGTGATGCGCTGACTATTCAATTTTTCAACGAAATTGGAGACGTACAGTCTGTCTGTGATCTTCAATGCTTTTGATTCTGGAAACAACGAAGCTGTGTGTCCATCTGGTCCTAAACCAAGAAGAATCAAGTCGAAACGCGGCACTTCACCTTCCAGGGTTCTGAAAACTCTGCGTAAATCCTCGTCGTAGCTCAAGGCCGAAACTTCGGGATCTTCTGACTGGCCAACGGTTCTGAAAACGTTGGATTCAGGGATAGCGATTTTGGAGAACAGCGCTTCATCAATCATCTTGAAGTTGCTGTCTGGGTGATCGTGTGGCACACAACGTTCGTCTCCGAGGAAGAAAATCACGTCAGCCCATTTGATTCCGCCTACATAGGGAGGTTGCGCAAGACGTTCGTAGAGCGCCTTTGGAGTGCTGCCACCGGATACAGAAACAATGAAACGACCGTTCTCTTTGATCGCTTTTGCTGCCAGTTCCGAGAACTTTTTAGCAATGTGCTCAACTAATTCAGTTGCGGTTTCAGAGACTTCAACCTTACCGACTACTCTGCTCGAATTTATCATCAAATCTCCTCACTTAGCCTTGGCGCCAATCTGATCGGCAATCACAGCCGCCATGCGGAAGGCGCTTTCCAATGTTGGATCGCGATCGATAGTCTCTAGTTCCAAATCGATCAAGCGTGCTTCGGTGGCCTGGTTGACCTTGAATCGGAAGTCTTGCTGCGGTACAGGCGCCGCCGCAGCCTGCGCTGATCTGCTGGCGAACATCTGCACTCCTGGAGCGCCTGCAGTCTGTTGCAGAACAACTGAGGGGAAAGCCGCGTCGTTAAACGAGACTTCTAGCGAACAGATATTTCCAATGTGGCTGGCATCAGCGTCGACACCACTTTTGATACTGACCTCAACAGAGTTCTTTCCGGCTGAGAAGTGAACCATTGATTTGGAGGCACTCTTGAACTGCCAGCCAAGCTTGTTAGCGAGCCAACCAATGAACAACAAAGTCTGATTGAGATCGCCCTTGCATTCCGTTTTACCGGCTACATAGTTTATCTCTACGGACTTCACATCTTTCAATGCGTCCAACGAGAGATGACCGTGCTGCTCGTCGAATGAGAGGGCTAAGGCCTCTCTCCATAGCAAGCTGCGACGCCAGTTCAAGTCAGAAACCACGATCTGAGCGCCATGTTTTTCTTCAAGATAAGCACCGATAATGTGGATTAGATCGGAGAAGAAATTGCAGGACCCTTCGTCTTTCGCCGAGTCAACTATCAATTCGTCTACATAGGAGAGGAAAGGTCTAACGCTGGCAAAATCAACCTTCTTTGCCCGCCACCAGAGGAAGACAGGCAGATCTGAAATAACCAGGGGCAGTACCACACTGGTCAACTCGTTTGGTCCGTTTCCTTGGCTGCGAACCGTAATTTGTTCACAGCAGATCTGCTTTCCAGATTTCGAATCGGTGATGTGGCAGCGCGCTGAGACCCACGCTTCCAGCGATGGAGTTGCGGCTGTTCGAGAGATGGCGAGGATAGCGCGACATGGATGCCTAGTTGTAATGTCGTCGAGAACATCACCTGCGACAGTTTCTGCATCTTCATCTTCACTGTACAGAATCAAGTTCATAGCACAGGCTCTAGTTACTGAGCCAGTTGCTTCGCCTGATTCTGAGGCTGATTGCCACAGGGTTTGCAATTCCTTTTCAATCTTTTCTATATCGACTTGAGCAAGTTTGCCAGACAGGAAAGCTTCGGTGCCTTCCTTCTTATCTTTGATCAGCGGCTTGGTCGCGGTCATAGACGCCTCCATGAATGTCCAGTCGAACCGATCAGATCGTCGCTGGCTGAAGGTCCCCATGAACCCGCAGCGTAGTTCGGGAAGTTTGTTTTCCTGCTCTTATCTGACCAAGCCTCTAAGACTGGATCAATAAACTTCCAGCACACTTCCACCTGGTCGGTGCGCGAGAAGAGCGATGGGTCACCCATCAAGCAGTCGTGGATCAGGCGCTCGTAGGCAGTTGCACTTCGTACACCAAAGGCAGTGCCATATTTGAAGTCCATATTGAGATGGCGCAATTGATTCGTCTGTCCAGGCTGTTTAGTAGCGAATTTCAGCGAGATTCCTTCTTCAGGCTGAATCTGTATAACCAGCACGTTAGGACTCAACCCTTCGGTTTTGCCATCGCTGACAGTATCAAGCGACTCAGAGAATAATCGGTGCGGAGGACTCTTGAAATGAATGGCGATTTCGGTGATTGATTTGGCCAGGCGCTTACCGGAACGAATGTAGAACGGCACTCCTGCCCAACGCCAGTTGTCGATAAACAACTTCAAAGCCGTGAAAGTCTCAACGTTCGAGTCGTTGGATACACCTTCTTCTTGACGATATCCAGGAACAGCTTGCCCGAGAATGTGCCCAGACCCATACTGTCCGCGCACAGCAAATTGATCGACTTCACCTGGATCGATTGGTCGCAAGCATTTCAGCACCTTCGCTTTTTCATCGCGGGTGGCTTCTGGGTCAAGCGAGATCGGGGGTTCCATACCAACCAGCGAAACCAACTGCAGGAGGTGGTTCTGCACCATATCCCGCAAGTTGCCGGCTTCTTCATAATATGAGCCGCGACCCTCAACGCCGAGAGTTTCAGCGTTTGTGATCTGCACATGATCGACGTGCTTTTGATTCCATAACGGCTCAAAAATACCATTGGCAAACCGGAGAACCATGATGTTCTGTACAGTTTCTTTGCCGAGGTAGTGGTCGATGCGATAAACCTGATGCTCGCTAAACACTTCGTGAATTTCTTCATCGAGTGCAATTGCAGATTGCAGGTCATGCCCAAAAGGTTTTTCTACGATTATGCGAGGCCATGGAACTTGGTTTGCTTTGGCTTTACAAGCCAGTCCAGAACTAGCAAGTCCTTTCACGATTGGAGTGTAGAGACTGGGAGCCGTGGAGAGATAGAAGATATGGTTACCCTGAGTTGAATGCTCTTGTTTCAACTCCTGCAGCCGATCAGACAGTTGAGTGAATCCTTCTGACTTCATTACATCAGCAGCTAGATAGTGCAGACTTTTTGCAAACTCGCCCCACGAATCTTCCTGAAAGTTGAGGTCGGAAGCGTACTTCTGCACAGAGTCTTTCATGACGCCGCGAAATTCGTCGTCGGTCATTTTTGTGCGCGATGAACCGAGAATGGCGAAGTCTTTAGGCAGCAAATCTTCCAAGTAGAGGGCGTAGAGCGCAGGAATCAGCTTGCGCTTCGTCAAATCGCCATGGGCTCCTAGAATGACCATAGCGAACGGACTGGCTCGCTTCTCGAGGCGCATGCCCTCAAGCAGTGGATTCTTAGCCAACGAACTTTCCGTCGTTACCATGTTAAACCTCTTGATGCTATCGACTTTCGGGGTCTTGGATATCAAAGACTACTATGTTTTGCCTGCATCAGTGTTTACAAGAGGGCGATTGTAAGCCGATACGGAACGATTTAATCCCGCTCTAGATTTCTTCCGATATCGGCAAAAATCCAAGCTCAAGAGTATGACATTCAAGAATCAAGACGACGAAAGTACTAGTGTGCGTTTCCAGACTCAACAAACGCATAGCCCGGTCGGAGGTTATCCGGCCGGGCTTCCACGTTGCTGTGTGGTAATGCTTTGAACTTTTAAACGTTTAACGTGATGCAGCTACAAGAGCTTTGTTTTTGCGGGCTGGACGCAATGTCAAACCCCTCTGCATCACTTCCATGTTGTTCTGTTCGTTTTTGATAATGAACTGTGGGTCTTTTTCAGAGGCATGACGTACATAGCCTTTGAAGTTCAACTCCGTTGTTACTTTTGATGTGATCGTTCCTGCCACGTAACCCGAATCCGAGTTCCATTCAACACGATCGCCTACTTTGAAAGCTTGAGACATGATCCAACACCTCCAACACCACGATTCGACTGGGATGACTCTTAGTAAAGAGAAAGACGAATTTCTGAAGGCACGGTTCCGAGAAACCCCTTCATGCTACACACAAAGTGGATGGTAGCAC
>JBBQFO010000187.1:0-9299 GCA_038322035.1 Candidatus Obscuribacterales bacterium
GCAAAGCTTGTCCAGTGAGTTAGGAATTTCTCGCGCCATCATCTGCCTAACATCTGATCCGACCAGCAGCATCCGCATCGTCCGGCAATTGACACCAGAACACCTGGAGCAAATGTCGGAAAAAAGTATCCTCTTCTCGCAATATCACGACTTGCTTTTGGATGTGGGCGAACGCCGTCCGCTTGTGGTTATGCAAGATGACACATTTGCCTTTGCCAAGGATGTTCGTGCTGAATTGATTCAGTTCCAAATCCTTTCAATGATCATGGTGCCACTGGTCTATCGCGGCCGGCTCATGGGGCTGCTCCATCTGGATCAGTGCGACTATGCGCGCTGCTGGACGGTGAGCGAAATAAATCTACTGACTCGAATTGCCAATCAACTCTCGATTGCCATTAGTCAAGCCAGACTTTATCAAATCGTCGAAACTCAAAGCACCAGTATCGACAAGCTAACTGAGCTCTGTAGCCAGTTAAGCACCGTCGTCAATTCAACTAGAGAAATTACCGAGCGCAATGAAAGTCGTGAAAAAGTACGTGTTCAACTGAGCACGCGAGAGATCGAGGTATTACGGAACGTGGCTGCTGGTCTATCGAATCGTGAGATCGCAGAAACACTGCACATTACAGAGGGGACCACCGAAGTTCACGTCAGCAGACTGCGAAAGAAGCTAAACCTGGGTAGCCGAGCCGCTCTCGTTCGCTATGCTTACGAAAACCATCTTTGCTAATCGAGCCATTGCTTAATCAGAGGCTAGCGAATTTTGAACGATAACTTCTTGAGTGGCAAAATCGACCGTCAGTCTTCTGCCCGAAAGTAGCTTGTGACCAACTTCTGCGACATTTCTGTAACTGCCTAGGGCAACTACAGTCTGCGTCGTGCCACCAAGCGACATCAAACCGATGTAATGATGCAACAACTCGATGTGACTGCCAATTTGTACTCGACGAGCGCCTAGACATCTCCATCCGATCGATCGAGCCAGGGACTCGGGAACCACAATCGCCCCAGTAAACTCCAAATTGATCACCGCTTCAACTACTAACTCAAAACCATCCGACGCCATCAATGTGACCGGCAGCAGCACACGTCCGGCTTCGTCAATTTGTCCTTTGATTGTCTTTGGCTTTGCTAAATACAAAGGTGTTTCCTCATTTGCCACGAGTCCGTGGCTCTTCTACAACGAGTCTATGGCTGGGTTTTCGTTCAATCGATAAGCGAAGAACACACCAAGCGGATGTTTCTTTCGTGCCCTCGACAGAACTTCCTGATCGTCTTGCCCGAGAAAGTATTGCTTCGAAACCGGCTCAATCACTACAATCCAGTTGTGATAGCGCTCTCCCAATTCTTCCATCAATTGCTGAAAGATCGGCCAACAAGCCTTATCCAGTTCTTCCATATCGATGTCTTTGGTCACAAGTGCCATCACGTTATTGCTCAGGTCCAAAAGATATATTCCCTTTTGCCACGGTTTGCCCTCAATCAGATGTAACATGTAGTTAGAGAACCTACAGGATACTCTTGGCTACCGTAGCCGATTGTGATAGCCTGAGAACCAGCCAAGTTGGATCTACCGAGCACTCCACTGGCAAAGCATCAAAAGTCATAGCCTTAGTCGCTAGAAACTCGGAAGTTTTATGACAATCCAGTTGAGACTATCCGGTGAACGTGTTTGATTCAAAGCGACTCGCCACCTGACGCGACGTTGGCGGAGGATGCTGTTCCTCTAAAATCCACTTTCGCTCCAATGACGATTATTCGCAAATTTATGGCGATGTGGCTGACGTTCATCGTCATTTTGATTGGAGTTGCTTTGCTCGTCGACATCGATTGGGCCAAACCTTACTGCCAGGCTGCGCTCACTCAGATGTTTCATCGCAAGGTTAGAATCGGGCATCTGACTTGGTCTTTTGGCTTGAACGGGCTGGAAGTCGAAACGACAAAACTAGCCGTTTATGAATCAAACGGTGCGCCTTTTCTAATTGCCAATAACAGTGAAATCGGCATCGCCGTTTTGCCTTTGTTCAGCCAGAAGATGGTGATCAGCCACCTCAATTTTGTTCAACCGGAAATCTGGGCAATACGAACAGCCCAAGCCAATTGGAACTTCAAAGATTTGCTTGAGTTTGGTCCAGATATTCGATATTTTCAAGTTCAAAACGGCAAACTGCATCTCATAGACCGCATTCCAAACAAAGTAGAAGCGTGGAAAGTAGTCGATTTGAATCAAGTTAAACTGAAATTTGTTTGGCCGCACAAAAGCAAAAAGACGCCCTTCTATCTAGCCTTCAAGTTACCAAAGAAAGGCTACACGACAAGCTTCGACTTGTCTGGGATTGGCTCGGGCGAACTGCAGAATTGGCAAGAAAACAAATACAACTTCAAGGCGATTGTTAGCAGAGCAAATCCTGAAGACATGATGCCTTTCCTGCGAGCGATTTCGGATCGTCCCCTTGACACCACAGAAGGTGGCAAGAAATTTGAGCAACTACAGGGACTGTTCGACTTCAGAATCGAAGGCGGCGGCATCCTCAGCAAGGGCATCACTGCCGATGTGTCGGCCGAGGCCCAGAAGTTCTCTTTCGATGCGCCAGTAATCGGCACGATCAAAGCACCGGAAGCAACAACCAAGGCGAAAGTACGAATCGACACGAAGAATTTGGAATGGAAAGACATGGTGACCAGACTAGCCAATGTCGAGCTGACAAGCCACGGCACAGTGAGCGACTGGAACAAGAAGTTGCCGCTCTATTCAGCCAACTTTGATAGCCATATAAAGGACCTGGCAGATGTCTCTCGACTTGTCACCAATGATGGTGTGTCTGCCCAAAATTCTTACGTCGATCCGAAAAAATTCAGCGGCAGTGCACAGGTTGGCATCCAGATTGTCGGGCCCTCGAACAATCCCAAGATGATCACGGATGTGAAGTCAGAAGGTTTGCCAGTCGAAGAGTTCATTACCCGACTACCAAAAGAACTAGCTCCGGCATTGTGCTTGCTGGGACTGAGCAAAACCTCACAAGTAAAGGGCGAAATCAAGCTAATCCCCGATCAGCGTGTCGACATAACCGAGGGCATTATCCCAGTCGCCGGCGGCATAATCAAAACAGAAGGCTCGGCGAATCTGAAAACTGACGAAGGGAAATTTACCTTCCGCACAGATGATTTGTCACTGGCAAAAGCCGACCAAGCTCTCTACCAATCAAAGATGGCGATGAATGAACTGGCTCGCCTCGTCTTTATGACAGCCAAGCAAAAGCTCAACCTGGACGGGTTGGTTGATGTGAACGGTGTTTTCGAAAAGCTGAAGAATGGTGGACACAACACCAGCGGCACTGCGGACTTTAAGAATGCGGAGTTTAGCTTATCCGACGGCTCCCTGACAGCGAAACATATGAATGGGCATTTGAAGTGGAACGATGATCTGGTCACCATCGACAGATTAGCTGGCACTATAGGTGATGGCACATTCGACTTGAGTGGAACAGCTAGTATTCGTGGCACACCATCCGTCAATCTCAAGATTCACTCAACACATCTGGAGTTAAACCAGTTGAACACCTTACTCAAGGTGCTCAAAGTCCACATCCCACTGCTGACTGAACACCAGTTGCGTGGGCGTGTTCATGAACTGCTTCTGACCGTTACTGGACCTCGAACATATCCGAACCTCTATTTCAAAACAACACCAGAAGACCTCTGCTATCAGCCAGCGGGAATGACAAAACCGCTGCGAGCAAAGAGCGGAACCATCATCTACGACCACGACGTGTTGACCTTGCAAGAGGTCGGATTCGTCACACACAACGACAAAGTAGTGACAAGTTTCGCCATCGAACAGCTCTCAACGAAAGCGAAAGTGAGCAAGATAATCAAAGTAAAATCGGCTGGTATCGACTTATCAGATGTGGATTTTTATCTTGCCTCATCAGTCATGCCTAAGCCTCTAAAGAAACTCTACACAGACTTCTTGAAAGAGTATCAACTAAGCAAAGTGCACGGACGAGTTTACGGTGATGCCACTTGTGAAATAAAGAATGAGAAGCCAAATCTGGCTGGCGTGATCAGTTTGATCAACGTCGGGGCAAAATTTGGCGCACAGCGATTTCCCATTGAACACGTTGCCGGTACTCTGGCCGCTTCAGGAACCCAGCTGACTCTGCAGGATTTGAGCGGCGCCCTGAGGAACTCGCACTTCAACTTGAACGGACAAGTTGAGAACTATCAGAGCAATTTGCCTAACTTGCGCACAGAACTAATTGCTTCTATCGATTCGAAAGAAATGCTGGAACTGATCCCATCCTTTACGGATCAATTTCAAAAGTGGAAGCTCGCCATCACCTCATCGGGACCGTTAGCGCTGCGAGCTAAAGTGAACGGCAACATGAAAGCTAGCGACGTTACTTTCTCAATTTCCTCAGTTGCATCTAACCGACTGGTGGTGTCTGCACCGATGGGGCAACTGCACCAACCTCTGGATGAGGCTATGAAGATCGAGGGCTCGCTGTCGATCAGTCCTAACGCCATGAAGGTTTCCAGCGCCCAGGTAACTATCGGCGATTCGCACTTGCAGGCAGAAGGATCGGTTGCATGGGCATACAAAGATAGCGCCAAAACAGATCTCGACTTACCGCACTCAATGCTCAGCGGGTCGATAAAGTCACCACATCCGGTGCCAGCGAAACGGTTGATCGCATTGCTTGACCCAGCAGTGGCTAAAGATGTGGGTGGAACAGTGGACGGTGCCCTGAATCTTAGTGGCACTGCTTTCCAACCCAAAGCGACCGGTAAACTAACCTTCAGTAAAATCAGTGTTCCAGTCTTTGACGTCCGTGACTTAAGCGGTTTTGTCAATCTGGCAGAACTAAGTGGTTCAGACCAGAAAGCGGAAGTTGATTTTTCCGAGATGCAAGTTGGTCAGATTCCAGTTCACAAAATCAGAGCTGATATTAAGCTTGATGCTGACGAACAACAGGTCAGGCAACCAAAGATCCACATTAGTAATGGTCGTGCAAGTCTGGCCGGTGGAGCGATGGAGATTACCGGTTGGCTCGACATGAACGAGCACAAATTATCCTTGCGAACAACACTGGCAAAAGCACAAGCGAATAAACTGACCGAACAACTTTTCGGACATCCTGGCGAACTTAGTGGAACAGTTGATGCGGACGTCAAATTTGAAACCGAAGGAATCGATTACAAGGACGCTTTAGCCAACCTCAAAGGCAACGGCGTAGTCAACGTCCACGACGGAATCGTGACGCGCTTTAGTCAGCTACAGAATAAGATCACGCAAGCGAATCTGCTACACCAGGGACTTTTTGGATTCAATTTGAACAACTTGCTGCAAAGCACCGTGCCCGTTAGAACAGGAAAGTTCAAAGACATGGTGAGCGAATTCAGGCTATCCAAAAACATCATTTACGTGGACGAATTGACTTACAACGGCGACGATATGAGACTCTGGGGAGCCGGCAAAGCAAACCTGACACGCAACACTCTCGACATCGACATAGCTGGCAAAATTCCCCGCGTCACCTCCAGCGTTTTCGGCAGTGGCACTCTCGGAGAGATGTCTAAAGCGATGACGATCCAAAAACTGATGAACAAAGTGACGTTGCATCAACTTGAAAATTTGCCATCACTGCCGGTGCTGGGCGACATCGCGTCTGATAAACCAAGAGCCTTCTCATTCAAAATAAATTCGCCGCTCGACAAACCAAAATCTGTCGGTCAATCAATCGAAAAATCCTTCCACTGGTTACCAAGTAAACCAAGGGCCTCTGCGCATCCACTGCCGGGGCTGACCCCTGGTTAGTCGAAAAAAGGGAGCACACTCCACTTCAACGAGAAAGTTCTTTCCTTTGCTCAAGCCTTTGTGTATGATACTGGCACGCTTAAAATTTGATCAGTCGAGCAGCTTGCTGCATAGACTACCCTCGGGTAATTTCTAGAAATGGAACGGTCGGTCGTGCCACCACGCTCGATGCCGAAATATTCCAGGAATGCAGTGCTTTCGGCACCGCATTCGGGGTCAATCTCTTTATCGGACGCTTTGCGTGATTACGTGCGTCATATAGAGCAGGAGCGGGGTTTATCCCCTAATACCGTCGCGGCCTATCAGTCAGACCTACTCGCTTTTATCAAGTATTTGAAGGGCAACGAGAATCCGACGAGACACGACATCGCGAAATACCTTTCCAGTCAAAAAGCATTAGGACAAAGTTCTGCCACGACAACGAGGATTCTCGCTAGCCTGCGTGGCTGGTTCGTATGGCAGCGAGCTGTAGGATTGCTTCTAAACGATCCTTGCGAAGGTTTTCAGAGTCCGCAAAAGGCAAAACATCTGCCGCAAGTGTTGACACCAGATGAGGTGGCAAGCATGTTGGCTGTCGCCGAGAAATCGCGCGATCGTCTGATCATCGAGCTTCTTTATGGAGCTGGATTACGGGTGACAGAGCTAGTTAAGCTGGATTTAAAAGACTTGAACATCAGTCAAGGTTATATTCGCTGCGTCGGAAAAGGATCGAAGGAAAGAATCGTTCCGTTTGGGTCTCTGGCGATGAATGCGCTCAAGCAGTATCTGTCCGAGCCGAAAAAGACCTACAAACCAAAAAAAATTGCAACTTTGAACGCGAAGGCAGTGCCGTTACTGATCGACCTGCAAGGGAATCGGCTTTCCCGACTGGTTGTCTGGCAGACGATCAAACGGCTTGCTTATCGCGCCAAAATTCAAAAGAATTTGTCACCACACAGCTTGCGGCACAGCTTCGCCACTCATTTGCTTGAGGGCGGAGCTGACCTCCGCTCTGTCCAAGAGCTGCTAGGTCACTCGTCCGTTGTAACTACTCAGCTTTACACACATGTCAGCAGGAACCACTTGCGTAAGGCGTACCAAAACGCTCAACAGACCTTCGGAGCGCAGCTGGCAGTACATCCCAGCTTGACGGCGCCACAGACGCCAGATGTCATGGCGAAAATTTAATAAACATCTAGACGCTGTCTATAATTATATGGTTTAACTTTAAGTGGGTTCTTGATGCCCTGAGGCCAAAAGCGTAATAGCTAGTTCAGGCAGCTCAGGCAAGCTCCCAAGGTTCGTACATCCATAACGGGTTCAATTTCACCCAACAACGAGCTGGAGAATCCAGGTAGTTGCGGCGCAGTTAGCGCAGTTCAGATCTGAACTTGCAACCTGTTCAAAGGAAGTCGACGAGCAAAAACGACACCATTTAGAAAACACATACAGTCAGGACTAAACACTTAATGAGCCGAACACCAAAGGTAGAGGGCACGAAGATTGCCCAAGCTGCTAAGGACTTGAATGTCACTAGCGTAACGATTCGTCGATATCTCACCGAATTCAACATCGAGACAACGTCCGATGAAAATGGCATCAAGGTTCTTCCAGA
Source organism: Candidatus Obscuribacterales bacterium (assembly GCA_038322035.1). Taxonomy (GTDB): domain Bacteria; phylum Cyanobacteriota; class Vampirovibrionia; order Obscuribacterales; family Obscuribacteraceae; genus PALSA-1081. The sequence goes on from JBBQFO010000187.1 coordinate 7,413, forward strand.
CCAAGCAATGGAAGAATTGAAGGAGATTCGCAAACTAAAGGAAGATGGTCTAACCAATCCGAAAGTATTGGAGATCCTCGAAGAGAACAGAGCCAAACCAAAAGAAAAAGCCGAGCCAAAATCTCGCGCTAAGGTTGTAAAAAAGGTTGAGCCAGTCAAAGCAACCAAAGAAAAAGAAGTGGTAGCGAAAGCTCCAGTCATTGAAGCAGAAGAGGAAGAAGCGGAAGCACCGAAAGTGCGCAAGACTGCGCGCCGCGTTGCCAAAGTCGAACCGGAAGCTGAAATAGAGCCAGCCGCTGAGCAAGATTCATCTTCAGAAGATTCTGAACGCGATTCAGAGGGCGGCGAAGAAGGCGGCGAAGAACTCGGTGACGGACGCAGCAAGCACTCGTTGACTTGCCAGACTTGCAGCAAAGTCTTCGAACATATGAATCCACGCCTTCGTGATTGTTTGGACTGCTACAGAGCGAAGCGCAAAGAGCGCAGACGCGGCGGTTCGGACAGACACAAAAATGTTATCCAGCATCCACTTGCACAACAAGCTGCTAAGGGAAATGCGGCACAGGCGAGCGCCGGTGAAGCAGATCTTGTTCCACAAATCAGAGAAGAACGAGCACCACGTGAAGACCGTCCAGCACGTGAACCTCGTGAACGAGGCGACCGCGAACCGCGCGATCGTGAACCAAGAGAACATCGTGAACGAGTCGAGGCAGCCCGCGAACCACGCGCGCCAAGAGAAAGTCGCGAGTTTGCTCCACAAGCAACACCTGTTGCTCAACCGCGAATTGCAGCATCAAGTGCCGTCGCACCAGCGGCGGTGCAGAGAACTGCAGTGCGCAACTATCGCAAAGCGATTGAAGAAACCAGAACAATCACTGGTAGCTTGAAACGCCGATTGGAGCGTCCGGACCTGCCAGAAGGCGAACGCCGCTGGTTGGAACAGATTTACGCATATCAATTGATTCTGCATCAGGGTTGGCGTCATTTAGCGGATTACAAGGCCGCGACAGCGCAACAAGGTCTGGGCAAAGCACCGACAGCATCGACAGAAGAATAGTCCGTCGACCTGATCAGCATCATCAACAGCTGCCCTCGGAAGTGGGTAGCTGTTTCCTTTTAGTGATGTGCGTGGTTACTTGTAACGATCAGCTTGCAGGTTATAGAGCCTGGCGTATTCTCCTGCTTTCGCGATCAACTCCTCGTGGCTGCCTCTTTCAATAATTTTGCCTTCTTCCAAAACGAGAACGACGTCAGCCATTTTTACAGTAGAAAAGCGATGGGAGATAAGCAGAGTAGTTTTGTCGCGAGTCAATTCGGAGAATCTCAGATAAATGTCGTACTCAGCTTGAGCATCAAGGGCGGATGTCGGCTCATCCAAGATCAGGAGTTGCGCATCACCGACAACGGACGCGGGTGGATGGGTGTTGAATTGAGCATCGCCCACAACGGACGTATCCGCACTGTCGTCGATTTGCGAGGACCTCATAAAAGCTCGGGACAGCGCAATCTTCTGCCATTCGCCTCCCGACAGATCAGCGCCGCCGTCATCTGCGTAACATCGTCCAAGAGTTGTGTCGAATTTACCCTTCAGCTTTTCAATCACGGACGTCGCGCTTCCTCGCAATGCGGCGGCTTCAACTTTACGCATGTCGTCGATAAAGGCAACATTGCCGATGCCAATGTTCTCTCTGGCAGTAAGATGAAACCGCGCATAATCCTGAAAAATAACGCTAAGATTTTCTCTCCAACTAGTCAAATCATACTCTTTCAGATCAATACCATCGATCAGAATTCGCCCCGAGGATGGCTCGTACAGCCTGGATAGAAGTTTGACGATCGTAGTCTTGCCCGCGCCGTTCTCTCCAACCAGCGCTACAGACTGACCGA
>JBBQFO010000188.1:0-9239 GCA_038322035.1 Candidatus Obscuribacterales bacterium
AAGTTGCTCACACCTATGGCGCGTACTTTGCCCTCTTTCAACAGTTGAGCACAAGCTTCCATCGTCTCTTCAATCTCTGTCGTGCTGTCACGCCAGTGGCATTGATATAAATCGATATAGTCTGTCTTCAGGCGTCTCAAGCTGTCTTCGCATTCTTTGAGGATGCTTTGCTTTCTCGCGTTTTTGTAAACGTTGACTTTCTTTCCTTTTTCATCGAGGTCAAAGAAATGTTCTCCCTCTGTAGAGTCCCAGCGCAAGCCAAACTTCGTCAAGATCTGGACTTTGTCACGACGATCACCAATTGCTTTGGCGACCAACTCTTCGCTATAGCCATAGCCATAAATCGGAGCCGTGTCGATCGTCGTTACTCCAGCATCTACGGACGCTTGAATCGACTCGATAGAGGACTTCTCATCAGTGCCGCCCCACATTGTGCCACCGATCGCCCAGGCACCATATGTGATGACAGACGCATTGATGCTCGATGCTCCTAGCTTTCGGTACTGCATATTGTTTATCCCCATCGTCCGAGTTGTCAGTTTCCTGAGCCACGGTTGGCTCGTTCTATTATGTTGGGCCGGAATTATACTACATGTGAGGAAAGGGAGCGCGTGCGTCCCGACTGCCCATAAACGGGAAACGCACTCGAGATCAGTATGCTCCATCCTGTGGTAGTGCTGAGTTTGCTTGCTTTGATACCACATACAGTGTCATGGGTGATTTTTTTTTCGACCGCTTCTCTTTTGTCGATTTGGTTTAAACTGTAATTACCGATGAGGATTGGTGGAATGGGTCAGATGGTCAGAGTTTTTAAACCGGATTCGTCTGCAATTTGGGTCTTCAGGGCGATGGTGTTGTTTGGCTTGGGCGTTGCGCTGGCTGGTTTTGCGGCACATCAAGCCCTGATCTCGTGCGGCGGTATATTCTGGCTCACTGTATTTTCAGCGCTGACGTTTAAGCAGTCTTCGCAGACAATTCAAATCTTCAACGATCGAGTGGTTTTTAGCAACGCTGGGCAGGATGCCTGGACCATTCCTTTCGACAGCTTTAGCAAACTTGAAGTGGCGACAACCTATAAAAACGTCTCCAGGTATTCCCCTGGACGGACCATTTTGCTCAGGTTTTTGGATAGGGATAATAAATTATGCGCCGAAGCGAATGTCAATGTGTTCGATAAAACCGCAATCAGGACGATGATTGAGCTGATTCACGGTAGCAAGCCGGGCCTGTTACTAAATAAGCAGGCCCACGAATTGTTGCAAGACACAAGTCCCAAAGGTACTACAATGGGTGCTGTTACCAAGACGGAGTAGCGGAACATGGATGAATTGCCTTCAAGAAGCTCGTCGGATAGTAGCGAACTGCTAGTGAAGACAAAACTTTTTGATATCGACAACAACATTGCATCTGCCTTGTCGTATGTTCCTCTGGTTGGTGCAAATATTATTTTCTCGATTGTCTGGTTGGTGACTGAGCCGAAAAGCAATCGATATTTGCGACATCATGCGATTCAGAGTTTGGTGCTCAATGTCGGTTTCGTCGGAATTCACATCGTGCTTACCTTGCTTGCCTTTACGCTTGGTGTGATTCCGTTTCTGGGTTTTCTCGGCATCATTCCAGCCCTGCTCGGGTTAGTTGTTTCACTGGTCTATTTCGCTGGAAATGTTTACCTGATGTATTGCGCTTACAAAGGGCGCCCACTCACCATTCCATACGTCACCGCCATAGCAGACCAGAACACCTAGGACAACGGGGCGGGGCACTTCCTGGCACCCGTCGCGCTCTGGTTCGCGACATGCGTGACTACGCCTATGAGCCGCGCCGTGCATCGCTGCGCCTATCTATCACCCTTTAGATTGATATCTTTCGGGTGACAGCTGCGATTGTAATTTTTCAAAGGGCATCAAAGTCGGTGCGGGAAAATCCCTCCGCTAGGTGACGATGCGCTTTGATTGCCGACTTATACTCATACAAGTGACCGACTCTCCGGAAGGGAATCTCATGACGAATCAAGCACCGTCCATTCAAGTGTTATTGATTGAGAATGATTGTGGCGACGCGAAACAAGTGCTGAACCTGTTGAACCAGCAAACAGCTGGTATGGCGAAGTTAAGTATCACCTGGGTAATGAGCCTCGCCGATGGCATACATGAACTGGCAGAGCATACCTACGACGCTGTGCTACTCAATCTTGGTCTTCCTGATAGCGACGGAATTAATACTTTAGGTCAAATCAGAAAGTGTTCCAAGACGATACCTATCGTTGTTTTAAGCGGTTCAGACGACAAAAATTTGGCTCTGGAAGCGGTGCAAAATGGTGCGCAAGATTTCCTCGTCAAGGGAAGACCCAGTGGCGAATCAATTCTGCGCTCGATTCAGTATGCAATTGAAAGATGTAGAGCAGACCGCGCTGTTATGCAATTGCGCTTGCTTGAGGAAAGAGAACATTTTGTTGCTATGTTAGCGCACAAATTGAGCATTCCAATCATCGGTGCTCAAAGGATCCTCTCCATTCTAATCGACTTGGGAACGATGCCGGATGATGTACGCAGCTTGCTCACACAGATCAGTAGCAGCAACCAAACGCTGTTGCATACAATCCATAATGTGCTCGATCTTTACCGCTACGAAACTGGTTTCGAGACTTTTGTTCAGACTGATGTGAATGTTGGACGACTGGTTGCCGATTCACTTCGTGAGTTGAACACGGAAGCTTCGATCAAGAAAATTCGCTTCGTCAAAGCCTACTCCTCTGATGATGCCCTGTTCGCAGACCCGCTGGCGATGCGGAAAGTTATGTTGAATTTGTTGAGCAACGCGGTTAAATTCACACCCGAAGGTGGACGAGTAACAATTTCCTACGAGAATGCATCAGGCAAGTCGATTCTTTCTGTTTCTGATACCGGAATTGGTGTCGAACCGGAACTTTTAGATCTGATTTTTGATCGAAGCTTTCAGAAGACAAGACGATATCAACCGGAAGGATTTGGTATCGGCTTGGATTTGTGCAAGCGTTTCGTTGAAGAGCAAAAGGGCAACATCGTTTGCCATAGCAAATTGAATCAAGGCACGACGATTCAAATCAGTTTGCCACAAATACCAAAGGTCAGTGCATTGACTTTTGAACCTGTGAGAGCGTGCGAAAAGCAGAGGTTGGCTGACGTTTCGAACGGCTAGTGTCGTTCCAGTACAGGTACGATTTGGTTTGATTCTCCTGGAGGCACATAAAATGGTCGATGGCAACGTCATCAAAATATTGATCGTGGAAGATCATCAAATCATTCGTATCGGACTGCGTCTATTGCTGGAAAAAATGGAAAATTTTTCTATTGTCGGTGAGGCTGAAGATGGAGGCTTGGCTCTTGGAAAAGCGTTGGAGTTGAGGCCGGATGTGATTTTGATGGACATCGGTTTACCGGGCACAGATGGCGTCGAAGCAAGTTTCCAAATCAAGAGTCAGTTGCCTTCTACGCGCATAATCATGTTGACCTCACATGATGGCGATGATGATATTTTGGCTTCAATGGGTGCCGGTGCTGATGGCTACTGCTTAAAAGATGTTCCAGCGGTGCAGTTGGCCGACGCAATTCGGACTGTGCACCGGGGTGGCACGTGGCTAGACCCACGCATTGCTGAGCGCCTTCTGAAAACGCAACAGGTCAAGGAACCTAATCGCCCACCAACTTTGACAGCAGAGAATCTCGACTTGCTTTGTTATGTTGAGCAAGGATTGAGCAACGAAGAAATTGCTGTCGACATGGGTCTGCACATCGATGTTCTGAGAGCAAAGATGCGTGAAGTTCTTGAAATTCTTTTTCTTTCCGACGATCCAAATCAAAGTGGAAAGAAGTTACGTCAACAGTTCGCTGCCAAGCTCGGTGATGTTGTATTCGACACCGACCAGCCTGCAAATCTCTCAATTGGCGACACATTCGCCGATAAATATCTGATCAAATCGCAGATTGGCAGGGGCGGTATGGGTCGCGTTTATAAAGCACTGCATCTGCACACAGACCGTGTTGTTGCCATCAAGGTTTTGCTTCCTCAATTTGCGTCTGACCGACGAGTAGCTCGATTGTTTGAGGAAGAGGCGAGGGCTGCCTCGGCGCTTGTTCATCAGAACACTGTGCAGATTTTTGATTTTGGAGTGACGCGAGAAGGACAGTCTTTCTTGGTTATGGACTACATTGAAGGCACGTCCTTTGAGACTATTTTGCGCCGGGAACCAATTCTTGATCCGGATCGCTTTTTCAATATATTTGATCAGGTCTGCAATGCACTGATTGCTGCCCACGCCAAAGATATCATTCATTGCGACATCAAACCGAGCAACATAGTCTTGTTACCCAACAGCAACGGACCCGATATCGCGAAACTGATCGATTTCGGTCTAGCAAAGATCTTGCCTCCACCGCAATCGAGTATCCAGGCTCAATTGACAGAAAGTTTTGAGGTTTGCGGCAGTCCTGCGTACATGAGTCCCGAGCAGTGTCGTGGTGGCAAACTTGATGCCCGCAGCGATCTCTATTCTCTCGGTTGCATTATGTATGAGGCGCTGACCGGCAAGCAAGCCGCTGAAGGTAACAGTGCTATGGAGTGCATTGCAAAACATTTGGAGGAGTTGCCGCCAAGATTTGCTCAAGCGTGCCCTGATCGAAACATACCCAAGGCCCTTGAGCATATTGTTTTTGCTTTGTTGCAGAAAGTTCCTGAGGCAAGATTCCAGACTGCACGACAAGTAAAGAATGCACTGGCGATCAGTTATCGCGAGCAATGCAACGATCGGATGTCCAAGGTTTCCTAGCGAAACCTTGGACAAAAATACCGCACTAATGTGACTGTCGCGCAATGAAAAGAGGATGAGATTAAATCGCTTCCCAGCGGCCGGATCGCGAAAAACGACCAGAAGAAATGGCGATAGCCGAAGCACGCAGGGCTTCTGCTTCAGGTCCGCGGTTGGTTTGATAAAGCAACGTCGTGTAGTGACCAAGTAAGGTCAGCACCTGTGGGTGTTTGGCCCCCATTGCTTTTGTCTTGATGGACAGAGCTTGCTTGTAGAGCGGCTCCGCTTGAACCAGCTTGCCGGCCGAGTGATAAATCATGGCCAGGTTATGCGAAATAATGCCCGTGTCCAGGTGATCCTCACCCAGAGTTTTTGAATACATTGATAAAAGTCGGCGACAAATCGGCGCCGCGAGCGTGTATTTTTGCTGCAGGTAGTAGATTTCTGCCAGGCTCTCTAGCGTCATCGCCAGTCTGCCATCGCTCACTTCGAACGATTCAGCTTCCTCGAGCGCGGAAAGCGCCATCGTCTCTGCCTCGGTGTAATTCTTGTTCTGCAGGGCGTGCTCCGCCGAGGCAGTAAGAACTTCCCATGGGACGCAAACTGTTTCTTCTGGTACTCGGGGTGTTTCGGCCTGGGTCTTCATGTAGCTGTTCTGCCCAAAAGTGCTCGAGATCAAACGGTCCCGTGGACCTAACGAAATGATCTCAGATTCGCGGTTTGCACCAAATGCGGTGCAATATAAGCGAAGACTGAGCGGCGTTTCGTCGGGTATAATTTCAGCACTGCTCTGAGGTTGAATTCATGCAAAGGCTCGAAAAAATCTTCGATAACAAGGGTGTCAAAGTCTTGGCTGGAGACATCGACGCCGGGGAGTATGAGTTCAATATGGGAGCTCTGTGGGGCGGTTTCGATACAATTCAATTGCAGGGCGAAATCAAAAGCCTGTCATTGCAGACCGAAGAAAGCGTTAAGAAAGTCGCTGGCACGCTGGGTTGGGGTTTAGCGGGCTCTTTGGCGCTGGGACCGGTTGGCATGCTGGCCGGTCTGATGCTTGGCGGAAATCGCAAAGAAGTTTGTGCGCTGTGCGAATTGAAAGACGGTCGCAAGTTTCTAGCCACCATGGATTCGAAGATCTATCAGCAGATGCTAGCTATGTCGATGATGAAATAGCGGTCTGTTAGTCTCGAACAATTGCTTGTTTGCGTCCCAAGAAACTACGTCGTGCCATGTCGAGCACTGCCAGAACGACTGCAACCGTCGTGTATAAGATGATGGTGTTCGGCAGGTAGCTTGCTGCCAGGGACGCCGACATCGACAAAACGGCGATTAGTACAGCCGTGATCAAAGTTGAGCCTGCTGCCAATCCAATCGGTAAAAGGATGAAGTCCGCGATGCTCCAGTTGGTTGAGCGTTTGAACTTGAAGAATATCAAGAGAGACAAAATCAAAATTGACGAATAGCTGAGCAGAATCATCATCCCTGCCAGAGGATTGGTCGCGGTCGAAGCTGCAATGGTTGCGGGAATTCGTCCAAAAGCCGAAGATAAACCCGAGCAGAACGCCAGGATGCGGCCCAGGATTGCCTGAACGACATTTGGACGTTTGTTTGGGTTGAAGGGATGGAGCTTGATCTCGCGTTCGTCATAAACGTTTAGACCAGCGACAAAGTTGTCGGCTAATGATTTTGGCGCCAGTAGTTGCAATGCAGTTTCAATGCGCTGACCAGCATCTCGGCAGGTTCCGGATGCCGCTGATTGTTCGGTCACCCAGCTTAAACCAAGACAAACAATGTAAATCGGAATGTAGATTTCTGCGTGGATGCCGCCTGTTGTCTTGCTTTTCAGTCGTCTGATTGATTGTTGCTGAGGCGTTTGTGTCGGTAAAGCCAGGTCTGGGTCCAATGCGGCCATCTCTTCAAGTGACAGATGGCGGTCAGCTTCAGGCTTGCTCTTAATTTGTTCTGGCTTTTTCAGATGTTCCAGCTCGGCGGAGATCTGTGGGTCTGCTGGACGTGGAGATTTCTTCCCCGCGACTGGGTGCCAGTCTTCAGTCTTTCCTTCAGCGCGCTGTGAAATGATTGATTCACGCAGTTCTGCAACTTGAGATGAGGATTTAGGTGCGAGCGGAAGCTCATCACCAAACGCTTTTGGCTCTGGCCGCGGACCTTCCTGAGATGGCATCTTCGCCATAGGAGTGAGGTCGCGCGCAGGCGGCGCCGCTGGGGGCTGCGGCTGCGGTATCGCCTCGATATCGACGGATGTCGCGTCCATCTGCGGCAAAACTGGTGACGACACGCCTGATGCTGTCAATTCACGTTCGCGGAGGCTGGAGACAAACTTGGCCATCTTTGGCGATAGTGCTGATGTGTCGGTTGCCGGCTCATAAACTACAACTGGTTCGCTTGGCTGAGCAGGTGGGTTTTGAGCATTTGTTGGAGGGCTAGAAGCTGATGGGGTGGAGCCCGCCGCAGCTGAGCCCGCTGGCTCTTGCGGAGAGTCGCCTGGTCGTTTGATGGTGTCTGGATCTCGATTGCGGTTTCCCGAGAATGAGGATGAAAATGCCGATGCCGATGCGCCAAAATAATCCACTGGCGGGCGCCATTTTGGTGCAGCTTCTTCCTTGCCGGGTAGGGCGCGCGAAACTTCTGAGCTTGACTTGCTTCTAGTTAGACTGCCCAGAGAGTGCGGGTTAAGAGAGGGGGAGTTATTCAAAGGCGGATTTGGCGTTGCGGCAAGGTCCGGTGCTGGCGCGGCTATTTGAGCGGTTTCCAGAGCCTCTATGTCGTAGGTTGTCTTCTGCGACTGGCCCGGCTCTTGCAACGCTGCTGCCACTGGCGGAGGAGTTGGAATGTCGTTCGTGATCGATGGCGATGGCGATGGCGCTGGCGCTGGCGCTGGTATGGCTGGAGCCGATGCGAGTTCGTTGGTGGCCGCTGCGACTATCGATGTATTGGAGCTGGGCTCCGCAGCCAGGTCAGGCGCCATTGGCTCAGTCACGATCGGCTCAGGCGCCGATAACGCCTGCGCATCCTGCGAAGCTTGTGGTAGCTCCATCGCTGGGATCTCATGCAAAGTAGGCGCTACGCCCGAACCAGACGTTTTTTTGGCACCTTGCTTCAAGATTCTTTTTGACTGTTTCTTCTTGGTCAAACGAGACGGCTCCGTCCGCTTATCTCTAGAGTTTAATTATGCCACCCAGGGACCGAAATCCTAACCTGCGGGCGTCTTATATCATTTCTCTGCGGGCTTTAATTAAAAAGCCATTTGCCCATTCGTAGTCCGGACGCTCAGGCAAAGTCGTTGCTTCGAAGGCTTTGTCGAAGATTTTGTGCAATTCGAGCCGCCATTTATTTGCGTCATCCCATGACATTTGTCCCCGCCGAACTGCCAGCAATTCATCTTTGTATTGTCCGACATCAACAGGCACATAATGCTCTTGCAGTATTGTGATTCCTGACAGCAACAGCCGCAGCAAGTGCATTACGTGTTTCCATTTCAACTCGCCGCTGGTGCGAATGTCTTGTTCCAGTTTCCGAAATTGAGACATTACATAGCCGTTGTAAGTCTGATAGACGAGCCGGGAAAGCAACTTTGTGCGACCCTCTAGCAGCTCATATGCAAGCGGCGTTGCGTGCTCAATCAAGGGCGTGTACAAACATTCCAAAACATTTGGATTTGCCTTGAGCGCCAGCGTCAAAAATTTTTGTAATTCCCAATAAACTTCGTCGCAGTCTGTTTTTTCAATTTGTTCTGGCAGTCCATAGAGTGACCAATGCAGGGATGCGGGTGGCAGATAGATTCCGCGCAAGTCTAAATCTGAATTTTCGCTGGACAGTCCGAAGGCATTTGAACCCACGACGCAGCGATAGATAACGTAATCGTAGAGATTTCGGTCCGAAAGTGCGTCGGCTGGTAAATCGAAATTCAGCCCCTGGACTTGTTTTCGAATGGCAATTTCGACGCGCTTGAGACTGACTTGTTGTCCATCTGGAAACTGGATCAAGTAAGTGTGTTGATTGTCTGTTGGCGATTTGATGATTTTTCCAACCACGCCACTGCGTCGCTCGGGAAATTCATTGCGAGCGTTGATGGACACGAGCGTGACAATTTGAGTGCCCACAGGCAATATCAAATGTGGATTTGTTTTGTTTGTCATCTCGCCAGTTTCTTCTGCACCACATTTGGTGCTAAAAAATTCCGAACCTGCCTCTAACTCTCTGAATCGGTTTCTTTATGAATTGATCTTGCAATTGCTGTCTGGTCCCGTAACTGCGTGGCGCATGGCCGCCGGAATAATCTGGGCTGTCATCGGGCAGCGAGAGATCTTGAGAGCGTGGTTGATCTATGGTGATTGGTTTCGGAGCTTCCAGATTCGGTTCGATTGATTGATGAGGACGCTGGTCGTTTCGCTCCAATCGAGGTTGTTCTTGTCGGCTGTAATTCGCGTAATCAGCT
>JBBQFO010000189.1:0-9229 GCA_038322035.1 Candidatus Obscuribacterales bacterium
CGAAAAAATCAAAAGCCACAATCGTATTGAAGAGAGTAGAAAATCCGCTCGACTATGGTGTAGTCATCGTTGATGGTGACAACAAAGTGCAGCGCTTCGTTGAAAAGCCAGGCGCCAGCGAAATCTTCTCTGACACTGTCAACACCGGTATCTACATTCTCGAACCAGAAGTTCTTCTCTATATAGTGATGGGAAGAGAGCAGGATTTTTCTAACGACCTGTTCCCGCTGTTGCTCTTGCGCAATGAACCATTGTACGGATACGTCGCAGACGGCTACTGGTGCGACATTGGTAACTTGGAAATGTATCGTCAGGCGCATCAAGATGTCTTGGACGGCAAGATGAATTTGAAGTTCAAGTACCCTCAAATTCAAGATCGTGTTTGGGTTGGTCAGGGTACTCAGATTGATGCCACGGTCAAATTGACAGCGCCTATTATGATTGGTGAGAACTGTCGTATCGGCAGAGACACTGAACTTGAAGCATACACTTGCATTGGCGACAACGTGGTCGTGCAAGAGAAAGTGAAGATGAAGCGTCCAACGATTTGGTCAAACGTTTATATCGGCAATCAAGCTCAGCTTCGAGCCTGCGTTGTCTGCGATCACTGCACAATTCACAATTCTGCTGAACTTTTGGAAGGGGCGATCATCGGTGCTAATTCGTCTATCGGACAAGAAGCCATTGTCAGCCCTGATGTGCGCATCTGGCCTGATAAGAGTATCGAGTCTGGTGCACGCGTCATCTCGTCGGTGATTTGGGGAACACGTGCTCCGCGCACTCTATTTGGTGCGCACGGCGTTCGTGGTCTGGCCAACGTCGAGATCACTCCAGAATTCGCAGTCAATCTGGCAGCCGCTTACGGCGCCACTATCAAGGCTGGTCCTATTCTGGTAAGCCGTGATTACTGGCGCGTCAGCCAGATGATCAGCAGAGTTATGGTATCTGGATTGATTTCTGTGGGCGTCGAAGTTCAGAACCTCGAATCTATGTCTCTCCCGATCTCACGTTATTACGTTAAGACTCAGAGAGCGGGCGGATTGGTCCACGTTCGAGTCTCTCAACGTGAACCTGAGAAAGTGACGATCGAATTCTTCGACAGTGAAGGTGTCGCGATCACGAAAGCGATGGAGCGAAAGATCGAATCAACGTTCTTCAAAGAAGACTTCCCTCGAGTCCAGCCTGCTGATGTAGGCCATATTGGCTTCCCTAGCCGTGTGCGTGAGTATTACATGGATGAATTTCTGCACCATATTAAGGGGCAAGTCTTCGAGGAGGACAAAGTTCCGTTCTGTATCGTGCCGGGATCGAACTACACTCGTGTCACCAAGGCTGGTGCGCTGACAACTCAGGCTCCGAAGGTCGTTATCGACTACGCGATGGCTGAAACTGGCGTAATTCTGCCGGATTTGCTTGGTCAGGTTGGTATTGAAACTGTGGTCTTGAACTCATCGATCCGCAATACACCGCCGCGCCAGGAAGAGCGAATCGCCATGCGCAAGCAGTTGGCAGACGTTGTGCGTGCGTTGAACGCAGAACTCGGCGTGCAGATTGGCCGTAATGGTGAACAGATGACTCTGGTCGACGAGACTGGTCAAATCATCCGCGGAGAGCTGCTTCTGGCCGTTGTAGCCGACATCATCTTGCGCGACAAACCAGGTCGGTCAATTGTTGTACCGGTGAACGCAAGTTCCGCAATTGAAAGAATCGCCGGACGTTACAACTGCAAAGTTGTGCGCTGCAAAGCATCAGAGACCGAAATCGGCTCTACGACTGCGAAATTGAAAGATGCCGTTCTTGGTGGCAGTGCAAATGGATGCTTCATCTTCCCAGAATTCCAAAATGGATACGATGGAATGTTTGCAGTTGGACAAGTGCTCGAGCATCTCACCTATCAAGGAAGATCCTTGCATGAAGCCGTTTCCGAGTTGCCTCAGTTGATCTACCAGGTCGACTCAGTGCACTGCCCATGGGAGCGTAAAGGTCGCGTGATGCGATTGATGGTTGAGAAGCATCAAGATCGTCCAATGGAATTGTTGGACGGCGTGAAAATTCAAACAAGACCAGAACATTGGATTCTCGTCTTGCCGGATGCGGTAGAACCGCTGGTGCACGTCTACGCCGATGGTCAGGACCTGCAACACACGTCGGCAGACTTAAACGAGTACACCCAATTAGTTCGATACCTGCAGAACGCCTAAAATTTCTGAATCTGAAAAGCTAGTCGTCGGTGATGTTGAGGTCCACCGAACCGGTAGAGCATGATGGCAAGCCTGTGTTGAATGGTGATATCGACGCGCCCTTTCCGTCGAATCCGAAGCTATAGCTACCTGATGGGAATGACGTTGATCCGTACATACTGCCCATCGTGATATTTCCATTGTCTGCATACTCGAGTGATGGCTTTGGTGATTTTGCCAATTGAGCAGGTTTCTCTTGCTTGATTGTTTCGTGCCCCATGTCACCTTGAGCGCCGCTGGAATTCTCGGCATTGGCAAGGTTGCCGGCTGCGTCGACTGAGGCACCCATGTCGAAATTTGCCGACCACGTCGAGTCTCCGAACAGCGTTTGTCCGTTACTGAGTGATTGACTATGCGCCGGTGCTATCGCTATGAAGCTGACAAGAGCAGCCCACACCAATAGTTCCAGGAGGTTCGCTTTTTTCTTCATTAGTAATCGTCCTTGAAATAAGCACGCAAAAGTCACCGCGAATAACCTTCGCGTTCCGGACATAACTTGCCGATGTTTGAAGACTACCTGTAAAGAGTTACTAATTTGTTACTTCTTAAAAAATAGATTTCCGAGCTAATCAGTGTTTCGGGATTCTCTTTACCGTTGAGGGTTGGTAAGCCGGTCAATATTTGAGTTCGAAGTTAGAAACTCATTCACAGTCCGAGCATAAGGTGCGCACTGTGAGTAAAACGTGTGAATAAAAACGAGGAAGCCGAAGCTCCCTCGTTCTCAATACTTATATAAGTACTTCCTTAGAAGCTGCTCGCAGTTGTGTTGCTGACATTCGATGGGTCGAAGTACTTTGGTGGTTCAGTCTTTCGTTCTTTCGCTGCGGCCTGTTCTTTTGCGAAACCTTCGTTGAATGACTTCGCTGCATTTTGTTTAAGTGTCTTGGCACTTTCTTTTACTTGCATTGCGCTTTCCTTGACCTGGTTCAGCGCTGGCTGAGCCTTATCAATCAAATCAGAAGCCATGCTTTGAGCGTCTAGGATCACGTCGGATCCGTTCTCCTGAAAGTCGGCAACTCTATCTTTTATTTCTTTACGGAGCTCTGAGCCTTTCTTTGGCGCGAAAAAAGTGCCGATCGCGTAGCCGAGTAAGCCCATAAACAGTAAACCTTTCATTATCCCGCCTCCAGTGGTGTCTGCTCTTATGACTCGGGCGCGCTGGAAAAGGTTACCTATCGGGGGTCCTTTCAGTCAATTTTAATCTTGAGGAATATATGTGTTAAGCTCGCTCGCTTAAAGGCTGAAAGGAGTTGCTATGACTAAACGATTGAGCGCGGAGTTCATTGGGACCCTTTGGTTGGTCTTAGGTGGCTGTGGCAGCGCCGTTATTGCTGCGGCATTCCCGAATGTCGGCATCGGACTTCTGGGCGTGGCACTGGCGTTTGGACTGACTGTTCTAACTATGGCTTATGCTATCGGTCATGTTTCGGGATGTCACCTGAACCCCGCAGTATCAGTGGGATTGTTTTGTGGTGGTCGATTTCCAGCCAAGGACCTGGCTCCTTACATCATCGCTCAGCTGCTTGGAGCGATCGCCGGCGCTGCAATACTTTATGTGATTGCAAGTGGTGCGCCAGGCTTTGATCTCAAGGGAGGATTTGCATGCAATGGTTATGGCGACCATTCTCCCGGTCACTATTCGCTGATTGCAGCGTTTGTCACCGAGGTCGTAATGACCTTCGCATTTCTCTTTGTCATACTGGGTTCCACGCACGGAAAGGCACCAGCTGGGTTCGCACCGATCGCGATTGGACTATGTCTGACTTTAATTCACTTGATCAGCATCCCGGTAACAAACACTTCCGTAAACCCTGCTAGAAGCTTGGCACCGGCCATCTTCGTTGGTGGTTGGGCGCTCGAACAGCTCTGGCTGTTTTTTGTTGCACCACTTGTCGGAGCCGCGTTGGGCGGTTTCGTTTATCGATGGATTGGAGCCGAGGATAAAACCCCAATCAAAGGCGATTAGCCAATGGGGCTAAATCCTAGTAGCTCATTTTTCCTAGTTGCACTTTGCCTCGGAAGATCCAGTACACGACTGCGGTGTAGCTGAGTACGAAGGGCAGTCCCAAAGCGGCGACGAAAAGCATTATGCCTAGTGTCTTGTGTGATGATGCTGAGTTGTAGATGTTTAGGCTGTATGCGGCTCCGTAGCTCGACACCAGTAGGTTTGGATACATCGCCACCCCGAAAAGGAACGTGAATGCTGCCAGCGTGCAGATAGATGAGATGAACGCGTAGCCCGGTCTGTTCAAATAAATTGCTCTAGGAATATTGGCAATGGCCAGCACGTTCAAGACGATCACCACACTCGCCCACGGCCAGAGTTTGAAGTTTGAGACTGCGTCAGGAATTTTCACCAGCGTGTAGATGGTGGTGAGGATATAGAAGAAAAGGAATATTCCGAATGTCTGCCACATCCATCCATGCACCCGCTTCTGAAGCTCGCCTTCGGTCTTCAGGTATAAGTAGATGGAGCCGTGCATCGCACAGACTGCAACAGCGAAGCATCCAACTAGAAGAGCGTATGGTTGGAAGTGGTCATGCATGTGCCCTTTGTATTCCATGTCAGGACCGATTGGCAATCCGATGAATAAATTGCCCACGATTACGCCGAAGATGAACGCAGCTAGAGTGCTGGAGACGCAGAAGGCGACGTCCCATGTTTGACGCCAGATTGGATGTTTCTTCTTGCTGCGAAATTCAATGGAAACGGCTCGAAAAATTAGAGCGCAGAGCATTAACATGATCAAAACGTAGTAGCCGGACAAGGCTGTGGCATACGCATTTGGAAAAGCCGCGAATAGTGCTCCGCCGAAGACGACGAGCCAGACTTCATTTCCATCCCAGAGTGGACCGATTGAATTCATGATCAATCTTCTTTCTTCATCAGTTTTTGCACGCAAATGCAAAATGCCGACGCCGAAATCGAATCCATCCAACACACCATATGCGGTGAGCAGAACGCCCATGAGGACAAACCAAATGTCGTTATATGTCATCTGATTTCTCCGGTGTTTCGTGGAATCTCGACTCTGGAGTAAGGGAGTAGATGCCTTTCTTCATGATTCCCCCGACGAATTGCCAGAAGCTCCCGCTCATCTCCGGGCCGGGTAAATGGGCCATTACTTCTTCCATGGTTTCGGGTCCCTTAGTAATTTTGTCGGTCAAGACCGTCACCCAAATCACAAATAAGAAAGAATAGACAAACCCAAACATCAAAATCGATGCCAGTACCATATCGCCTGAAATAGCTTTTGAGACCGCATCTTTCGTGCGCAGAAGTCCATAGACTAGCCAGGGTTGTCGTCCTACTTCGCAAGCGACCCAACCGCATTGATTGGCAGCGTAGCCGCCCAGCACAAGGAAGACGTAAATCCACAACAACCATCGCTGTTCGAAAATCGTTCCGCGTTTCCAGAAAAATAGTCCCAGCAATGTCAATCCGATGAAAGACATGCCCAGCCCAATCATGATGTGGTAAGCATAGAATGGTATCACCACTGGTGGTCGGTCTGCTTTCGGGAACTTGTCCAGACCAGGCACAGGTTTGTTGATGTCTTGATAGACGAGGAAGCTAAGCATGTCTGGAATTTCAATTCCAAACTTGACCACTTCGTTTTGTACATCGGGAATTCCTATGATGTACATGCTTGTGCCGCCAGTTCCAGTTTTGAAGTGCGCTTCGAGAGCAGCTAACTTAGCCGGTTGAGTCTCTGCAACTTTATCAGCCTGGAAGTGTCCGGACCCTAATTCGGCGCACGAAAAAAACGCTGTATAACAGAGCGCGAGGACGAACGTGTGTTTTGCAAAATCTAAATGTTTGTTTTTTAAAATGTAATAGGCGCTGACGCTCATGGCGAACAATCCGCCCAGGATAAAGGACGCAAACCAAACGTGAAACAGTCGCGTCACGCTGGAAGGGTTGAATACCATGGCCCAAAAATCCGTGATCTCGGCGCGCATGAATCCCTGCGCGGTTCGCACCAGGTGATAGCCGGCCGGAGTCTGTTGCCACGAGTTCGCGATCACTATCCAAATGGAAGAAAAGATCGAACCCAGTGACACCATGCAGGTTGCAAAATAGTGCACTCGCGCAGAGACTTTATCCCATCCAAACACAAGAATGGCCAGAAATCCTGACTCGAGAAAGAATGCAAAAATTCCTTCCGCCGCCAACGCAGATCCGAAAACATCGCCGACAAAGCGAGAGTATGTCGCCCAATTCGTGCCGAACTGGAATTCCATAACAATGCCTGTAGCCACGCCGATTGCGAAGTTGACCGCAAAGATTCTCGTCCAAAAAAGCGCCATCATTTTGTAGATCGGATTTTTGGTGCGCATGTACGCCGTTTCGACGAGCACCATGAACAGTCCAAGCCCAATTGTCAGAGGCGGAAAAATGTAGTGAAACATGATTGTCAGCGCGAATTGAACGCGTGATAAAAACACAACATCGAGGTGCATACGAACTTCCTAATCTTTGCGGCTAAACTCTAACACCTTCAGTGCAGTAGTTAGATAAAACCCTGTGCCTGCAAGGCTCGCGGCTTTACAAACGATCATGCCCAAGCCTGGTATTGTATGCTCCCAGATGGGTATGACCATGTGTGTCTAGCAGGCTGAGACGATGACTAGAATCGGCGTGTTGATAGTGGAAGATCATCAGGTCACTCTCGAAGGTCTGACAACAGGCTTGTCGAGAGAATCTGATATTGACGTTTTGGGTACTGCTACGACTTCGGACCAAGGTCTTGAGATGGCGGTGGCGCTCAAGCCGAACATCATCTTGCTTGATTTGCACTTACCTGGCTCGACTGGACCGAAGACAACCGTTCATTCTTTCTGCGCCGTCGATGGTGCGCATGTGATTATTTTCTCTGGCGAGAATCGCATGGCGTTCATCCAGACAGTTCTGGCTATGGGTGTGGCTGGTTACTTGCTGAAATCGGAAAATGTTGGCACCGTTGCCGATGCCATGCGGCAGGTGATGATAGGAAAGAAGCCAGTGCTTTCTGCTGAGTTGGTGTCGGGCGAAACTAAAATTACAAAATCTGAGCAGGAAGTCTTGAAGATGCTGGCCCGAGGCATGAAATATAACGACATTGCCGAGCGCAGGCAGGCATCGCCTGCTACGGTAAGAAAACAAACCGAACTACTTCTGCTAAAACTCGGATTGGAAAGTCGCGAACAACTGATCGCCTGGGCCGTGCAAAGCGGATATGGAAACCTTGAGCTCGAACCGTGAAGCCAATTGTCGATAAAACCATTGACGAAGTTTTGAAGTACCTGATTGAGGTAATGCCGCCCCTGGTGGCTGATAAATTGGGAATCACTGAGCGGGTCGACCGTGCCAACGCCGTCAACAAGGTGGGCACGGAATCTGGTCAGTGGGGGCGCTTCAGCAATCTGCGCGAGTACTCAAGTGAAGATATGGGGCGTCGCGCTCAGCAGGCGATCTATCAATCCCTCTGGCTGCGTGAGATGGCTTACCGCATGGTGCCCGGTCATAAAGACGCCAATCCCGGCCCAGAAGAATTTGCCGGTGAGGAGATTGAAGAAGCGACGCGCGCCTTGATGACATTGCTATCTGCGACCTTGAAGGGCTTGGTGCTGGAGTTTAACGAGCTGGTTTCAGATGTGCCTGAACTGGCTCCGTTGCGCTTGAGCACAACCGATGTCAGCGATGTTCGCGAAGACTCTGCTCATCAGGCGCAAGATAACGGTTCGCAACCCAAGGCACCGATTCAAAACGAAAAGAAGAATGTCTCTTATTTGCGTTGTCGGGCTTCGTCTTCGACGTGGAGTCTATCGATGCGAGGAGCGCATGGGCGAATAGAATTCTTCCTCGTGCCAGTGCTCGAAATTTTCAAATTTTCGCGCAGTGAAACGCCGGGGCGTTTGAAAAGTGTTCTGCAAATGGATGACAAGAATTCTGGCATATGGTCGATCGACTCACTGCCAGCAGATCCCGATGAGCTTTATTACTTGATTCGCGGGTTGTTTAAAACGCTCGTCTTCGCTTCCGCTCAAGGTCTGAAAGATGAAATGATCGGTCCGGCGATTTTTGAAAACCTGGAAGGAGCAGCTCTAAGAGCCACTGTCCGTGAACTGTTGTTGGCTGAGCAAAACATGGCGCAAAAGATCGTCAGTCAGCAGGAAGAGATTCAAAACCGCATCGCACGCGACTTGCACGACGCTGTGATCGCCGACATCATGACACTGAAACGTCAAATGACAAGCGACCGTCGCCTCGATGATGCTGAGTTGATCGAGGGTCTTGATGCCGTTTCTCAGAAGCTGCGAGAGATCTGTCAGGACCTCGCACCGCGCGACTTGATCGATTGGGGCTTGAAGACGGTGATCGCTGATTTGCTGGAACGCGTCGAGCAGCGCACCGGCGCCGATTGCACTTTCGAGTGCGAGCGCGATCTGCCTGAATTCCCTTACCCTGTGCAACTCCATGTCTATCGAATCGTGCAGGAGTCGCTGACCAACATCGAGAAATATGCCGAGGCTTCTCGCATCTTGATTTACATCGAGGTGTCAGACAACATCGCTAAATTCACGATCAAAGACAACGGCAAAGGTGTGGATGTCAGCGAAGCAGAAGCTCGCAAGTCTGTGGAAGGTGGCACCGGTCAGAGTGGCAACAAGGAGAGGGCCGAAATGATTCGCTGCTACTATCCGGCGCGCCTGCGTTTTGAGTCAGAACACGGCAAGGGGTCTACTACGACTCTTGAAATGCGCTACAATGATTGAATATGAGTTTATTCTCATCTGGCGGGTATCGGTTGTTTCCCGTGCCCGTGCGTTTTCCGACCAAACAGACACGATTGTGCCAATACCAAATCGTGTGTACAGAATGCAGCTCGAAAACCATAATAGATGGGTAAAAGATTAGAGGGGCGGCGGCGCTGAGAACCATGCTCAGTCAATGCACGACCGATGTCTAAAAGGAGGCTGTGGCGATGTGGGACAAGAAGAAGGGT